>JAYBEF010000029.1:0-62947 GCA_037277825.1 Collinsella sp.
TCTTTCTCTCGGGAACTGGGCTTCGCGAAGTTTCCCGAGGGAAAGGCTCAGCCGCCACCCTGCGACCTACCGGGGATTGCCATGACGTACGTTGGCTGAAATATTAACGTGGGCTCCGCCGTTCGAACGAACGGCGGAGCCCACACTCACTTTTTATTCAGCCCTAGTCATCGCACAAAGCCCCTTCGGCAGCACACGGTGCAGCCAAGTCACCACAGGCCGGGGCGGGAGGCGGTCCTTTCTCTCGGAAAACTTCGCGAAGCCCAGTTTCCGAGAGAAAGTGTCCGGCTCCCGCCCCGGCCGGACAGCTCGACCTACACCGTGTGCTGTGGCAGGTCCTGCAGGGCGATGACGTCCATACCCATGTCGTTGGCGCTGCCGTGACCCTGCTGGTCCTCACGCACCGCCTCGATGGCACTCACGTACGTGTTGGCGGCAGACATCGCGGTCACGCAGGTCACGCCGCGGCGCACCGCCTCGGTGCGCAACAGATAGCCGTCGCCACGCGAGCCCGGGCCGTACGGCGTATTGATGATCACCGCGATCTTGCCATCGGCGATGAGGTCACCGATGTTGGGACGCTCGCCGTCGTGCGGGCCGCTGATCTTTTCCACGACCTCGCACGTCACGTTGCCTCCGCGCAGCACGCGCGCCGTACCCTCGGTAGAGCAGATGTCAAAGCCCAGGTAGCGCAGGATGCGGGCGACCGAAAGGATATGGCGCTTATCACGGTCGCACACGCTGATGAACACCTTGCCGGCGCTCGGGTCGGGCAGCTTGTAGTCAATCGCCAGCTGCGTCTTGGCGTATGCCTCGGGATAGCTCTTGGCGATACCCATGACCTCGCCCGTCGACTTCATCTCGGGCCCCAGGATAACGTCGGCTCCCGGGAAACGGCCCCAGGGCATAACGGCTTCCTTCATGCAGAACCAATCCAGCTGACGCTCGTCGCTCGGCAGGCCAAGACTGGCGATAGAATCGCCCGCCATGATACGCGCCGCGCACTTGGCCAGCGGCACGCCAGTGGCTTTGGAGATGAACGGCACGGTACGGCTGGCGCGCGGGTTGGCCTCGATCACGTAAACAGTCTCGCCCTTGATGGCATACTGCACGTTTACCAGGCCGCGGACTCCCAGCGCCATCGCGATGCGGCGCGTGGTCTCGCGAAGCTTCGCCTGCAGGCTCTCGCTAAAGCTGAACGGCGGAATGCAGGTCGCAGAGTCACCGGAGTGGATACCGGCCTCCTCGATATGCTCCAGGATGCCGCCGATGTAGACCTCCTCGCCGTCGCACAGGGCGTCGACGTCGGACTCGATTGCACCCTCCAGGAAGCGATCGAGGTACACCGGGTAGTCGGGGCTAATGCGCGCAGCCTCGGCCATGTAATCGCGCAGATGCTCGGCATCGTAGGCGATCATCATGCCGCGACCGCCCAGCACATAGCTCGGACGCACCAGCAGCGGGTAGCCAATGTGCGCGGCCACGGCCTCGGCCTCCTCAAACGAGGTGGCCTGGCCCGCCGGCGGATACATAATGCCCAGCTTGTCGAGCAGAGCGGCGAAGCGCTCGCGGTCCTCGGCAAAGTCGATGGCATCGGGCTTGGTGCCCATGATGTTGACGCCACTCTCCTCGAGCATGCGCGCCAGCTCAAGCGGAGTCTGGCCGCCGAGCGTCACCACGACGCCGTCAGGACGCTCAACGTCAATGACGTCCATGACGTCCTCGTAGGTGAGCGGCTCAAAGTACAGGCGGTCGGATGTGTCGTAGTCAGTCGAGACGGTCTCGGGGTTGCAGTTGACCATGATGGTCTCGAAGCCGCGGGCCGCCAGCGCGTAGCTCGCATGCACGCAGCAGTAGTCAAACTCGATACCCTGGCCGATACGGTTGGGACCGGCACCCAGAATCATCGCCTTGGGCTTGCTTGCCGGCGTGGTCTCGTCGGGGGCAACGCACTTCTTGGCGATCGGGCTCGTGCGGTAAATGTTCTCGTAGGTCTTATAGTGGTATTCCGTGGCACTCGAGAACTCGGCGGCGCAGGTGTCGACCGTCTTCATGCTGGGAACCACGCCCAGACCCTTACGGTAAGCGCGAACAAAACGCTCATCCGAGCCGGTCAGCGCGGCAATCTCGGCATCGCTCGTACCATACTGCTTGAGCAGGCGCATCGCGTCGGCGTCAATGTCCTCCACACGCAGGCCGCGGACGCTCTCCTGGACCCGCACCATGTCGTTGATGCGGTTGAGGTACCACGGGTCGATGCCGCAGATGGCATGGATACGCGCGACATCCCAGCCGCGGCGCAGGGCCTCGACCACAAAGAAGATGCGGTGCTCAGTCGGGGTTGCCACGGCCTGAGTGAGCTCATCGTCGCTCAGTTTGTCGGCGCCTTCCTTGCCACCGGCGCAGATACCCTGGTGACCGTCCTCCAGCGAACGCATGGCCTTGCCGAAGGCCTCCTCAAAGGTGCGGCCGATCGCCATGATCTCGCCCACGGCCTTCATGCGCGTGGTGAGCGTGGGGTCGGTACCCTTGAACTTCTCGAAGGCAAAGCGCGGCACCTTAACGACGCAGTAGTCAATCGTGGGCTCAAAGCAGGCGGGTGTGGCCTTGGTGATGTCGTTGACAATCTCGTCGAGCGTATAGCCCACAGCCAGGCGCGCGGCGGCCTTAGCGATGGGGAAGCCCGTGGCCTTGGAGGCCAGCGCGGACGAACGGCTCACGCGTGGGTTCATCTCGATGACGATCAAACGACCGGTGTTGGGGTTCACGGCAAACTGCACGTTAGAGCCACCGGTCTCGACGCCGATCTTCTCCAAGATAGCGAGCGAGGCAACACGCATGCGCTGATACTCAAGGTCGGAGAGGGTCTGCGCCGGCGCCACGGTGATGGAGTCACCGGTATGCACGCCCATGGGGTCGAGGTTCTCGATGGAGCACACGATGATGCCGTTGCCGGCGTGGTCGCGCATAACCTCCATCTCGTACTCTTTCCAACCCTCGATGGATTCCTCGACCAGCACCTCATGGGCAGGCGAGAGTTCAAGGCCCTGGCTCACGATGGAGACGAGTTCCTCGTGAGTATGCGCGATGCCACCACCGGCGCCGCCCAAGGTAAAGCTCGGACGCAGCACGCAGGGATAGCCCACACGCTCGGCGATGGCCTCGGCGTCAGCCACGCTGTAGGCATAGCCCGAGCGCGCGACCTCCAGGCCGATCTCGGCCATGGCCTCGTTAAAGAGCTTGCGGTCCTCACCGCGCTCGATGGCGGCAAGGTCACAGCCGATCATCTCGACGCCGTACTTGTCGAGTGTGCCGTCCTTTGCCAGCTCGACGGCGGCATTCAGACCGGTCTGGCCGCCCAGCGTGGGCAGCAGCGCATCCGGGCGCTCCTTCTTGATCACGCGCTCGATAAATTCGGCGGTGATGGGCTCGACATAGGTGCGGTCGGCCAAGCCCGGATCGGTCATGATGGTCGCCGGGTTGGAGTTGACCAGGATGACCTCAAAGCCATCCTCCTTGAGCACCTTGCAGGCCTGGGCGCCGGAGTAATCGAACTCGCAGGCCTGGCCAATGACGATGGGGCCCGAGCCAATGACGAGGATGCGCTTGATGTCGGTACGTTTAGGCATGTTTAAAACCTCCTAGAGAGGCTGACTCAATGTTTTGGAAAAGTCAGCGAGGGTGCAGCTGGTGCATCAGGTTGCCGTGATGCGAGGGCGCGCTGGGCTTATGCCCGCGCGTCCGAAGCAGAACGGCAAGATGATGTGCCAGATGCAGCCGCAGCGTCGACAGGTCCGCCGTTCGGTAGAACGGCGGAACCACTATCGGCGAAATTCCAGCCGGCAAGGCGGTCCTTGGCGGTATCGATGTCCAGATAGTTCTCCTCGCCGTCCATGAGTCGCGTAAAGGCGGTAAAGAGATAGTGAGCATCGGTGGGGCCGGGCGATGCCTCGGGATGGTACTGGACCGAGAAGCACGGCGCATCGAGCAGCTGAATGCCCTCGGCGGTGCCGTCATTGAGATTCACATGCGTCAGGCGAATGCGGCCGAAACGCTCGTTCATCACGACCGGCGCGATACCGCGGCGCACCCAGACGCGCAGATCGTCATCGGCCGCGTGCTCGGTCTCGCCGCCCGAAAGCTCGGGGACAAGCTTGCCCAAGCTGGGGAACAACAGGCCAAAGCCGTGGTTTTGCGCGGTGATCTCCACACGGCGGCTGACCAGATTCATAACCGGCTGGTTGCCACCACGGTGACCGAATTTGAGCTTTTCCATCTGGGCGCCGCACGCCAAGCTGATCATCTGGTGACCAAGGCAGATGCCAAAAACCGGCACCTTGCCGATCAGCTGCTGCACCTGCTCGTAGGTCTCCACCACGGCATCGGGGTCGCCGGGGCCGTTGGACAAAAAGACGCCATCGGGATTCATGTCGAGCACCTGACGCGCGGGTGTATCCCACGGCACGACGGTGAGGTTGCAGCCAGCACGAACCAGGCCCTCCAGGATGCCGCGCTTGACACCGCAGTCGTAGGCGACCACTTTGTGGCGGGCAGGAGCGACAGGGGCAAGCGCAAAGTCATGCGTAGCGGGCAGGTCGCTCGCGGCAAAAGCGTGGGGCTCAGGGCAGCTCACGGTCTTGACCAGGTTCTCGCCGACCAGCGTAGGCGCGGCGGACAGGCGCTCGGCAAGCTCGTCGACGTCAAAGATCTCCGTCGAGATTATGCCCATCTTGGAACCGTTGTCGCGCAGGTGGCGCACGAGAGCGCGGGTGTCGACGCCCTCGATAGCGACGATGCCGTGTGCACGCAGGTACTCCGGCACGCTGACGGTCGAGCGCCAGTTAGAAGGCGTGGCGCACATGTCGTGGACGACCATGCCGCGCATGGCGGGAGCGCTCGCGGGGCGAGCGGTATCGCCGGGGAAGGCCGACTGGACATCGGTCTCGTCAATGCCGTAGTTGCCGATCTGCGGATAGGTCATGGTTACGATTTGGCCGGCATAGCTCGGGTCGGTCATGACCTCAAAGTAGCCCTCGAGCGACGTGTTAAAGCAGACCTCGCCGGTTGCGGTACCCTCGGCACCGCATGCACGGCCATAAAAAATGGTCCCATCCTCAAGATACAAGATGCAGGGACCGCAGGTGCCCTTGCTGGTTTTAGCCAGCATACGCTGGCACAGCTCGCTGGGCGCGACGGTGCGGGCGGCAGCGCCCGCAATATGGTTGTTCGCCATAGTTCTCCTTCCCGGTCTCACAGGACCGGCTTAAAGGTGTGTAGTTAGGCCTCGCGGTATTCTAACCGCAAGCATCGCCCATGGCATTAATTACATAGAATTGTTTACAAAATGATAATTATGACTTCCTGTGCATAATGATTTTTCTGGGACGGGGATTAAAAAATTATTCTGAGAGCAGGGCTTTGTCGCCAACTGCATACATGACAGAATGATTTTTTAATCCCCGTCCCAGAAAAATCATCCCGCGTGGGCTTGCGGCTCACGCGGGATGGCATCGTTCTATGTGGCTGCGGACTACTTTTGCTTGTCCTGCTCCAGCAGCTCGGACGGCGTGCGATCGGGCTTTCCGCCGCGGAAGATCTCTCGACCGTGCAGACGATGCTCAAGATCGCGCTCGGCCTGCTCCTCCGTGATCTTGGTCTGGCTCACCACCGGGTCCTCGATCAGCGATGAAACCGAGTTGACCTGTTTTTGAATGCGCTCGGCAATGGTGTCGTCCATGCTTACGATGCGCATCTTCCAGTCGATACTCGTGGCGTTGGACGAGCTCTTGGTCCAAACGAACGTCAGGATGGCGCTTTGGTGCCCCTGAGCAGGAAACATGCCAAAGAAGGAATCATGCTGGATCCTGCTGTCCTCGTCGATATAGGCGTGAACGTTATACACCACACGGTCGATCTTGTCGTTGAGCAGGGCGTTGGTTGCGAGCGCCGCCGCCTGAATCTGACCGTTGGACAGCAGCTCGAGTTCATTGGCAGAAGACGTGTCCAGCACCGTCACCTCAACCGTGCCCGTGCGCTCATCTGCCTCGTCGACGGTAAAATCGAGCGGGAACTGCGTAAAGCCATTGCCCCATTCAAGTCCACCCTTGAGCGCGGTCGAAACGGTATCCACCGAAACACTTTCGGAAAGGTTCGCGGTATTCAGACGTCGCATCACGCCGTAGCCAATCTGCATGCCCACAATCAGCACCAAAATGCCGATAACCACGGCCATGGCGGTCTTCGTAATGGTATGGCTCACCTGCGAGCCCGAAGGGTCGTCCTCGGACAGCGGGTCGATATGTTTTGCCTGGCTCGCGCGATCCTCGCTGCGCAGCCGCGCCAGCGTCGCCTTGTCGCCGCGCTTGACGGCGGCCTCTTTCTCGCGCATGCGCTCGGTGCGCTTTTTGGCGAGCGTAGGATCCAAGACGCCGGATGCATCGATTTCGGAGAATAACTCCGTCACTTCTTCCGGAGTCAAAGGGTTCTTATCAGCCATGATCTTCCTGTCATATCAATCAGTCGAGCTCGTGCGCACGCGCACCTTCGAACTGCATTCGATAGTAACGGGCATAGGTGCCGCCACGGGCGAGAAGCTCCTCGTGCGTGCCACGTTCCACAACGCGACCATGCTCAACGGTCGCAATCTCGTCAGCATGCTTAATAGTCGAGAGACGGTGGGCGATGATGATCGTGGTACGGCCGCGTGCCAGCTCTTCGAGCGACTCCTGCACCGCTTCCTCGCTCTCGTTATCCAGGGCACTCGTCGCCTCATCCAAAATAAGGATCTTGGGATTCTTGAGAAAAACGCGCGCGATGGCGACGCGCTGCTTTTGACCACCCGAAAGACGGCTGCCGCGCTCGCCCACCACGGTGTCGTAGCCTTGCGGAAGCGATTCGATAAAGGTATCAATATTGGCGCGGCGGGCCGCTTCGGCGATCTCTTCTGCCGTGGCGCCCGACTTGCCGTAGGCGATGTTCTCGCCGATCGTTCCATCAAACAGGTACACATCTTGCTGCACCAGGCCGATGGCACGGCGCAGACTATGCTGCGTCACGTCGCGCACATCCTGGCCGTCGATGCTAATGGAGCCGGCGGCAACGTCGTAAAAGCGCGGCAACAGCGAACAAGTCGTCGATTTGCCGCCGCCCGAGGGGCCAACCAAAGCAATGGTCTGACCGGGCTTGATGGACAGGTCCATGTGGTCGATAACAGGGCGTCCGTCGGCGCCGCGCTCGGCCAATTCAACATCCTCGTAGCTAAAGCACACGTCGCGGTACTCCACAGCACCAGCCGTCACCTGCAGATCCGCAGCACCCGGCTTATCCTGAATATCGGGGACAGTCGAGAGCACCTCATCCATGCGCTTAAAGCCGGCGATGGCTTTCTGATACGTCTCAGCCGAATTGACGAGCGTCTCGAGCGGCGTGCAGAACAGCGAAATGTAGAGTGCGAAGGTTGCCATATCGACCGCCTGCAGCTGACCCTGGGCAACGAGCCAACCGCCCAGCAGCACCACGATCACATAAAGCACTCCCGAGAGCAGGCCATACGTCGCGGTATAGACGCCCATGGCGTGATACATGTTCTCCTTGGACGAAAGGTAGCGATTGTTCGAGGCGCGAAACTTAGAGCGCTCGGTCTGCTCATTGGCAAAGCTCTTGACCACACGCATGCCCGCCAGCGAATCCTGCAGCTGCGCGTTGATGCCGCTAATCTTTTTGCGGTTATCGCTAAAGACCTCGCGCATGCGCATATTCTGCCAAAACATAATGACCGCGAACACCACCGTCACCACAGCCATGGCGAGTGCGAGCACCGGCGCGATGGTAAACAGAATCACAAACGAGCCGATGATCTCGATA
Organism: Collinsella sp.; assembly: GCA_037277825.1. GTDB lineage: Bacteria > Actinomycetota > Coriobacteriia > Coriobacteriales > Coriobacteriaceae > Collinsella. The sequence goes on from JAYBEF010000029.1 coordinate 7,864, forward strand.
CCGCAGATAATGATCCATTCGGGCACGTGGTGCGCCGCCTCGCAGATATCGAACAGGTCATTGACCACGCGGCTCATCATGTCGCCCGAGCTGTTGCGATCAAAGTACGCAAAGCTAAACCGTTCGTACTGATCGAACAGGTCCTCGCGCATTTTGGACTCCATGCGCGCGCCCATCACATGACCCCAATAGCTCACAAAATAGCGGCAGGCGCAGCGGATGACATACATCAGCACCAGTCCCACCGCGATCATACCGAGCGCCTGCATAATAGCAGCCTGACCCTGAGTAAAGAGCCCGCCGGTCAGATTGCGCAAGATAATGGGGAACGCCAGGTCAATGGCGGCAAGCACCAGAGCACAAAGAGTATCAGCAACAAAAAGCCCCATCTGGGGCTTGTAATACGAAAGAAACCTCTTAAACATAGTCACCTTACGCGGTTTTACCAAACCGCGTTTCGTCTCGACGCTGCAAGTGCTCCATTTGGACAATCTGGCCTTCAATCGTCGGTCGCGTATATCCATACGCTTCCCTTCTCTTTTAGGCCACCTTGTCTCAAATGGAGCACTTTCGCTGACTTACACAAACCTGCGGGATCATCCCCGCTCGTTAAAGTTCCGCTCCACCCAAACGATGAGCAATGCTGTCGCAAGCCAAGGCACCCACAACGGTCTTGGCGTCTTCGATCTTGTCGTCGAGTACGGCGTCGATCAGCTCATGCAGTGGCACCAGGTCGACGTTGACAAACTCGTCATCGTCGGGGTCGGGCGCATCAAACTCGAGCTTGGTAGCCAAGTAGATGTGGATGATCTCATCGCAAAAACCGCAGGACGTGACAATCGACGTCAAAAAGCGAATGCGACCAGCCCTAAAGCCCGTCTCCTCATGCAGCTCGCGCTTGGCGCAATCGAGCGGGTCCTCGCCCGGATCGAGCTTGCCGGCGGGAATCTCGACCGTCACGCGGTCGATGGCGGTGCGGTACTGACGCACCAGCACGATCTTGCCGCTCTCGGTCAGTGCCACAACGGCCGCCGCACCCGGATGGCGAACGATATCGCGGGCGCTGCGGCGACCGTTGGGCAGCTCAACCTCAAGACGGTGGACGTCGAGGATCTTGCCCTTCCAGGCGCACTCCTCCGAAAGAATCTTCTCGTGCAGCTCGGCATCGTGCGGGTCGTCGTCGCCCAGCACCAGCGCCGGCTCGTCAGCGACCTCGCCGCCAGGCTCGCCCTCGGCGTGCCCATACATGCGGCTGACCTCTTCGACGATCTGCGCGTCCACGAGCTCTTCGTTCTTCTCGTCCATCCGTCTCATTCCTCTCGGATTTTAGGCATCCCAGGCGTCGCGGCCGCGCAGCGCACGCAGGCCAATGTCGTGGCGCAGGGTCTTGCCCTCAAAGTTGATCTTCTCGCAGGCCTCGTAGGCAAGGTCGCGAGCGTTCTCGAACGTATCGCCCAGCGCGGTCACGGCGAGCACACGACCGCCGTTGGTCACGAGCTCGCCGTCCACCACGGCAGTACCGGCGTGATACACCGTCACGTTCTCCATAGCCTCGGCATCCTCGATGCCGGTAATGACCTTGCCCTTCTCGTAGCTGCCGGGATAGCCCGCGCTCGTCAGGACAACGGCCACGGCCCACTCGTCACGCCAATCGAGCTCAATCTGATCGAGCTCGCAGTTGGCGCAAGCCAGCATGACCTCGACCAGGTCGTTCTTAAGGCGCGGCAGCACGACCTGCGTCTCAGGATCGCCAAAGCGGGCATTGAACTCCAGCACCTTGGGGCCGGCAGGGGTGAGCATAAAGCCGCCGTACAGGCAGCCGCGATAGTCGATACCCTCGGCAGCGAGCTCTGCCACGGTCTGCTCCATGACCTTCACCATGGTGGCGTGCTCCTCGTCGGTCACGATGGGCACCGGGCTGTAGACGCCCATGCCGCCCGTGTTGGGGCCCTTGTCGCCCTCGAGCGCACGCTTGTGATCCTGCGAGGTGGCCATGGGACGCACGGTCTTGCCGTCGGTAAAGGCCAGCAGCGAGCACTCGGGGCCGGTCAGCATCTCCTCGATGACCACCGTGTTGCCGGCATCGCCAAAGGTGCCGCCAAAACACTCACGCACAGCCTCCTCGGCCTGCGAAAGCTCGGTTGCCACGATAACGCCCTTGCCCGCGGCAAGGCCGTCGGCCTTGACGACCAGCGGAGCGCCCTGCTCGCGCACATAGGCAAGAGCCGAAGCCTCGTCGGTAAATGAGCCATAGGCTGCCGTCGGGATACCGGCGCGCTCCATGAGCTGCTTGGAGAACAGCTTAGAGCCCTCCATCTGGGCGCCCTCGGCACCCGGGCCAAAGCACGGGATGCCCGCCGCGCGGACGGCGTCTGCAACGCCCGCCACGAGCGGAGCCTCGGGGCCAATCACCACGAGTCCGCATCCATGGCTCTGGGCAAACGCCGCCACGGCCGCAGGATCGCAATCGTCGAGAACCACATTCTCGCCGCAGCTCGCGGTGCCGCCGTTACCCGGCGCGATGTAGAGCTTGCCGGCGCGCGGTGATGCTGCGAGCTTGGCTGCCAGAGCATGCTCGCGGCCGCCGCTGCCCAACAACAGGATGTCGATGGTTTGAGTGTCCGCCTTCAAGGGTGCCTCCTCTATGGATTACCGGCCCGCTCCGCGCGGGCCCATTACAAGCAAATATACCCCTCGGCCGCCCATCTGGGCTGCAAAGGGGTATATCGCAATAACCAAATAACGCCGATTACTTCCAGAATCGGTTGATGGTCTGCTCGCGACCGGCGCCGACGCCGATGAACGTCACGCGGGTGTGTGCCAGATCCTCGATAAATGCCACGTAGTCCTGAGCCTCCTGCGGCAGCTCATCAAAGCTGCGGCAGCCGGTGATGTCGCACTTCCAGCCAGGGAGCTCCTCGTAGATGGGCTTGGCATGCTCAAAACGCACCTGGTGCTCGGGCACGCTCGTGTAGCGCTCGCCGTCGACGTCATAGGCAACGCACACCTTAATGGTGTCGAAGGCCGAAAGCACGTCGAGCTTGGTCACGGCGATGTCGGTGAGGCCGTTGACGCGCGAGGCATAGTTGGCGATAGGGCCGTCAAACCAGCCGCAGCGACGACGGCGACCGGTGGTCACGCCGTACTCGTAGCCCTCCTCGGTCAGCGTGTGGCCGGCCTCGGACTCATAGGAAAGCTCGGTGGGCATGGGGCCCGAACCGACGCGGGTGATATAGGCCTTCATGACGCCCAGCACGCGGTCGACGTTCTTCATGCCGACGCCGGAACCGGTAATGGCGCCGCCGGCGGTGCAGTTAGAAGACGTCACGTACGGATAGGTGCCGTGATCGATGTCGAGCAGCGTCGCCTGGGCGCCCTCAAACAGCAAATCCTTGCCCTCATCGATCATGTTGTTGAGCAGCAGGCTCGTCTCGGTGATGTAGGGGCGCAGGCGCTCGGCCATGGGCAGGTACTCATCGCAAATCTGATCCACGGTGTAGGTGGGCAGGTTGTAGATGAGCTCTAGCTCGGGGTTCACGCGGGCAAGAGCGGTCTCCAGCTTATCGCGGAACAGCGCCTCATCCAGCATGTCCTGCATACGCAGGCCAATACGGGCCATCTTGTCCTGGTAGCACGGACCGATGCCGCGCTTGGTGGTACCGATGTTCTTCTTGCCGAGCTTCTGCTCAAAGGCGCCATCCAGATCGATGTGGTACGGCATGATGACATGCGCGTTGCCGCTGATCTTGAGATTCTTGGTGGTGATGCCGTCGGCCTCGAACATGTCGATCTCCTCAAGGACGACCTTGGGGTTGACGACGCAGCCGTTACCGATCACCGACACGTGGTCGGAATACATGATGCCGGAGGGCACCTGGTGCAGGCCGTACTTCTTGCCGTTGACGACGATGGTGTGGCCGGCGTTGTTGCCGCCCGAATAGCGCACGACGGCATCAAAGTCGCCGGCGACCAGGTCGCAGATCTTACCCTTGCCCTCATCGCCCCACTGGGCACCGACCAAAACGGTTGACGGCATGTTTACTCCTCACATTCATGGACTGTCCGCACACCGCAAGTGCGCAGAAGCACAAAACATTCCCAGTATACCCGTGCAACGGGCGCCTGTCCTACTCCTCGGTATGCGCCCCATCAAGCTCATAGAACTTGGTGGATGCCGGCAGGAACATCAGGTCGACGTCGCCAATCGGGCCCGAACGGTTCTTGGCCACGACGATACGCGTAACGCCCTCGTCGGGTCGGTCGTCGCGCGAGGCCTCGGCCTCGTCGGCGGATCGGTCCAAGAACATGACGATATCGGCATCCTGCTCGATGGAGCCCGATTCACGCAGGTCGGACAGCTGCGGGCGCTTGCCGGTACGGGACTCGACCTGACGCGACAGCTGCGACAGCGCGATCAGCGGAATCTTGAGCTCCTTGGCCATAATCTTCAGACCACGCGACATCTCGGAGACCTCGACGGTGCGGCTCTCGGAACGACGTCCCGGCGGGGGACTCACCAGCTGCAAATAGTCCAGGATGATGATGGCCTTCTCCTTGTTATGGAGCATGCGGCGGCTCTTGGCGCGAATCTCGGTCACCGTGGTGCCGGGCGTATCGTCAATCAGAATATCGAGCTTGGACAGCGTCTGCGTGGCCTCATTGATGTTGGCCCACTGCTCGGGACTAATGCGGCCCGTACGGAAGTCGCTGATCGAGATCATGGCATAGGCGCAAATCAGACGCTGGGCAATTTCCTTGCCCGACATCTCCAGCGAGAAGAAGCCGACGGTATAGCCCGCGGCGGCGGCGTTGAGCGCCAAGTTCAGGGCGAACGACGTCTTACCAACGGCGGGGCGGGCGCCGATAATGATGAGCTGGCCCTCGCGGAAACCCATGAGCATACGGTCGAGCGACGGAAAGCCCGTGGGCACGCCTGCAGCCTGACCGCCGGCCTTGCACACTTCCTCGGCCTCGTTATAGGCCTCGACCATAAACTCGGTCAGCGTCTTGTAGCTCGACTTAACCTCACGCGCCGTGACCTTGAGCAGCTTGCTCTCGGCCAGCTCCACGACCTCTTTGGTGTCGGTGGGGGCGTTGTAGGCCAGCGCGTTGATCTCGTTGGTGGCGCCAATCAGCTCACGCAGCATCGAGTCGCGGCGAACGATGGCGGCATGGTGCTGCCAGTTGACGAGCGACAGAGTCTGTCCCATCAGCTCCAAAATGTACGCCTCGCCGCCCACGGCATCGAGCTTGTTGATGCTTCGCAGGTAATCGATCAGCGAGATAGAGTCAATGGGGATGCGACTGTTATACATATCGACCATCGCGGTATAGATGGTCTTATGAATGGGCCGGTAGAAGTCATCGGGCTGCAGCTCGACTTGGGCCTCTTCGACCACCTCGGGCGATAGCAGCATAGCGGCCAGTACGTTGGCCTCTGCATCTTGGTTTTGGGGGAGACCCAACTTAGAGCCACGGTCCTCGACCGTCAGCCCCGTCTCCCTATCGTCATATGCCATGAGCGTCCTCATTCATATCGCTTGCGAGCATCCATAGTATCAGCCGCGGCTATAAATCGAGCCGCGGCTTGGCAATCATCACCGAACCAAACGGATGAACGGTCCCATACACGGGACCGCATCTCAATGACTGCCACGACACTCACCCAGCGCAAAAAATAAAAGGGCGCCCTGGTCTCCCAGAGCGCCCTTCTTAGAACAAGATTGTTGCGTTGCAGCAAATGCTACTCGGCAGCAGCCTCGGTCTCGACCTCGGCGGTCTCGGCCTCGGCGACCTCAGCGGTCTCCTCAACCTCAGCCTCGGCAGCGAGCTCCTCGGCGGTAACGCCGACGAGAACGACAACCTCGGCCTTGATCTCGCGGTACAGCGAGATAGCGACGGTGTGGGCACCGGCAACCTTGATGGGCTTACCGAGCTCGACGCGCTTGCGGTCGATGTCCATACCGAGCTGATCCTTGATGGCGTCAGCGATCATAGCGGCGGTAACGGAGCCAAAGAGGATGCCCTCGTCGCCAACCTTGACGTCAACGGTGACCTGCTTGCCCTCGAAGGCAGCCTTGGTCTCGTTGGCGGTAGCCAGACGGACGGCCTCGCGCTTGGCGATGTTGTTGCGACGCTCGTCAAGCTGCTTGAGGTTGCCCTTGGTGGCGGCAACAGCGAGCTTCTTGGGGAACAGGAAGTTCTCAGCGTAACCCTGAGCGACCTCTACGACGTCACCCTCGCCGCCCTTGCCCTTGATCTCATCGAGAAGAATAACCTTCATGATGCGTCTCCCTTCTTAGCCGCGGTCGCGGTTGCCACGAGAGGAAACCACGGGGACGGTGTACGGCAGGAGAGCCATCTCGCGGGCGCGCTTGATGGCGTTGGCGATGTCATGCTGATGCTGCGTGCAAGCGCCAGTGACGCGACGGGGCTTGATCTTGCCACGGTCGGTCATGTACTTACGGAGAAGCTGAGTGTCCTTATAGTCGATGAACTCAGTGTTCTCCTTGCAGAACTGGCAGTACTTACGACGCGGCTGACGTGCAGAATAATCATTAGCCATGTCAAAATACCTTTCATTTGGCAACTTCGGCGAGCCGAAGCCGCCTCTCACTCAAAAATAGGTGAACAACCCTTAGAACGGGATGTCCTCATCGTAGACGTCGACCGCGGGCGGCGTAGCCACCGGTGCGGCAGGACGTGCTGCGGGCGCGGGAGCTGCGGGGGCGTAACCGCCCTGATCGTAGCCACCCTGGCCACCACGGGAGCTCATAAACTCGATCTCATCGACGATGACCTCAAGCTTGCTCCTGCGCTGACCGTCGCGCTCCCAAGAGCTGTAGCGCAGCTTGCCCTCGATCGCGACCTTGTTTCCCTTTGCCAGGAAACGGCTCACGGCCTCGGCGCGGGTGCCGAACATAGTGCAGTCAACAAAGTTGGGATAGTCCTCCCACTCGCCAGTCTGCGCGTTGCGGCGACGATCGTTCACGGCGACGCCAAAGGACAGAACCTGGGTTCCGCCGGCGGTGGCGCGCAGCTCGGGATCGCGGGTGAGGTTACCGGTGATGTTCACTCGATTGATGCTCATAACTCACTACTTCCTCTTGGGGCACTAGCCCAGTCCAAAACGACAGTCTTACTCCTGGTCGTCGCGACGGACGATCATGTGGCGGACCACAGCGTCGGTGATGCGCAGGACGCGATCAAGCTCGGCGATCTGGGTAGGATCTGCGTGGAAGTTGATGAGGGTGTAGTCACCATCGGTGAGGTCGTTGATCTCGTAGGCGAGCTTGCGCTTGCCCCACTCGTCAACGGAGTCGACCTTGCCAGCGCCCTCAGCGATCGTGGTATCGATACGCTTCATAACAGCGAGACGAGTCTCGGGGTCGAGCGACGGGTCAACAAAGAACAGCAGTTCATAAGCCTTCATATTGTCACCTCCTCTGGGCAAATGTGGCTTCAGGTCGTGAAGGTGCGCCTGAAGCAGGAAAAGACTTGGTAATAATATCTTTCAACCTCCCAGACTGCAAGAATATGCAGCTACAACCTCATGACCTCCACATATACCCATGCTTACACGGCTCTTCATGCGTATTCCAACCAAATGCTGACCAAGAGCTTGACGGATTCGATAGCAAGATACGCTGCGGCGAGGACAACCTGAGTCAAACCGCAGGTCGCCGATTGCAGGGTTGTGGTCACGAAATGCATACCACCGGTTCGATCGATTGCCTCAAAATTTTTAAATTCGCTGCCACGTCATTCATGAATACCTATTTTGAACAGATCATCGAGCGGGATCTGGCTGGTCAGGATGCTTTTTTAGTACTCATCTGGCACATGCCGGATACGGGTGCGGAGCGAGCGCTTTAAAAAATGCCAAGTTTTCTGTTTGCACTTTTCGATTCCTCGTGTATACTGACTTTCGCATTTAACGGAGAGTTGTCCGAGTGGCCGAAGGAGCACGATTGGAAATCGTGTAGGCGTCAAAAGCGTCTCCAGGGTTCAAATCCCTGACTCTCCGCCAGTTAATTCCAAAGCAGGCCTTAGTGCCTGCTTTGTTTTTACCCCACGCGGAGGGGTGGCAGAGTGGTTGAATGCGGCGGTCTCGAAAACCGTTTGGCCTGTATAAGGTCACGAGGGTTCGAATCCCTCCTCCTCCGCCATTTTGGTTGTGAAAGCTCCCAGGAATGGGGGCTTTTTTGTTTTGAGTCCCTAACAAGCAAATACGGCGAAGAAGGAGGGGTTCGAACCCGCCAGGGCGCAAAGCGTAAAGAAAACGCACCAGTGGCGCGTTTTTAGCGCAGCGCGGTCGGCGTAAGCCGACCGGATAAATTTTGAGCTCCGATCAAAATATAGACATCCCTCCTATTCAGCCACGCCCTCATCGCGTTCAGCATCAACCCAGATCCCCAAGCATGTACACCACCCTCCAAAAACGATATTTTTCGATATCTTTGGAGGCTGATGCACATACTTGAAACCTATGACCGCACCCAGTCCCGACCGTTTGCCGAGCAATAGGGTCGCGATCGTCGCCGAACATGTACTATGTACGGGCATTGTCCAATCCCGTAACTCAAAGGACCCCATCTTGCCCGTCGTCGCCGCCATAACCGTTACCTCACATGCCTCGGATGCCATGGTCGCTATCCCATTTTGGCTCGAGATGTTCGCCGTTGTCGCTGCATCGATCTCGGGTGTGCTGGTTGCGCGCGAACACAAGCTCGACCTGGTGGGCGCGGTCGCACTCGCGGTAGTCTGCGGTCTGGGCGGCGGTCTTTTGCGCGACATGACACTCCAGGTCGGCAACGTCTACATCCTCAACCAGCCAATGGCGCTGCCGCTCTCCATCGCCACGGCGGCCATCATTTACATCTTCCCGGCAATCGTCGATAAGCCCGACAAACTCATCCCCCTGCTCGACATCATCTCGGTCGGCATCTATGCGGCAACCGGCGCAGACAAGGCACTGGTCTACGGATTTGCACCCGTCGTTTGCATCATGATGGGCTTTTTCACCGCGGTGGGCGGCGGCATGCTGCGCGACGGCTTTATGGGCGTGGTTCCGGGCATTTTCCAACGCACCAACTTTTATGCCATCGCGGCCATCGCCGGATCGGCAAGCTATGTAAGCCTCGTCATGAGTGGCTTGGTCAGCAATGTCGCCGCGCTGGTCGTATGCGTTATCGTGACTATGGGTCTGCGCTGGCTCTCGCTGCGCTTTGACATCAAAAGCCCCACCGAAGAAGACATCGCGCACTTTTTACATCGCAAAAAGTAGATAGCACGGCACGACCTTTCGAAATGCAACCGAGAGGTTCTTTTAGAGCGCTCGCACGTTGGGTACCCTGTTAGATATACGCCGAGTATCTAACGAAGGATTCACTATGCCTTGCAACCTAGAACCGTCGACCAAGCGCCACAAAGCGCAGGCCCGCATCGCCCTCCTATTCGTACTGATTGCGCTTGCGCTGACCGTACTTCCCACGGCGTCGTTCGCCGGCACAGACACCGCGGGCAACGTACTCGCAACCGAAGCTGACTCAAATCCGTCTGGCGTCGCGGGCGACCTGTACTGGGCTGGCCAAAGCCTTAACCTGGACGATGCCTCCATCGGCCGCGATATTATCGCGGCATGCGACAGCCTATCGATTCGCGACTGCACCGTAGGCGGCGCCATTCGCCTGGCGGCGCGCACCATCGATATCTCCAAAACCGCAATCGATGGCAGCGTGACGGTAGCCGGTCAGCACGTCGTGCTCAACACCGGTAGCACCGCCAACTGTTTTTACGCGATGGGCGATACTGTTGCCCTGCGAGGCTCCACCAAGTCGGCAGCACTTGCAGGCGATACGGTGACCATCGACGGCACCGTCGAGGGCGATGTCGAGGTTTGGGCCGATAAGCTCGTCTTGGGCAAAAACGCCCGCATCACCGGCACCGTGAGCGCGCATGTTTCCGAGGACCCCGAGCGGGCCGAGGGCGCTCAGGTCGGAGCCCTCAAGATCGACCGTACCGAGAACGAGAACACCTCAACGATTAACGACACCATCGGCGGCATCGTCGCCGCGGCGCTTTCCACCTGCTTTGTCGCGATCCTCCTCGAGCTCGTCTTTCCGCGCGCGACCGCCAGCGCCGCCGGCATGCTCCACCAGCGCTCCATGCCCCTGTGGGTGAGCGGTCTTCTGGGCACGATTGCTATCGTCCCCGCCGTCCTACTGCTGATTATCTCTATCGCTGGTCTGTCGCTTGCCGGAACCCTCTTGTGCGGCGTTATCGGCATCGCGTTGATGTCGAGTGCCTTTGCGGGGTGCGCGATCGCCCGCATGGTTGGACACAACCAAAACCGCTACGCCATGGCAGCCGTGGGCGGCGTAATCGCAGGCGCCCTCACGGGGCTTCCCCTCGTAGGTGACTTCATCAGCGGCGTGGCCTTTGTCTTTATGCTCGGTTACATCATCCAAATCATCTGGCGCAACGCCCGCGTCAAGCCGCAGCAGCCGGCTAACACGCCAGGACTCCCCACCGCTTAGCCGCCAACCACCACAAAGGGACCAGGCACCTTTGTGGTGGTGCAGACCAGCTCAGTCCCTATGCACAAAAAGGGCGCCGACCATTACGGTCGACGCCCTTTCTTGTTAGACGCTATAAAGTCCAGCGCTTATTTGTTGACCTGGCCGGCGCGGACGGCGGCCTTCTTGCGGTCGGTGGCGTTGAGCAGGCGCTTGCGCAGGCGGATGTTCTTGGGGGTAATCTCAACCAGCTCGTCGTCGGCGATGTACTCCAGCGCCTCCTCCAGCGAGAAGGTGCGGGGCGGCACCAGCTGGACGGAGATATCGGAGGTCGAGGAACGCTGGTTGCCCAGGTTCTTGGTACGGGCGATGTTGACGACCATGTCGCCGGCCTTGCTGCGCTCGCCCACGATCATGCCCTCGTAGCACTCGGTACCCGGCTCAACAAACAGCTGGCCGCGCTCCTGCAGCGTGCCCAGAGCGTAGGCAACGGCCTTCTCGGTGGTCATGGAGATCATGGCGCCGTTCTGGCGGTTGCCGATCTCGCCGGCATAGGGGCCGTACTCCAGGAAGGTGTGGTAGAACACGCCCTCGCCGTGAGTGACGTTCATGATGCGGTTCTTAAGACCCATGATGCCGCGGGTCGGGATCTTAAACTCGAGGTGCGTCACGATACCCGAGGTATCCATGCTCGTCATGATGCCGCCGGAGGTGCCGAAGACCTCAACGACCTTGCCCGAGTACTCGTCCGGGCACTCGACGACGGCCTGCTCGACGGGCTCCAGCTTATTGCCGTTCTCGTCCTTCTTAAACAGAACGCGGGGACGGCCGACCTGGAACTCAAAGCCCTCGCGACGCATGGACTCCATCAGGACGGACAGGTGCAGAATGCCGCGGCCCGAGACCTCGACGCCGCTCTTGTCCTCGAGCTCCTCGATCTTCATGGTCACGTTGTTCTCGGCCTCGTTGAACAGGCGCTCCTTGAGCTGACGGGCACCCACGATGTCGCCGTCGCGGCCGACGAGCGGGGAGGTCGAAGCCTCAAAGACGATGGACAGGGTCGGCGGGTCGATCTCGATGGGTTCGAGCTCAACGGGGTTCTCGGGATCGGTGTAGACATCGCCGATATCGGTGCGGTCGATGCCCACGACGGCGGCGATGTCACCGGCGCCGACTTCCTGGCACTCGGTGCGACCCAGGTAGTCGAAAGTAAAGAGCTGCTTGACGGTAGCGGTAGCGCTGGAACCGTCGTTCTTGACGACCAGGATCTGATCGCCCTGGTGAATGGTGCCGGAGTACACGCGACCGATACCGATGCGGCCAACGAAGTTGGAGTGGTCGATGGTCACACATTGCATGGCCAGCGGGGCGTTCTCGTCAACCTCGGGCGCGGGCATGTCGTCAATGATCATATCGAGCAGCGGATACATGTCCATGTTGCCGTCGTTGGGGTCAAGGCGGGCAAAGCCATTCATGGCGCTGGCGTAGACCACGTGTTCCATGGCGAACTCAAGCTGGTCGTCGGTGGCGCCCAGGTCGGCCATAAGGTCCAGGCAGTCGTTGTAGGCCTTCTCGGGGTTGGCGCCCGGACGGTCGATCTTGTTGATGACGATCATGATCTTGAGGCCGGTGTCGATGGCGTGACGCAGCACGAAGCGGGTCTGGGGCATGGGGCCCTCAAAGGCATCGACCAGCAGCAGGGCGCCGTCGGCCATACGCAGCACGCGCTCGACCTCGCCGCCAAAGTCAGCGTGGCCCGGGGTGTCGATGACGTTGATCTTAACGTCCTTGTACTCGATAGAGATGTTCTTGGCGAGAATCGTAATGCCGCGCTCGCGCTCCTGGTCGTTAGAATCCAGGACGCGGTCCTCGACCTGCTGGTTGGCACGGAAGGCGTCCGTGGCACGCAGGAGCTTGTCGACCATCGTCGTCTTGCCGTGGTCGACGTGAGCGATGATGGCGATGTTCCTCAGATTGTCTACGCGCATGTAGTTCCCCTATCTTCTATCTATATACAACCGGCACGCGTATGCGACCCGCCCAGCAACACAACGCTCGGCGGGAATTTTGAGCCTTTTACCGAAAACTCGTTTATTTTAGCGATTTTAGATAAGAGGGGTTTCCTCGCCTGCAGGTTCAGGGTCGCTCCACATAAAACCATCGCCGGCGCCCACACCCTCGTACAGTACATATGCCGAAAAGCCGCTCTCGAGCATCGTCTCAAAGAAACTCACAAGCAGGGCGTCATGGTAGCCGCCATCAATTTCGACACAACCGGTGTAGCCGATGGCGTAACGGGCGATGCGACCCAGGCCCTCGTCCTTAAGGCCCATCTTGTGCTCGGAGATAAAGTTGGTGGCAGCCTCGAGGCATGCCTCCTCGCCGTCCTCGTCGAGTGCCGCCAGATAGCGGTTGGACGCGGCGTCTTCGATCGCAACGACAACGCCGGGGTTCTCACCAGCGGCCAGGTCGTCTAAAAATGCCCCGATGAGGTCGCACACCATGGCGTCGAGCTCGGCGGAGACGTTTCCGGCGTCCTGCATATCCTGTGCCATTTTTAGACCTTCCCATCGAGTCCGGCGTCGTTACATCTCTTGTGCCTCGGCAGCGATCTTGGCGGCGGCGTCGCGGGCGCGCATCATATCGGCGGCGCGCTTATCGAGTACCTTGATCTGGTTGGTCAGCATCACGGCATCGACCACGCCCCAAATGACCAAGCCCGTCGAAATCGAAAACCCAAGCGCACCAACTGTACCACGAAGGCGCGAGGAGATTACCGCGACAAGTGCGGAGACGGCAACCATCTTGATAAAGGAGGCACGGCGCTCGCGAAGCGTACGGGCCTGCGTCACATAGGCGATGCGTGCGGCCTCGGATGCCTCCGAGCGCATCTGGGCCTCGCGGGCAATGGCGGCGGCTTCGGCTGAAACGCCGCGACCCATCAGTGCACACTCCGTCTCATGGCTACTCGTCATTTAAAAATCATCGGGCGAGAGCGTATGGACGAACTCGTCGAACTTCTCAAATTCCTGCTCGTCATCGACTTCCTCGGCAACCGGAGAGACGGTCCCCAGGCGGTTCATGATGTCGTCCTCAACAAACATGGGAGCATTGCTGCGCACGGCGAGGGCGATGGCATCGCTCGGACGCGCATCGATCCTATGCTCGTTGCTGTCGGCCAAAACAACGACCGTCGCATAGAACACGGGAGGCTCGGCACGGACAATCTCGATGCGCTCGAGTTTTGCATCCAGGGCATCAAGCGTGTCGAGCAGCAGGTCATGGGCGATCGGGCGCTCGGCACGACCGCTGTCGATACCGCGGCTAATAGCCGCAGCCTCAAACGAACCAGTTTGGATAGAAAGGGAGCGCAACGGCGCGGGGGAGTCCGATTTGCTGCAGCGCTCGCGAAGTACGATAAGCGATGGCACGGGACCGGCGGCCATGACGATGGTCTCTATGTCGACACGAACCATGGAACACCTCCGGTACGTAGCGGTTAACACGCGGCGCCTTCGCCGCATTGAATAGCTATACTACCCAATCTTTCGCACAGCACACAAAACCAAAATGAGTTTTATCACACACAAGAAAAAAGCCCCGAGGCCATGCCTCGAGGCTCTTCACAGTTTTGATGGTGGACCTGACAAGATTCGAACTTGTGACCTCCCGGTTATCAGCCGGACGCTCTAACCAACTGAGCTACAGGTCCATCATGGTGGAGGTTAGGGGGATCGAACCCCTGACCTCAGGCTTGCAAAGCCCGCGCTCTCCCAGCTGAGCTAAACCCCCACGGAGACAGTAATAAACACCCCAGCGGCGACTCGGCTCTCGCTGGGGTGTTTATTGCGAAAGAAAGTGGTGGACCTGACAAGATTCGAACTTGTGACCTCCCGGTTATCAGCCGGACGCTCTAACCAACTGAGCTACAGGTCCATCGCGCAAGGGATATATTAGACGAGTCGTTACGCGCGCGTCAACAACTTTTTTGAAAATCTTTGGAGGGTGTTCGCCCCGGCCCCACGGCGGCATGTAAAGTCGCCTGCTCGGACAGTCCTGACTCGCGCAGAGAGCACATTAAGTGCTCTCTGGCTCGTGCGGAACTCGCGATCGACTTCACATGCCGCCGTGGGGCCGGGGCGAACGCGAGTCCCGAGGTTTTCAAAAAAGCGGTCGGCGCGCAGTGCGCCGACCGCCGATATATGGGGTCTGATATTTTCTACCAGCTAGGGCCTCTTACTCGTCTAGGAGATCCTCTGGCATGTCGTTGCCGTCGCCTAGGTCGACTGGGGTATTTTCGGCATCGACCGTTGCCTCGGCCTCGGCGCCTTCGCCTTCGGGCTTTTCCTTAGCTGCCGTCATGCGGGCGACAGCGCACACACGGTCGTTGGCGTCGACGGTCATCATCTTGACACCCTGGGTGGCTCGGCCGGTCTGGCTAATCTCATCGGTCTTGACGCGAATGACCGTCGCGCCTTCCGTCACGATGAACAGCTCGTGCTGCGGACCCACCGTCTTCATGGCCGCGAGGTTTCCCTTGCGCTCGGTCATCTGGATGGTGTAGACGCCCTGGCCGCCGCGGTTCTGCTCCGGATAGTCCGCGACCGGCGTGCGCTTGCCGTAGCCGCGCTCGGTGATGACAAACAGGTCGCCGTTGCCGTTGGTAACCTCCATACCCAAAACGCTCACGCCGTCCTTCATGCTAATACCGCGAACGCCGCTGGTGTCGCGTCCCGTGGCGCGAACCTGGTCCTCGGGGAACATGATCGCCTTGCCCGCAGTGGTGGCCAGGATGATCTTGTCGCCCTCGCGCACACGGCGCACGGCGAGCAGCGCGTCGTCGTCTCTCAGATTGATGGCGATCAGGCCATCACGGCGGCTGCGGTCGTAAGCGCTCATCACGGTCTTCTTGACCATGCCGCTCTTGGTGGCAAACATCAGGTACTCGTCGGCGGGGAACTCGCGGCAGCTGATGACACTCGCGATCTTCTCGCCTTCCTCAAAGGGCAGCAGGTTGACGATCGCGGTGCCGCGCGCCTGGCGCGTACCCACCGGCAGCTCGTGCACCTTCAGGCGATAGACCTTGCCCTTGCTCGAGAAGAACAGCACGTACTCGTGCGTGGACGCGATGAACATCTCGTCGATGACGTCGTCCTCTTTGAGGTTGACGCCCGACACGCCCTTGCCGCCGCGCTTCTGGGCGCGGTAGGCGGCCACCGGGATACGCTTAACGTAGCCGGTGTGGGTGATGGTCACGACCATGTCCTCGTCGGCGATGAGGTCCTCGACATCCAGGTCCTTCTCAACCTGGCTGATTTCGGTACGGCGCTTGTCGCCAAACTTCTTGGAGATCTCGCGCATCTCTTCCTTGATGACGCCCAGAATCTTCTCCTCGTGCGCCAGCAGTTCCTCGTAGTAGGCGATGGCGCGGCGCAGGCCGTCCAACTCTTCTTGGATCTTGTCGCGCTCCAGGCCGGTCAGGCGGCGCAGCTTCATCTCGAGGATGGCCGTGGTCTGCTCGGGCGTAAAGCCAAAGCGTTCGATCAGTCGGCTGCTGGCCTCGGAGTCGGTCTGCGAGGAGCGGATGATGCTGATGACCTCGTCGATATGGTCAAGGGCCATCAGGTAGCCCTCGAGGATATGCGCGCGGGCCTGGGCCTTCTTAAGGTCGAAGCGGGTGCGGCGGGTGACGACGTCGACCTGGTGGTCGATGTAGTGCTGCAGCATCTCGCGCAGGCTCAGGCATTTGGGAACGCCGTTGACGAGTGCCAGGTTGTTGGCGCCAAAGGTCGTCTGCAGCGAGGTGTACTTATACAGGTTGTTGAGCACGACCTGCGGAATGACGCCCTTCTTGAGCTCGATGACCAGACGGATGCCCTTCTGGTTGGACTCATCGCGCATATCCGAGATGCCCTCAATGCGCTTGTCGTTGACGAGTTGGGCGATCTTCTCCTGCAGGGTGCCCTTGTTGACCATGTAGGGAATCTCGGTAAAGACCAGGCGGCTGCGGCCGGTCTTGGTGGACTCCACATGTGCCTTGGCACGCACGGTAATGGAGCCGCGGCCGGTCTCGTAGCTCTGCTTAATGCCGGCGCTGCCCATGATGATGGCGCCGGTGGGGAAGTCCGGACCGGGCATGATCTGCATGAGCTCGTCGACGGTGGCGTCGGGGTTGTCGATCAGGTAGCAGGTGGCCTCGATCGCCTCGGTGAGGTTATGCGGGGCGATGTTGGTGGCCATGCCGACGGCGATGCCCTGGCTGCCGTTGACCAGCAGGTTGGGGAAGCGCGCAGGCAGTGCCACGGGCTCGGCGAGCGATTCGTCGTAGTTGGGCTGCCAGTCGACGGTATCCTTCTGCAAGTCACGCAGCAGTTCCATGGCGGGCTTGGCCAGGCGGCTCTCGGTGTAACGCATGGCCGCCGCGCCGTCGCCATCGATGTTGCCGAAGTTGCCGTGACCGTCGATGAGCGGCGTGCGCATGGAGAACCACTGCGCCAGGCGGACCATGGCCTCGTAGACCGCAAAGTCACCGTGCGGGTGGTACTTACCGATAACTTCGCCGACCGTCCAGGCCGACTTTTTGTGTGGGCGGTTGGGGTAGATGCCGCTCTCGTTCATCGCGTACAGGATGCGGCGGTGTACCGGCTTTAAGCCGTCGCGCACGTCCGGCAGGGCACGCGCTGTGATAACCGACATCGAATACTCGATGAACGACTGCTTCATCTCGCGACCGAACTCCGAAATCTGGAGCTGGCCGCCGTTGATGTCCTCGCCGGCCGAGGCGCCACGATCGACTTCGCCAAAGCTCTCCTCGAGCTCACCGTCGTCGTCCTCTTCCTCATCATCATCGGCATCGGGGTTATAGGCGTCCGGATCGCCGTCCTCGCCCTGCTCAGCACGGGCAAGCAGGCGCTTCAGATCATCGGGCATACCGGCATCGCCGGCCTCGTCCATACCCTCGTTATTGTTGATATCGTCTGCCACGTTACCTCCTCTTAAGCGTCAAGGAATCGTGCATCATGTGCATGCTTCTCGATGTACTCGCGGCGATAGCCGACCTCGGAACCCATCAGCTCGCGCACGGCGCGGTCCGCCACCACGGCGTCCTCGATCGACACACGCTGCAGAATGCGGGTCTTTGGGTCCATCGTCGTCGAGGCAAGCTGTTTGGGGTCCATCTCGCCCAGGCCCTTGTAGCGCTGGACGGTATAGCCCTTGCGCTTTTTGGTGATCTTGCCGTCCTTGGCCTTGCCGTCCTCGTCGTTATCGTCGGGGTTCAGGCCCAGACTCTGGATGGTGTCGCGCAGGATCTCGTCTTCGGGCTGGCGGCCGTTGGGATACACGTAGTGAATCTTGTTGCGCACCTTAATGCCAAAGATGGGCGGGCAGGCAACATAGACGTAGCCGGCATCGATCAGCGGACGCATGTACTTGTAGAAGAACGTCAGTAGCAGGATGCGGATATGCGCACCGTCGACGTCTGCATCGGTCATGATGATGATCTTGTGGTAGCGCGCCTTGGTGATATCGAAGTCGCCGCCGTCGCCGGCACTCGTCGTGACGCCGCAACCGATCGCGGTAATCAGCGACTGGATGGTGTCACTCGAGAACGCGCGATGGTCACCAACGCGTTCGACGTTCAAAATCTTGCCGCGCAGGGGCAAAATCGCCTGGATGTCTCGGCGACGGCCGTCCTTGGCCGAACCGCCTGCCGAGTCGCCCTCTACGATGAAGAGCTCGGTCAGCTCGGCATCGCGCACCGAGCAGTCGGCGAGCTTACCGGGCAGGGACGCCGTCTCGAGCAGGCTCTTGCGGCGGGTCGCCTCGCGCGCCTTGCGGGCGGCATTGCGCGCCTTGCAGGCCTGTTGCGCCTTCTTGACGATCTCGCGAGCGGGCTTGGGATGCTCCTCGAGGTAATCGGCAAGGCCGTCGGTCACAATCTTGAGTGTGAGCGCGCGCATATAGGAGCTGCCGAGCTTGGCCTTGGTCTGGCCCTCAAACTGCGGATCGGGCAGCTTGACCGAGATAACGGCCGAAAGGCCCTCGCGCACATCGTCGCCGGTCAGGTTGGCGTCTTTTTCCTTGAGCAGGTTCTGCTTGCGCGCGTAATCGTTGATCACGCGGGTGAGCGCGGTGCGGAAGCCCTCAAGGTGCATGCCACCCTCGGGGGTGTAGATGTCGTTGGCAAACGACATGACGTTCTCGCCGTAACCGCTATTCCACTGCAGAGAAACCTCGACCTCGCCCATCTTGGTCACAGGCGCGTCCGGGTCCGATTTGCCCTCGATGTAGATGGGCTCCTTAAAGGCCTCGGGGACGTCCTTGCCCTCGTTGAGGAACTTGACGAAGTCGATGATGCCGCCCTCGTAGCAAAACTCCTCCACGTGGGGAGTCGCCTCGCGCTCGTCGGTCAGCACGATTTTGAGGTTCTTATTGAGGAACGCCGTCTCCTGCAGACGGTTGTGCAGCGTATCGAAATCGTAGATGCAGGTCTCGAAGATCTCGTCGTCGGGCCAGAAGGTGACGGTGGTGCCCGTCGAATCCGAGGTGCCCACGACCTCCATCTTCTTGACGGTCTTGCCGCGCGAGAACTCCATCTCGTAGGTGTTGCCGTCGCGACGAACCTGAACGACCACGCGCTTGGACAGTGCGTTGACGACGGAGATGCCAACGCCGTGCAGGCCGCCCGAGACCTTATAGGCCGAGTTATCGAACTTACCGCCGGCGTGCAAGATCGTCATGACGACCTCGAGCGTCGGGATCTTTTTGATAGGATGCTCGTCGACGGGGATGCCGCGCCCGTTGTCGACGACCGTGATGGAGTTGTCGGCGTGGACCGTCACCTGAATCTCGGTGCAGAAACCGGCCATGGCCTCGTCAACGGAGTTGTCAACGATCTCCCACACCAGGTGATGCAGGCCGCTGGCGCTCGTCGAGCCGATGTACATGCCCGGGCGCTTACGAACGGCCTCGAGACCTTCGAGAATCTTAATCTCGCCGCCATCGTAATCGTTTTCGTTTGCCACACGTCCTCCTTCAGCTAAGAAAATGTGTACAGCCTTACTAGTTTATCGTAAAAAAATACCCTCGGGAACGAGGGTATTTGGCTCTACAAGGCCACCAGATGCGATTTAAGGCTCTTTCTCGCTTTGCACGCCCTTGGCCCACTCGGCACTAGCTCTCATGGCATTCTCGAGGGCCTCGCGCAGTTTTTGATCTTCGATGGGCGCCACTTGGCGCTCAATCTCGCCGCGTTCGGCCTCACTGAGATCGGCATGCGGAGCCGGCGGGCGCTCGGTCACGGCTGGGCGCAGGCGCTCCTTGGCAGCCGGCGGCGTGTGACCGGGCGCGGTCGTTTTGAACACCAGGCCGTCCACATGCGCGCCGGCCCGCTCCATGCGTGCCCGGATGATCTCGCGCAGCAGCGTCATCTCCTGCGTCCACGAGGGCGAATCGAGATACACCAGCAGCTCATTGGACTCGGGCAGGTAGCGCAGGCCCGTCACGTGGCGTCCCTCGCGCGTGCCCGAGCACACCGCATTCCAGGCACGATAGACCGCGCGCGACTCCTCGGCAGCCTCCATTTGCGCGCGGCGCTCAGGTGTCGCGGCCGCCAGGATGCGCTGACGCTCTGCGTTCAAAAATCCACTGAAGGCAACCGTTTCGCTCTCACGCTCGTAATTAGCACGTCTCACCCATGCTCACCACCTTGGCTCGATCAAGCAGGTCATCGGTAAAATACCCCAGGTTGGTCGTGGTTATGACCGTCTGGATATCATCGCCGATCAGCCGCAGAAAAGCACCGCGGCGTTCGCCGTCGAGTTCGCTCATCACGTCGTCCAAAAGCAGCAACGGGGCGGTGCCCAGGACATCGCGAGCCACGGCCACCTCCGCCACCTTCCAGGCCAGAACCAACGTTCGCTGCTGACCTTGGCTGGCAAATGAACGGGCGGAGCGACCCGCCACGGTAAACTCAATCTCATCGCGATGCGGTCCCACCAACGTCACGCCGCGGCGAATTTCCTCGTCGGCGTGCTCATCAAGGGCAGCCAGCATGCGCTCGTACGCCCAGCCCTTCAGCTCTTCGCGATCATCGACCTGGGGCAAATCCCCCAGCGTGGACGTATAGGTCACGTTGGCAGCCTCACCGGATGCCACTTGCCCGTAGGCAGTGTGCACATGGCCCGCCAGCCGGTCGAGCAGGGCCAACCGGTGCACAAGCAGGGCCGAGCCCGCGCGGGCAATCGAATCGTTCCACGCGCCGAGCATCTCGCGACAGCACCAGGTCTCCTTGAGCAGGGCGTTACGCTGGGTCACGCAGCGTCCATAGGTGCTCGCAAGATCGGCATAACGTGCGCTCAGCTGCATGCCAAAGTCATCGAGGGCGGCGCGGCGCACACTGGCGCCTCGCTTAACCATGTCCAGATGGTCGGGGCAAAACAGCACGCTCGGCAGAGCCCCGCGCACACCGGCGGCAGAGCACCTCTTGCCGTTGCGGCTAAACGAGCGCTTACCGTCCTCCACGCTCAATCCCATATCAAGCACGCGGCCGTCGCCCTCGAGCCTCAGCTCGACCTTGCACGAGCCCACGCCATCATGGACGAGCTCGGCTGCGGTCGGATGCCTAAACGAGGCGCCGCTCGTCAGCAGCTGCAGCGCCTCTATGAGATTGGTCTTTCCCGCCGCGTTGGGTCCCGCAAGTATCGTCACGCCCTCGTCCAGGGCAAGGCGATAACTATCGAAGCTGCGGTAGTGCGCGACGGAAAGATCGCGGGCGAACATGGTCATAGGGCGGTTGCTAGATGCGGACCGGCATAACCAGGTACAGGTAGTTGATCTTGTCGTAGGACTTGAAGATGCCCGCCTGCGAGTAGCTCTTGAGCTCCAGCGTGATCTCCTTCTCCTTGGACAGGGCATTGAGGCAGCCGAAGATGTAGTGGTAGTTGAAGGCGATGGTGCCCGACTCGCCCTCGGCCTCGACATCGATCGTCTCCTGCGCAAGGTCCTGGTCATTGGAAATGGAGGACAGGCCCATCTGCCCGTTCTCGACATCGATCTCGAACTTGACGGCGGGGTTGGCGCTCGCGATAACGGCCACGCGCTTGAGGGCGGCGTTAAAGGCGGCGACGTCAATCTTGACGCTCGTCACGCACGAATCGGGGATGAGCTGCTTGTAGTTGGGGTACACGCCCTCGATACGACGCGACACGTAGGTGGTGTTGCCGGCCTCAAAGACGACCTGGGTGTCGGTAGCCCCGATCATGATGGTCGCCTGGCTGGCCATGATGTTCAGTGCGTCGTTAAAGGCGTCAGCCGGAACGTTGAGCTCAAAGGAGCCCTCGAGGGTCGAGGTCTCGACCTGCGTATCGCACACGGCCAAGCGGAAGGAATCGGTCGCCACCAGGCGCACGGTGTTGTTCTCGACCTTCATGTGCACGCCGCCCAGGATGGGGCGAGCCTTGTCGGTCGAGGTGACGCGCCACACGCGGCCGACCATCTCGGACAAGATATCGGTCGGCAGCTCCACGGCACTCTCGATGGCATAGGCCGGAAACTCAGGGAAGTCATTGGCATCGAGCGTGTTCAGGCGGAACGAGCTCTTCTCGCAACTGATCAGCACCTGGCGCTCGGACAGCTCAAAGGTGACCGGGGCATCGGGGAGAGTCTTGGTGATATTGGAGAGCATCTTACAGGGGATAACCATCTCGCCCTCTTCTTCGACATGCGCCGCGATGCGATGACGGATCGAGATGGTGTAGTTAGAGGTCTGGAATTCCAAGATGCCGTCTTGCGCCTTGACGAGCACGCCCGACAGGATGGGAAGGGTGGATGCCGAAGCGACACCCTTCATAACGACGCCGATGGCTTGTGTAAGCGAGCTCTGGCTGACGGTGAACTTCATCTTTTAATACCTTTCTATAGATATAAATATCTTAATAATAGTAATAGCACTGACGAAACTGTTGATTACTCACAAAGACGCAGGTCAGACCCAGAAAGAGAATCGACAGCAACCTGTGTGCAACAGGGGTGGTTTTCCACGTTCAAAACCTGCGCAAAACTTTTCATCACCGCGGATTGGGTTTTAGACACCTTATGCCCGTGGTTTCGACAAGTTTTCAACAGGTGTCTCTATTTCCCTACGAGCGTAGTGTAATTTTATCGCGCAGCGACTTGAGGTCTTCGCTGACGGTGCGGTCTTCCTGGATCATCTTCTGGACCTTTTTGTAACTCGTGCTGACGGTCGAGTGGTTGCGGTTGCCAAATTCGGCGCCTACCGCCGTGGTCGTCATCTCGCACATTTCGATGGCCAGGTAGATAGCGATATGGCGTGCTTTGGCGATATTGGCGTTGCGACGCGGGCCGATGAGCTCCTCGTGCGTCACGCCGTACTGCTCTTCGATGACGGACTGAACCGTTTGCACGTTGATCTTTTTGGCCGATGTGTCGAAGTACTGGCTGGCGATGGCGTCGATATCGTCAAAGGTGAGCTCCCCGCCCTCGCGCTCGCGGTCGCCCGCCTCGCCGGCGCAGCGCTCGCAGAAGCTCTCGAGTTCGCGGATGTTGGTGCCCGACACCTCTGCCATGTGCTTAAAGTGCTCATCGGTCAGGTGCCCGCCGTCGCCCCCGTAGGCCGCCAACAGTGAGTCGTCGCCTGCCTCGGGAGCGGCGACGATGGTGTTCTCGTAATAGCGCTGCAAGATCTTGTATTTCATCTCGTAGCTGGGCTCTGCGACCAGGCAGAGCATGCCGGCGTTGAAGCGGCTGGTCAGGCGCTCGTCCATGCTCAGGTCCTTGGGGGCGCGGTCTGCCGCGATGACGACCTTCTTGTTGTTGCGGATGAACTCGTCCATGAGCTGGAAAAAGTAGTCCACGCTCGCGCGCTTGCCGATGATGTTTTGGATGTCATCGATGATGAGCACGTCCACGCCGTGGTACGCCTGCATGATGGGGGCGTTGCTCTTCTTTTGGCGGTCGAACTCGGTCATCAGGTCGTCCAGATATGCCTGGGAGTTGGCATACTTGACCTTGATCTCGGGCGACTTCTCGGCGAGCTCGTTTTTGATGGCAAGCAGCAGGTGCGTCTTGCCCAGGCCCGATTTGCCGTAGATAAACAGTGATGTGCATGTGCCGCGCTCGTCCGCGAGGGCGGCAAACTTGAGTGCCGAGCGATAGGCATGGCTGTTCTCGGGGCCGTAGACAAAGTTCTCAAAGGTAAATTTTGAGTTCGCGGCGAGCGGGGCTCCATCCGTATTCTGCTCGGCCGGCACGGTCGGTGCTGGCATGGGCGAAGCGGGGGTCGCAGCTTGCGTGGATTTAGTCGGCGCTCCGCCCTTCATCTGGTTCATCATGCGACGAAAATCGTCGGCCGAGAGCGTGTTCTTGATTGCAATGCCCGAATCCGCGCCCGCCGCTGCGTCGTGAGCGATGGGCATGTGCGTGACGGGTGCGTTCGTTGACGTCGCTACCGCGGTCGGCAACGGCGCCATGGTTTCACGGGAAACATCGCTGTGCTGGTGCTCGATTGTCGGCACGTCGCCTGCGGAGGCCGGCACCGCCGGGGAAGCAGCGGGAGCCGTGGCGGGCGCCGTCGCGGCAGCGGATTCCGTCGCGGCGCCTTGCGGTGCCACGATGTCGAGCGCAATCGGCGCAAAGGCGATTTCTTCTAGATAGGCCTCAATAGTCGGCTGATGCTTTTTGAGCTGCGCGATGGCAAAGCGCGAGGGGGCCTCGATCGTGAGCGTATCTTCGGTCAGGCTTATGGCGCGCGATTGCCCCAGCATGTTGATGAGGCGTGCATCTTGGCCGTCGCGCTGACAAAAGGCGATGGCATCCCCCAGGATGATGCTTGCTTCCTCGTCCACTGTCTCTCCCGTTCTTTAGCTCTGAGCTCGCACGCGAGCGGCGCCGAGTTCGGTCAGATGGTATTTCTGGCCATGCTTGATGACCAAGCCGGCCTGCGCCAAGTCATTGAGCGTGCGTGACCAAGTGGGGGCCGAGTTTCCAAACGCCCTCGCCAGATCGGTTGCACCGCACGCTTGATTTTGCGCCAGATAGCCCAGCGCGGCGTTGCCGCGGTCGCTTACGAACACGTCCGGTTGTGGCTGCGCATACTGATTTGCTGCATTAGGATACATCATTTGAGCTGCTGGTTGTTGAGAACTCTGCATCGGTGGCATTTGCTGTTGAAAACTTTGAGGCCACTGTTGGTAAGGCTGCGGAGGCATCTGCTGGGCCCAAGGGCTGTACTGCTGCTGCGGCATCTGCTGGTACGGCTGCTGATATCCCTGCTGGTACTGCTGCGGGAACTGCTGGCCATACCCCAGTGGCGGCATCTGCTGATATGGATATCCCTGTTGGTACGGCTGATAGCCCATTTGCTGGCCACCCGGTGCCCCCGTCGCCTGCTGCATTGCTGCTGCATCCTGATCCGCCAGCGGCACGGTCTCTGGCATGTTTGGCGGCATCGACATCGATGTCGCCTGGGGCTCTTGTGTAGGAAGCATTCCGGGATGCTGCATCTGCCCCACGGGGGGCTGCATCTGCTGCGTTGCCATGGGCTGCTGCGCAAAAGCTCCCGGCAGGGGATATGTGGGCTGCTCCGTCTCGGGCCGCACGGAAGCACCGCGTCCGCCGGCGCGCTCGATTTCCTGCACGCGTTTAGGGTCCAGGCTTACCGTAACCACGGTGCCGTTGCCCATGTTGTCCTCGATGGATACGGCACCGCCGGCGTTTTCCAAATACTCCTGCACCATGGGAAACCCTGCTCCGGTTCCACGGATATAGCGCTTCATCTTGCTGTTTGCGCTGGTAACGCCAAAGTCGAAAGCACGTTCCTTGTCGTCGATGCCGGGTCCTTGGTCAGCAAAGCGGATGGTGTCTCCGCCGTCCAGAATCGAGATGATGGGCTCGGCAAAGTGTGCGTGGATAAAGTTTTCGACAATCTCGCGGATGACCATGAGCGAGATATGGCCACCTTGTTCTTTCATGCACTGGTAGACGGTGTTGGTCGTCTCTTCCAAATACGTGCGGACATCTTGCGGATCAATGACGATCACCCGCGGTGTCGACAGCATGTCGTCATAGACGGCGATGCGCGCGGCGTACATGGCTTTTGGCGCCTGCGTGGTCGTCTGCTCGCCTTCCGCACGCTCTTCGCGCACGCCGGTGATGTGCTCGTTGTCGGGTGCCGGGTCTCCGGAATCGACCATGGTGTAAAAGTCGTCAGACATGCCGCTCGCAATCTTTCAAAAGGTTTCGAACAAATAGTAGCTCACCGTGCAACGTTTCTCATCTTTCGACAACTTTTCAAAACTTGTTGAAAACTTTGGAAAACGGGCGAAAAGTTCTCAACATTGCCAACATGACCTGTTGAAAACTCGATGAAATATCGTGAAAGGTTGCCATGAGGCGCAAATTTCGGTTGTGCTTATGGGGGAACCGTGTGAACTGCGCAACCTTTTACCTTTGATTTCTTGACATTTGAACATTGATTTCCCTACAATCTTCAAGCTCACGTGTCTATATCTGCGTCCGCGTCCCCGCGGACACTCGAAATGCAGCAGGAGGAACTTAAGATGAAGCGTACGTATCAGCCTAATAAGCGTAAGCGTGCCAAGACCCATGGCTTCCGTGCCCGTATGGCCACTAAGGGTGGTCGTGCCGTGCTCGCCCGTCGTCGCGCCAAGGGCCGCAAGCGTCTCACTGTCTAGCAGCGATACACACATCTCGCATGAAGACTATTAAGTCTCGGCAAGATTTCGAGCATGTGTTCAGTCAGGGGCGTCGTTTCAATCACCCTCTGATTCGAATGACCATATGTGAATCGGTTGGCGAAGGCGACTCCGGAAGGGTCGCCTTCGTTGGTGCTAAGCGACTCGGTTGTGCCGTCGTGCGCAACCGATCTAAGCGTGTGATGCGCGAGGCCGCCCGCAGCTGCGGATTTCCCGTTGCGGGTTATGACATCATCTTGTTTGCAACTCCCAAGACGAGGGTTTCCTCGCCGCAGGAGATGGACAAGGCGTTGCGTTCGCTTATGAAGCGCGCCGGCGTTGCCGGGGAGGAGCGATGAGCAATCACGTTTTGCGACGTGTTGCCATCGCTCCTATTCGCATATATCAACAGGTTATTTCGCCCTTATTGCCTGACGCCTGCATTTATTACCCAACGTGCTCGCAATACGCCATCCAGGCGATTGAGAAGCACGGTGTTTTGAGAGGCTGCTGGCTTGCCGTGAGGCGCATCGCTCGTTGCAATCCCCTGCACGTCGGCGGTTATGACCCTGTGCCCTAGCGGGCACTCGCTATCGGAGGAAAACTTACATGTGGGATTGGATCGTTAACATCCTTTTCGAGCTGCTCAAGCTCATCCAGACCTTTGCGGTCGACTGGGGCCTGTCCATCATCATCCTGGTGGTCATCATCCGTCTGCTGCTGACGCCGCTCATGCTCAAGTCGACCAAGTCGACGGCTCGCATGCAGGTGCTGCAGCCCAAGATGCTCGAGATCCAGGAGCGCTATGCCGACGATCCCCAGCGTCAGGCCGAGGAGATGCAGAAGTTCTACAGCGAGAACAAGTTCAACCCCATGGCTGGCTGTCTGCCGCTGCTGATTCAGATGCCTATCCTGTTCGCCCTGTTTACATTGCTGCGCAACCTGCCGCAGTACTTTAACGACGGCACGTTCTCGTTCTTCAACATCCTGCCCGACCTGACCACCACGCCGAGTGCTTCCTTTGCCGATGGCTTTATGGTTGCACTGCCTGCGCTGGTTTGCCTGATCCTGTTCGCCGTTCTGACCCTGATTCCGCAGCTCTATATGTCGCGCAACCAGACCGGCCAGCAGGCTCAGAGCATGCGTATGATGGCCGTTGTCATGACGGTCATGATGCTTTGGATGGGCTGGAGCCTTCCCGTTGGTGTTCTGCTGTACTACGACGTCTCGTCTGCTTGGCAGGTTATCCAGCAGATTTTTGTGACGCAGAAGGTCATCGACAAGGCGAAGGCCGATGAGGAGGAGCGTCTTAAGAACGCTCCGCTGCAGGTTGAGGTCACTCGTCGAGAGAAGAAGCCGCGCCCGCACAAGAAGAAGTAGTGGGATATCAATCTTATTTAGGTACCTAACTTTTGGAGTACGTTATGTCTGAAGAGATCATCGAGGATATGCTTGAGGAGGTTGCCCCGCAGGTCGCGGGCGATTATCCCGAGATTGCACAGCGCTACAAGGCTGGTGAAGAGCTGACCGATGAGGAGCTCGACACCATTGCCGATGTTGCTATTTCCATCCTGCGTTCCATCCTTTCGCACTTCGATGCCGCCAACTCTCCTATCGATGAGTATGAGGGCGACGAAGGTGAGCTGATTTTGGATGTAACGGCTCCCGACCTTGCTGTTCTCATTGGCCGTCATGGTCGCACCCTTGATGCCCTTCAGGTTATGTTCTCTTTGCTGGTGAGCCGCAAACTTGGCTTTAGGTATCCGGTTGTAGTGGACGTCGAGGGATACAAGAGCCGCCGTCAGGACAAGGTTGCCTCCATGGCTCAGTCTGCTGCCGAGCGTGCCATTCGCACTCATAAGAGTGTTTCGCTTCCGCCCATGAATGCCTACGAGCGTCGACTGGTTCACATTGCACTTCGTGGCAATGATGCCGTCGATACTCATTCTGAGGGTTCTGACCCTGATCGCCATGTGGTGATTGCTGCTCGATAATCTACTCGAGTTTATGCTAAGGGGACGTGGTTTCCACGTCCCCTTTTTTTGTCAAAAGTTCTCGATACGCTGATTTTTGTCAGAAAGGAGCTTTCGTTGTTAGTACTTACTGATCAGCAAGCTGACGAGATGTTGAGTCGTCTAGCTTTCTATTGCAAAGAGTATTCCTTGAGCGTAACTGATGTTGAGCTGAGGAAATGTATTCAGCATTTGGATTTGGTTCTAGAAACAAATAAGACAACCAATCTCACCCGTATTCTTAACGTAGAAGATGCTGCAGTACTTCATATCCTCGACTCACTTGTTTTGCTCCCCTATATCAACAAGGCTCCTGAGGGAGCTTTGCTCGATATGGGAACAGGTGCGGGCTTCCCTGGTATTCCATTAACCATAACCACGCATCGTAAAGCTACTTATATTGACTCTGTTGGCAAGAAGGTTGATGCGGTAAATTCCTTTGTCCATGCTCTTGGATTGAAACATGCCCATGCGGTTCATGATCGTCTTGAAGAATATGCTCGGAGCCATAAGAAGCAGTTCTCTGTTGTAACCGCCCGCGCACTGGCCCCTCTACCGATTCTTGTTGAATATGCGGCTCCGTATCTGAAGGATGGAGGTCTATTTGTTATAACCAAGGGCAATCCTTCGGATGAGGAGCTTGCTTCCGGCATGTCAGCAGCTAAGATTTGCGGCTTCACTTTGCTTCTGAATGACGCAATTGATTTGCCTGAAGGCTTGGGTCACAGGGAGTTCATTGTTCTTAAGAAGAGTCATCCAGCATCTGTCTCATTGCCTCGTGCAAATGGCGTGGCAAAGAAGAATCCGCTTGCCTAGATGTTTCACGTGAAACATAATGGATACTAACAACTTGCAGTGTTTCACGTGAAACATGGCGGTTGATATCGATTCGGAATGTTTCACGTGAAACATCCTCCGTTTGACAGCTTTAATACACACCAGGAGGGACCGTGGGATTTCGCGACGTTAAGCGTTCTAAGAGCGCAAAAGACACGCGTATCATTGCAATCATCAATCAAAAAGGCGGCGTCGGTAAGTCAACGACGGCCGTAAACCTTGCAGCAGCACTGGGTGAGCAGGGTCGTAAGACACTGATTGTCGATTTTGATCCGCAGGGAAACAGCACCAGTGGATTCGGAATTGAAAAAGAAGACCTTGATCACTGCATCTATGATGCATTGTTGAATGATGTGCCGGCAGAATCGCTTGTTCTTGATACAAATTGTAAAAAGGTATTCGTTATTCCGGCTACAATTCAACTTGCAGGCGCGGAAATTGAGCTCGTAAGCGCAATTGCTCGTGAAACCCGCCTCAAAGATTTGCTTGAGCCGATTCAGGACGAGTTTGACTTTATTTTCATTGACTGTCCTCCTTCGCTCGGCCTGCTTACTATCAACGCTTTGACCGCAGCAGACAGCGTTTTGATTCCGATCCAGTGCGAATATTACGCACTCGAGGGCGTTACGAAGCTGCTTGAGTCAATGAAGATGGTCAAATCACGGCTGAACAAGGGCTTAGACACCTATGGTGTGCTTATGACCATGTATGACTCGCGTACTTCACTATCGAATCAGGTTGTTGAGGAGGTTCAATCGTACTTTGGTGATAAGGCGTTTAAGACGCTAATCCCCCGTACGGTTAAAATCTCCGAAGCTCCGTCTTTTGGAGAACCGGTAATTACCTATGCACCTCAAAATAAGGGTGCAAAAGCATATATGAACCTTGCAAAAGAGGTGATCAAGCGTGCCTAGTGTAAAGAAACGTGGCGGATTGGGACGTGGACTCAATGCTTTGGTCTCAGAGGCCGAGTATGAGACCGGCGGTTCGGCTGCATCGGCTTCAAATGCCGCATCTGAAACAAAACTACCTATTGAGGATATCGTTCCCAACCCTAATCAGCCGCGAATTCACTTTAACGAAACTGAACTTCGCGAGTTGAGCGAGTCAATCCAAGAACATGGCGTTTTGCAGCCGCTTTTGGTTCGCAAACATGGAAACGGCTATGAGATCATCGCTGGTGAGCGTCGTTACCAGGCGTCAAAGCTTGCTGGCCTTGAAGAATTGCCAGTCATCATTAAAGAGGTAAATGATGAAGAGATGCTGGCTCTTGCTCTTATCGAAAACCTTCAGCGTTCTGATCTGAATCCCGTCGAAGAGGCTAAGGGCTATCGCCAACTCATTGATGCCAGCGGGATGACCCAGGAGGCATTGTCCAAGGCAGTAAGCAAGTCACGCTCTGCAATTACAAACTCGCTGCGTCTTCTCGATCTCCCCGAAGTAGTTCAGCAGATGATTTTTGAGGGTAAACTTACTGCTGGTCATGCACGTGCGATTCTTGCAGTTCCCTATGAGGACGCGCGTATTCGACTTGCAGAGAAAGTTGTTACAGAGGGCCTTTCCGTAAGAGCGACAGAAAATCTTGCTCCGTTGTTTTCTGCCGGAGAGACACCTAAGACGCCGAGGCCTGCAACGCCTCAGTCTTTTAAAAAGGCTGCCCGCGTGCTTCGTCAGGTTTTTAATACCAACGTGCGTGTGAAGAGCTCGCGTGGAAAGAATAAGATTGAGATTGAGTTTAAAGACGAGGAAGAGCTCTCTCGTATTCTTGGCGAAATGATTCAGTTTGATCAAGGAGGCCAAGATGAGGAATAAGATTTTAACAGCGATTGCATTGGTGACGACTGTCGCGGCTGGTGCCTTTGCTGGCTATAGGATCGCTACAGACGATGAACTTCGAGGTCGTTTGCTTCGTAGCGCGCAAGATATCGTCGATACTTCCAAAAAGAAAATGGATGTTATGACAGAAGATGTTGCCATGCGTACTGCTCAGGTAACGAAGAATCCCAAGATTAATCAAGGTTGGGTCAGCAACCAATGGGAAAATGTAGGCTATTAGGTACCTAACAATTACTCAGCATATTTTGAGGGGTCCTTGTCTGATTCATGAGACAAGGACCCCTTATTTTGGCCGTAAAAATGGGACAGGTAGCAGCTGATTCAAAATTAAGGTCAATAAATGAAACGACCCCGGTTGCATATTCTGTAACCGGGGTCGTTCGATGTTTCACATGAAACGTTTTGGGATGCGACTCCCCTATGCGTTCTTCTGAACTTTGAAGCGCTGCTTCAGCTGTCCGCAAGCGGCGTCAATATCGTTACCACGGGAGTTACGAATCGTGGTCTCGATGCCACGGGACTCAAGACGACGCTGAAGATCCTCAACCTTATGAATCGGCGACGGCTTGAGCGGGCTACCCTCGATGTCGTTAAGCTGAATGAGGTTAACGTGGCACAGCGTTCCCTCGCAGAAGTCGCAGAGCGCCTGCATTTCGGGATTCGTATCGTTGACGCCTTCGATCATGGCATACTCATAGGTCGGGCGGCGGCCGGTCTTCTCGGTGTAGAGCTGAAGCGCTTCGTGAAGGCGAAGCAGCGTGTACTTCTTAACACCGGGCATGAGCTTATTGCGCGTCGACTGGATGGCGGAATGCAGGGAAACGGCAAGCGTGAACTGCTCGGGGATGTCGGCAAATTTGCGAATACCGGGAATAACGCCGCTGGTAGAGACGGTGAGGTGACGAGCGCCGATACCGATGCCATCGGGGTCGTTGAGGATTCGCAGCGCCTTGAGAACCTCGTCGTAGTTGGCAAACGGCTCGCCCTGGCCCATGAAGACAACGCTCGTGGCGCGCTCGCCAAAGTCGTTGGATACATGAAGTACCTGGTCGACGATCTCTTGAGCGGTCAGAGAGCGCTTGAGGCCGTTGAGACCGGTAGCGCAAAAGGCACAGCCCATGCCACAGCCTGCCTGGGTGGAAACGCAGACGGAAAGCTTGTTACGACGGGGCATGCCGACGGTCTCGACGGAAACGCCGTCGTGGTACTCGAGCAGATACTTGCGAGAGCCATCTTTGGAAACCTGCTTGGTGAGTTCAGTCGGCGTGTCAAAGGCGAAAGCCTCTTTAAGCTGCTCGCGGAAAGCCTTGGGAAGGTTGGTCATATCGTCAAACGAACAAACGTTCTTCTCAAAGACCCATTCGATGAGCTGCTTCGCGCGGAAGGCGGGCTGGCCAAGCTCGGCCACGAGCTCGCGAATATCGTTTTGGCTCAAGTCGCGAATGTCCTGAGATTTAGTCCTGGGATTCATGGAAGCCTTTCGATTTTGGGGAAACGTAGAGGGTATCGCTACAATATGGTATCAGCTGCAGAAATTATAGAGGAGGAGTCTGCCCATGCCGGGTAAAAGCCTAGAGAACATGCACGTAGCGGTCTTGGCGGGCGGTCATTCCGCTGAGCGCGAGATCTCGCTCAATTCGGGAAAGAACGTCGTGGTTGCCTTGAAGGAGGCCGGCTACACTTCGGTGGAGCTGCTCGACACGGCTGCCGATGATTTTATGGTAACCATGGCGACCGGCGGCTTTGACGTGGCGTTTATCGCCATGCACGGTGCCGGCGGCGAGGATGGCGCCATGCAGGGCGCCATGGAGACCCTGGGTATCCCCTACACGGCCTCGGGCGTGCTTGCCAGCGCCTGCGGTGCCGACAAGGAGGTCTCTAAGCTCCTGTACGCCAAGGCGGGCATTCCCATTGCCCCCGGCCTCGCGCTCGAGGTGGGCGATGAAGTCGATATCGATCATATCGTCGAGGTTTGTGGCGAGCGCTGCTTTGTGAAGCCGGCCGTCAACGGTTCCAGCTATGGCATTTCCCTGGTCCATGAGCCCTCCGAGCTGCCCGCGGCAATCGCCAAGGCGTTTGAGTACGGCGACAAAGTGCTGGTCGAGAAGTGCATCGAGGGTACCGAGATCACCGTCGGTGTGTACGGCGAGGACGACGTGCGCGCTCTGCCGATTGTCGAGATTCGCAAACCCGAGGACTGCGAGTTCTACGATCTGGACGTGAAATATGTCGACCCTACGGACATCCATCGCATTCCGGCGCAGATTTCACCCGAGAATTACGCTCGCGCTCAGGAGCTTGCCTGTGCTGCTCACAAGGCCCTCGGTTGCCTGGGTATCTCGCGCAGCGACTTTATCGTGAGTGAGGACGGCCCCGTTATCCTCGAGACCAATACCATTCCCGGCATGACCGATACGTCGCTGTATCCGGACGAGATCCGCCACACCGACGACATGACGTTCCCGCAGGTCTGTGACAGCCTGATTCGTATGGGCCTTCGTCGAGCGGGCATTGCATGCTAATCGAGGACGCGGTTTCGTCAGGAACGCCGCAGTTTGTCATCGACTCCTATGCCACGCTTGCCGAACGCGCCAAAACGCAGTCCTTCGGCCTTATCGAGGAAGATGTGATTGTCCTCGATACCGAGACCACAGGTCTTTCGGTGCAGGACAATGAGCTGATCGAGATCTCGGCGGCCCGTCTTTCGGGCCGCGAGGTCGTCGACCGCTTCGATACCTTCGTGCATCCCAAGCAGCTGATTCCCGCCGAGATCACCGAGCTCACGAGCATTACAAATGCCGATGTGGCAGATGCCCCGTCGGCCGTTGAGGCCGTAGCCGCTCTCGCCGATTTTGTCGGTGGTTGCCCGGTAATCGCACATAACGCCACGTTCGACCGCTCGTTTATCGAGTCGGTCAAAGGCGGCGTCAACGTGAGCGATATCTGGATCGATTCGCTGGCGCTGTCGCGCATCGCGCTTCCGCGCCTGGCATCGCACAAGTTGTCTTTTATGGCCGATCTGTTTGGCTGTGACTCGGTATCACACCGTGCCAATGCCGACGTCGACGCCCTGTGTGGCGTATGGCGCGTGTTGCTCGTGGCGCTCACCGACTTGCCTCAGGGCCTCATGGCGCGCCTAGCCGACATGCATCCGGATGTGCCTTGGTCCTATCGTCCTATCTTCTCATTCTTGGCAGGGCAGAACCCTGGTTCTATCTTCTCTCTCAGCGCCGCTCGTGCTGACGTTCTCAAGACCGATCGCGCCGACGATCGGGTGGACGCCGACGAACTGCCGGTCCTCAAGATGCCGAGTCGTGAGGAGATTGAGGCAGACTATGCGCCAGGTGGCCTGGTCAATCGCATGTATCCCACCTACGAGCCGCGTGATGAGCAGATCGCGATGGCGCTCGAGGTCCGCGATGCGCTGGTCACGGGCACTCATCGTGTAATTGAGGCGGGCACGGGCGTCGGCAAATCGATGGCCTATCTGGTGCCTTTTGCCGAGGCAGCGCGCCGTAACAACATCACGGTTGGTATTGCGACCAAATCGAATAATCTTGCCGACCAGCTCATGTACCATGAGCTGCCAAAACTTGCCGAGCAACTGGACGGTGGTCTGTCATTTTGCGCTCTCAAGGGGTATGACCACTATCCATGCCTGCGCAAGCTTGAGCGCATGAGCCGCGGCCAGGTCGAGATTACCACCAAGCGCGATCCGGCGGACACGCTCACGGCGGTCGCGGTCATTATGGCGTACGTCTGCCAATCAGCCGATGGCGACCTCGATTCGCTCGGCATTCGGTGGCGCAGCGTCAACCGCCCCGACTTTACGACGGCCTCGCGCGAGTGTGCTCGTCGCCTCTGCCCGTTTTTCCCTGATAAATGTTTGGTCCACGGCGCTCGCCGTCGTGCAGCGCATGCCGACGTGGTGGTCACCAATCATTCCCTGCTGTTCCGCAATGTCGCGGCCGAGGGCAGGATTTTACCTCCGATTCGTCATTGGGTAATCGACGAGGCCCATTCCATCGAGCGCGAGGCGCGCCGTCAGTGGGCGCGCGTGGTGTCGGCGGACGAATCACGCGTTCTGTTTGAGCGCCTGGGTGGCTCGAGCACCGGTGCGCTAAGCCAGGTCTCCCGTGATTTGGCAACCTCCGAGGGCTCTACGCTCTATCTGGGCCTTACTGCCAAGGCGACGTCGACGGTTGCGCGCGCGAGCATGGCAATCGCCGACGTGTTCGATGGCGTTCGCGAGCTCGGCCGCCGTGCCCGTGGGGGTTATGACAATGCCAATCTATGGATTGGCCCCGAGCTGCGCGAATCTGACGACTGGCATGATTTCTTACAGTCGGCCTACGCTGCCATCGACGTATTGGAACAGGCTGACAAGAGCGTCGACGCGCTGGTGCAAGCCGTCGCCGCCGACAAGCCCGAGGTTGTTGTCGACCTGGGTGATATCTCGCGCCGCCTGCACGAGCTGGCCGAGAACCTCAAACTCATCATTGATGGCACCGATGAACACTACGTGTATTCGCTGCAGGTCAATCGCAGGCTGCGTGCCGGCGGAGAGTCAATGACCGCAGAGCGCATCGACATTGGCGAGGCCTTGGCAACCGAGTGGCTGCCCGAGGTTCACACGGCTATCTTTGCCTCGGCGACCATGACGGTGTCCAAAAGCTTCGAACACTTTAACCACGCGGTCGGCCTCGATCGCATCGGCGCTTCAACATCCTCATCGCTGCACTTGGACTCGAGCTACGACTTCGATTCGAACATGGCTGTAGTCGTTGCGGGCGATATCCCCGATCCGCGCGATCGCGAGAGCTATCTTACGGCGCTCGAGCGCGTGCTGGTCGACGCCCATCTTGCCATGGGCGGATCGGTGCTCACACTGTTCACCAATCGGCGCGACATGGAAGACCTGTACGCCCGCGTTGAGCCCAAGATGGCCCGTGCGGGTCTGGAGCTCAACTGCCAGCAGCGCAACTCATCTCCTCGTCGCCTGCGCGATCGGTTTATCAACGAGCCGACTTCATCGCTTTTTGCGCTTAAGGCCTTCTGGGAGGGGTTCGACGCCAGCGGCGAGACGCTGCGCTGCGTCATCATTCCCAAGCTGCCGTTCTCGAGTCCCACGGACCCGCTCTCGTGCGAGCGCAACCTGCGCGAAGACCGCGCTTGGGCGCGCTATTCGCTGCCCGAGGCGGTGCTCGAGGTCAAGCAGGCGGCCGGCCGCCTTATCCGCTCGTCGACCGATTGCGGCGTGCTGATTCTGGCCGACCCGCGCCTGGTGACGAAGGGCTACGGAAAGAAGTTCTTAACGTCGCTGCCCACGAGCTCCTACCAGCGCATCGAATCGGCGCAGATCGGGCACTATCTGCAACTGTGGCGCGCACGCCACGAGCGGCGGCGCTAAAGCGGACAGACGAGGGTTTTTGCCATATCGCACAGGCGCTTTGACAGGGCGGGGTCATCCAAGATGCGGATGGCTCCGCCCGCTGCGATTACCTGGCTCAGTAGCCAACGCTCGGAGCCGTAATGCACAGTTACCGTTGCCATGTCTGCCCCGCCGCGCTCGATTAGGGTGATGCCGGCCCAGTCCAGATGCTCCGCCATATCGAATGGCATCAAGAGCTTTGCGCTGCGCTGCGTCCGGGCAAGGGAATCGTGGAGGGATGCGACGTCCGGTGTGTGAGGCACGACGGAGTCTTCCGTCAAGGCGAGTCCCTCGATTTTATCCATGCGATAGGTGCGCTGCTCATCGACTGTGATGTCCCAGGCAATCAGGTATGTTTGGTCGCCGTTTGCCGTAATGCGCAAGGGGTCGACCAGACGCTCGCGTGGCCGTGCATCGTCCATCGAGCGATATGAGATGCGGCAGCGAACGCCGTCCTGAATGGCACAGCTCAGCTGCTGCCAGTGCGACCCGTGGTTGACGGTGTCAAAGACGCGCTGGTTATAGCCGAGCTCTTCGGGTAGAAGGGCGTGTCGAATCCGAGCTGCCGTCTGCGGCTCGATCCCCAACGATTCAAGTTCGTGGTTGAGCACAGCGCCCTCGGCTGCACTCAAGCGCAACGGTAGCACACGCCCGGCGTCACCAGTGAGGACCACACGCTCGCCGTGGCATTCGCAGATGATGCGCGCACCAGATTCTCGGTCCGCGAGCGTCGAGACGATCTCGAGAATCTCGTCGAGCGATACTCCCGTGATGTCAAAGCGGCCGCAAATCTCGGTTCGTGTCATGCCGCTCTCGCCGGCGGCGTAGAGGGCCTCCATGATGTCGATGGCGCGCGAGAGTCTCTGCTCGCTGGTGAGTTTACGCACGGGCATACTCGTGCACCGTCCTTTCAATGAGGTGGTTCCACGCCTGCTTGAGCGATTTGGGGGCCATGGGCCTCATGCCGTCCATGGCGTGGGCCATGCAAAATGAGGCGGCGGCTTCAAGGTCGCGCACGTCAACGGTCCAGATCCATCCCGCATCGGTGTGTGTGAGCTCACCTCGCCCGCGCGTGAGGCCGTTGATCATATCGATCTGCGTCTGAGGGGCGAACGAGAACGTGGCTGCAACGGGCGGTCGGTCGGCGAAATCGAATTCAAAGAACAGATAGTCGTTGAGATTGAAGTCCGCAGGGATGGCGTAGGCCTTCGAAGGACGCCATGCGCGAACGATACGGTCGCAGCGGAATGTCCTGATGTCGTCGGTGACATTGTCGAGGCCGCAGAAGTACGCCACGCCCTCGCGTTCGAACATGCCGTAGACACAGACGGTACGTTCTTTCTGCTCGCCGCGTCCGTTCTGATATAAAAATCGCAGCGCGCATCGCTCGGCAAAGGCGCTCCATACCGCATCGACGGTGGGAGAGCGGCGGATCGGTACTTCGTCCACCGTCGTCCTGCCGGTGAGGTAGGCAATTTTGGAGCGAATATCGGCAAGCGGCGCGGCAAAGGTGGAAGAGCCGGCCGCTAGCGTCTGGTCGATGGCGTTGAGTAGGATATCGGCGTCGTCTGCGGTGATGAGGCCGCCTGCAGCAAACGTGTGCTCGCGGTCGATTGTCCACGAGCTTTCCTCGGTCTCCTGCGCACCGGCGGGGCGAACCTCCTTGATTAAGATGCCACGCTCGAGCAGTTTGTCACGATCGCGCCGAAACTTGCGCTTATCCGAGTCGATATTGCCCGAGCCATATCCCAGGTCAGAATCCAAGACGATCTGCTCGGTCGTCAGCGGTTCGGGGGAGCTGTTGAGCACAAAGAAAAGATTGAGGATGCGCTGAGCCGTTTTATCGAAACCGGGCTCCGAATTCCCCTTTTTAATTGTCGCGGTCGCGTCGCTTGCCGTCATAGAGTCCTCGCATGAGAAGGTGGTTTGCTGCCATGATTTTAGTCCGATATGGAGATTAGGCTATATCCTTGTCCGCTCGAGGCGTTAAGATGGCCCGAATTCGGTCGTTTGCGCTCGCTCGGGGTATACTTTCGACTATATACGGTTCTAATGTGCATGCATTGGGCCTATTTGTCGGATTATGGATGTGGAGCGCACATGGCGAACACCCAGAACTATATTAACCACCTGCTGCAGAACACCGGCATTACGCCGGCATGCAGCGAAGAAGAGCGCTTGGCTGCCGAGGATATCGCTCAGATCTTCCGCAACCACGGCTTTGACCCCGAGGTTCAGGAGTTCAATGCCCCGGCGCCCAGTAGATTGGCATTTGCCGTTACCGGTATTCTTGCGTTTGCCGGCGCCCTGCTGATGGGCATCGGCGGCGGTATCGGCTTGGTCGGCACCTTGCTGGCCATTGTCGGCGCCGTTCTTTACGTGCTCGAGCGCACGGGCCACCCCGTGGTTTCGCGCCTGGGCAAGACGGGCGTGAGCCAAAATGTCATCGCCTACCACAAGGCCTCGGGCCCGCTCGCGTCTCCGCGCAACCGCCCGGTGGTCGTTGTCGCACACTACGACTCTCCCCGTGCTGAGCTGCTCGCCCGCGAGCCCTATGCTTCGTATCGTGCGCTCATCGCCAAGCTGTTGCCCGTTGCCACGATTGCCCCTGCTGCCGTTGCCATCCTGCGTATCCTGCCGCTCCCCGGCGCGCTCAAGGTTCTGCTGTGGATTGTCGCGATCCTCGCTTCCCTCGTTGCACTTGCCAACGCGGCAAACATCATCTCTAACCGCCACGTTCTTCCCTATACGTCCGGCGCGGTGTGCAACAAGTCTTCTGTCGCCGCTATGCTCGGCGTTATGGACAACGTTGCTCCCTTCCAGGGCGAGAACGAGTTTCCCGACGATGTTCCGTTCGATACCTATTTTGGGGAGCAGAAACGTCGTGCCGAGGAAATGGCGCGCGCGGCGGCGGAGTATGCCGCGGCCCAGCAGCAAAACGACTACGGCAACACCATCGAGTACGAAGAGCCTACCTACGCCGAGGACGAGTTCGGTCAGCCGATTGCTCCCGACGCTCAAACCGAGCCCGAACAGGGCGAGGCTTTTGACGAGCAGATTGAGGGCTTTGAGGGTGCGTCTGCCGACGAGACGCTGATTGGCGCCATCGTGCCCGAGGATCAGAATCAGGCTGTCCAGGCCGAAGAGTTCAATGACGAGGTTCCCGCTGCTGAGCCGGCGGAGGAGCCTGCCGCGGCCGAGCCCGAGCCCAAGCTCTATCGCAACGCCGCCGGCAACATTCGCTTTGGTTCGGATGCCATCCGTGCACTCGGAATGCTTCCCGAGTCCTGCACGCTCGATTACGAGGAGGGCGAGGAGCCGACGTTTGAGCCCGAGCCTGCGCCCGTTGTCACTGCGGATGATGAGTCTGCCGCGGTTACCGCTGCCGTTGCCGAGCCCGAGGCGGTGTCCGCGATCGATCCCGCGGCAGGACTGGACATTTTGGCTCCCGCCGCGCCGGCGCAAGACGTTGCGGACGAGTCTGACGACGATTACGTTGAACAGCCGAGGCGCGTGTCTTACGAGAGCGATACTGATTTCTCTGCCGAGATTCCCGCGGCAACGCCCCATGCCGATATTGCATCCGCGTTCTCTTCGATTGGCGCCAGCGCTTCCAGCTTCTTTAAGGGTGCGCTTGCAAAGGGCAGGAAATTTGTCGACGATTTCGAGGAGAAGCGCGCTGCCGCACGCGAGGCTGCCGAGCAGGAGGCTATCGCTCAGCAGCAGGCAGCCGAGGCGGCACGTGAGCGCGCGGCGCAAGAGTTCGAGCAGAACGAGGCTATGCAGTCCGGGCCCGTCGACGCTGCCGAAGCTACGACGTCCTTTGAGTCCCAGCAACCGACGTCAGCGGATGTTGTTGAGGCAACAACGTCTTTCGAGGCTCAGCAGCACGTCGATAGCACCATGTCGTTTGATGCCGCGCAGTTCGATTCCACGATAACGTTTGAAAAGCAAGGCACCGCAATTGCCGAGCCCCTTCCTGTTTCCGATGAGCAGGGCGACGCGGCAGACGATGACGAGCCCATTGATGCTGCCGAAATCCAAGATGCCGCCGAGGACGAGTCCGTCGAGGCCAACTCTGACGAAGAGCAATACGCGGCAGCCGATCAAGGTGATTCGACCGAGGTCGAGCAGGAGGAAGTGCCTGCGGTTTCCGAGACTCCCGAGACGGATGAGTCGAGGCCTTACTCCACGCAGATTTTCACCATGCCGACCCCGAGTGGTTCCGGTGCCACGGTTGCCAATGTCGCTCCCACCCAGGACGAAACGGTCGATTCCCTTATGGCCCAGATTTCCTCCCAGGCATCGCCGCGTCCGCAGATGAATGTTCCCGATCCGGCGTCGGCACCGTCGCCTGCACCTTCCTCGTCTCCGCTGGCTTCGGTCCCCGATCCGTCGCTGCCGTCTATGAAGCAGGCAAACGTTGCGTCTCGCACGTCGCTGTTCGACCTTCCCGATCCCTCTGCCCAGGTCAACGACCCCTTTGCTACTGCCCAGGGTCCCGAACCCACATCGGCACCCGTTGCGCCTTCTATGCCCGTTGCGTCGGGCGCGCAGCCGATCGAGACCATTTCGGCTCCCGCCCCGGCGGCACCCAAGTCTCGCAAACGCGGCCTGGGTGGCCTGTTCGGTCGTAAAAGGAAAAACGAGCAGGACAGCATGAGTGATTGGCTGGGCGTCGAAGACGATTACGATGCCAAGAAGTCCGGTCGCGGTATCGGTTCGTGGGATAACTTCGAGGACGATAACGATGGCTGGAAGGGCGGCGCTACGTCTTCCGATGGCGCTTCTTCCGAAGATATGCTCTCGGCTGTCGCCTCTATGGGCGATGATGAGCTGCTCGGTCACGATATCTGGTTTGTGGCAACGGGCGCCTCGGATTGTGATGGCGCCGGCATGAAGGCCTTCTTGGCTTCGCATCGCGATAAACTCCGCGGCGTATTCTTCATCAATCTTGAATCCGTCGGCGCCGGTAGGCTTTCGGTGGTGACGGTCGAGGGCGAACAGCAGCTGCTCAAGGGCGATCGCCGCATCATGAACCTGGTCAGCAAGGTGTGCAAGTCGTTCCATGTCGATTGTGGCGCGCTCGAGATGCCCTATGCCAAGACCGATGCCTATGCCGCGCTCGAGGCGAGCCGCCGAGCCCTCACCATCGCCGGCGTGGACGGCACGCGTCTGGCTTGCGCTCGTACCGAGGACGACCTGCCCCACAATGTCAACCCGACGAACATTGCCACGGTATCCGAGGTCGTGACCGAGGTTATCCGCCGTTCGTAGACGGAGCTCTAAGGAGTCAACGTGTTTTCGTATATTAAGCGCCATTGGCCTGTCTACGTGATTTTGACCTTGATTGCCATTGCGTTAGGATTTGGGGCTGCCTACATCGTGGGTGCAAAGGGCTCGACCCCCGCCTCCGCAATCAGCGAAGAGGTGGAGCAAGAACAGAGTACGGGTGCCGATGGGATTCCTGAGTCCGAGCAGGCAATCGTTGATGGTGGATCTTCGTCTGCAGAGTAGATACGGCGATTTACATGATTGAAAGCGGGCGAGCCAGGGGACTGGCTCGCCCGCTTTTTCATCGCGCTAGCGCTTCTTTGGGGTCGACCTAAGGCGAGCGAACCATAGGGCTGCGGCACCCGAGGTCAGGAGCGCGGTGATGCAAGCGGCGATGGGAACTGATCCTGTTGCCGGTAGGTCCTGCAGTAGGGTACAGCGTTGAATGACACGGTCCTCGTCATGTGACTCAAGTTTATCGCCGCCGCCGTTGCGGCAAAGATCGACGCGTGCGCTGTTGGTGAGTGCGGTTTGGGGCGTATAAGCCGACGTCGCCTGCATGTGCACGATTGCGCCCCGAGCGTCTGTGCCAAGGATTGCTTTGGCATCGTCAAGGTCGTCGTGCTCATCTTTGAGATCATCGCGGGTCCAAGAATCCGCATCGCTTCGAGTCGTAAAGCCGGCGGCTACCGCACCGTATTCAATTCGAATGCCCGTTACGACGGTATTGGGTGTAAGGTCGAGCTCTTCCGCCTCGAGTGTGGTGGATTCCGTGGTCGAGACATCCGCCTTCCAGAGGCGCCAGCCGTCGTAATCGACGAGGCGACAGTCCTCACCAAGGCTCTCTTTTACTTCGTCGGACTCAAGCCAAGGATTTTCGTGTCCATCGTCAAGTGTCGCGTTCGCCGGTTCATCGACGTCTGTCGAGTCCAACGGCGTCGTGCGATACCACACGTTGCACAGACCGTTGAGGTCGCCGATGGCGACGGGGGTTTCGATTGAGACGAATCTCGCCGTATCGTCCTCGGCACACTCAAGATCATCGGTAATTGTGAACTCATCAACCCAGGTAGTTGAATCGTTTCGAGCGTCGATGGTATAGGAGAAAAGCCCATCCGTATTGGTTTGCATCGCGGCACGGTTTTTACCATCGCCGTTAGCCAA
The DNA here is from genome assembly GCA_037277825.1 of Collinsella sp. Classification (GTDB taxonomy): domain Bacteria; phylum Actinomycetota; class Coriobacteriia; order Coriobacteriales; family Coriobacteriaceae; genus Collinsella. The sequence continues at coordinate 50,648 of JAYBEF010000029.1, forward strand.
CAGGCCCTTTTCGATAGGTTGGACAAGTTCCTGACGCTTGTCGACCTGCCCCTTGATCTCGATGGGCGCATCCTTCATCGCGACGGATTGGACTTCTCCCGTATCCTTTATTTCAAACGTTATCTCCTCGGCAAGGTCATAGGTCCGCGGAGACATCATTTCGCGCAACGAGTAGGTGCCGGGTGCAAGATGTTCGACGCGGTGTGGCTTGTCGGATGAGGTCCAGGAGTCTATTTCGGTTTTATCGGGACCATATAAGGCGAGCTGTGCGCCTTCCACTTCCTGCTCACCGCTTGCATCGACCTTGGAGATATCAACCTTGGTGTAATCGTCGGATACGTTAAGCCGTGCTTCTACAACGGGTGTTTTCTGGTCGGCATAAGTAAGGTCGACAATATGGGTTGTCTGATCGAGCAAGAAGCCTGCCGGCGCTTGAGTCTCGACAACCTCGTAGCGTGCGGTGCCAGATCCCAGTGGGAGGTTGCCCGCGCGTGCTTCTCCAGTTTCATCCGTCGTGACGGTCGCGACAGTCTCACCGTCGAGCGCGGCAATGCTACCGTCGGGGCGCACGATATCACCCGAGGCACGGATCTCAAAGACGGCGCCCGCGAGGCTGCTGCCGTCTATGGCATCGGTTTTAACGATCCTGATGTTTCCGGTCGCGGCGTGGTCATAATACGAGGCGATTGCAACGGGCGTTAGGTTCATGTCGGCGGGTATGTTTACCTCGATCTCTTCGCCGACAAGATAGGGCTCTTTGGCCGAGGTTTCGCGTACATAATAGGTGCCCGGCACGAGCGATTCGGGCAGTGTGACGGTCCCGGTCGCGTCAGTCGTAAAGGTGTCCATTACGTTATGTGCTGGATACCAGCAAGTTTGTGAGACAGGTTCGTGATTGCTGTCGAGGAGTTGGAAGGTGAATCCGGCTAGGGGAACAGAAGCGCCTGTTTGGGCATCGCGTTTTACAATCTGGAGATGCGTCGACAGAGCGTGGTTGTCCACGATATATTGAAGCTCGGCGCCGTCGGAAATCTGATTGGCCCCGACGGTCCATTCCCCTGCACGTTTAAAACCCTCGGGGACGGTTTCCGGAACCTCGCGAACCGTGTAGCCGGCACGGTCGTATGGGACGGCTCCGTGGACACCGGCGGGTCGCTTGCCTGCGCCGAACCATGCTTCGGGCTGATCTTTGGTGGAGGCAAAGCCATAGATGTTTGTGATCAGTGTGCCAACAACCTGCTGAGAGCTGTTGCTGACAACCTCAAAGACAACACCACCCGCCGGCTGCTCCAGGCCGGATTGGTCGCTATTGCCGTAATCCTTGAATTTGGAAATCTCAAGGTTAAACGCAATGGGGATATCGGAAACGCGAGACTCGATCTCGACCACGCCTGAATCGCCGAGCTGGTCGGCTCCAACGGTATAGGTCCAGCTGTCGTTGGATGGCAGGTAGCCCTCGGGGGCTTTTGATTCGTAGATGGTAAAGGTTCCTAAGGGGACATCGGCGAGGGCGGCCCGACCGCTTTCGTCGGTCGTGAGGATTTGTGCCCATCCAGGGGTTGATTGCGACACACACGTGAACTCTGCTCCTGCGAGTGAAGATCCCACCTGGGGGCCGGCATTCGTCGCGGCATCGAGTTTTACGATACGCAGGTTGATGGTGCCGGGCTGTTCATCAATGGCGACCCGCCCGCCGTCATTCCCCGTGGTAAAGGCAATACGATCGTGGCGGGGGACATAGCCGGCCGGCGCCTTCGTTTCAACTAGGTAGTATGCCGTGTTGGGCAGAAGTGTTGCTTGCGCTCGACCGTTGCTGTCCATCTTGATGGTGCCGACACGCGCGCCGCTGGCGCTCTCAAAAATATCGAATGTTGCCCCGGTAAACTGATAGGTATTGTTTCCGCTGGTAATAACGGTGTTAGCAGACTGCTTTTGGAAGGAAACAGAGACCGCCGGCAGTACATAGAGCATGTCTTGACGTTTGCTGCCGCCCGATACGGCCCCTAGATAGCGTCGCGCGCGGTGCGGAGCGGCTTTGATGCTTCCTGATTTTGCGCTGTCGTGGAGCCACCGCGCAGCCGCCACGACTTCATTGTCGGCGGTAAAGTGTCCGCTCTTGGTTTTACCCTGAGCGGTCGTGTAGGAGTAGGTGCCGTCGACATGGGTAGTGCCGTTGAGCATCCATACGGCAAGCTGGGTGGCGGCGCGGGCGCGATCGGGTGAAAGATGGTAACCGCCAAACGACGTGGCGGTAGGATATCCGTGACAAACGATTGCCGCGAACTCGTCGTCGAGCCACACCCAGCCTTGATCAAAGTTGAGCCATGGGCCGCCCGGCTTGGTGGGGCCGGGGCGCTCCTGGTTCATGCAGTAGGCAATCGAGGCGTCTTGAGCTTCATACTTGCCGATGAAGAAGGGCCCACAATCATCGCTAATAGTGCGGAAGCCGAGCTGGTCGTAGCCATCGACGGCAAATGCGGCTCCCGGTGCCAGGCAGCCGAAAAGCAGGAAGAGGAGCAGGAGCAGCGGACCTGTTGCAATTGCGCTGTGGACAGAGTGCGTGGGTGCGTTGGACATGGCTGCTCCTTATCCCTCGTGCGCCGCACGGGGAGGCTGCGACGCGTAGGATGAGGCTACCCCCGAGGTTCATGCGGGTAAGTACCGGAGCCTGACCAAAAGCTTGCCTAATTCCTGACAAATTGAGCTCAAATACAACAATCAAGCAAAAGTGCAGGTAGAAGATAGGGAGAACAGGAGGTTAAAGGTCCTCGTCTCCACAATTGACGCGATTTTCAAACGAATCTCCACAGCTAAAACAAGCATCGCCACCCTTGTATCGAACAAGACAACCGCGTTATACTAGCCAACACACAAGCGGGCATCGCCAAGTGGTAAGGCATCAGCTTCCCAAGCTGACACTCGCGGGTTCGAGTCCCGTTGCCCGCTCCATTCGAATTTCAGGCACGGTAACGTTTCGTTACCGTGCCTTTTTCAATAAAGTGCCGGGACTCGAACCCGACAGGGTGCGAGCGTTAAATAAACGCGAAGCGTTTATAGCGAGCAGGCAAGGTCGCCGATAGGCGGCCGCAGCCGGTGCGGATTTGCGAAGCAAATACGCGGACGTCCCGTTGCCCGCTCCACCGAGCGCGGGAGAACTCGGGACGGCCAATTCAACAAAGTTTTCCCCATCGTCTCCGTGAATCCGAGGAGATCGCCGCAGCCGGTGCGCGTCCGCGACGCGGGCGCGCGGATGTCCCGTTGCCCGCTCCATCGAGTACGGGGGACCTCGGGAACGTCGGGTCCAACCCGCTGTGCCCGTGCGTGTGCGCGGACCGGGTCTGCCGACCGCAGCCGGTGCGTATTTGCGAAGCAAATGCGCAGACGTCCTCATGGTCGCTCCAATTCCAAAATGTTAGGTTAATGCCTACTGCCCATACTTGCACCTGCGCACGGTACAATGGTTGGGTTACGACCAACGTGCCAATAACCAAAAAGGAGCCGCTATGATCGATCGCTATACCCGCCCGGAGATGGGACACATCTTCTCCCTCGAGAACAAGTACGCCATTTGGCAGGAGATCGAGGTTCTGGCCTGCGAGGCCCAGGCGGAGCTCGGCAAGATCGGTATTTCCAAAGACGAGGCCCAGTGGATCCGCGACCATGCCAACTTTGAGAAGGCGAAGGTCGATGAGATCGAGGAAGTCACGCGCCATGACGTCATTGCCTTTCTGACCAACATGAAGGAATACATCGATGCCGATGTTCCCGAGGGCGACCCCAAGCCCAGCCGCTGGGTTCACTATGGCATGACCAGCTCCGATCTGGGCGACACGGCCCTGTGCTACCAGCTCACCCAGGCCTGCGACCTGATCATCGAGGATGTCAAGAAGCTCGGCGAGATTTGCAAGCGTCGTGCCTTCGAGGAGCGCAACACGCTCTGCGCCGGCCGTACTCATGGCATCCATGCCGAGCCGATGACCTTTGGCATGAAGTTTGGCTCTTGGGCCTGGGAGCTCAAGCGCGATCTGGATCGTCTTGAGGACGCCCGCAAGAACGTTGCCTTCGGTGCTATCTCGGGCGCTGTCGGCACGTACAGCTCCATCGAGCCGTTCGTCGAGGAGTACGTCTGCGAGCACCTGGGCCTGGTTCACGACCCGCTGTCCACGCAGGTTATCAGCCGCGACCATCACGCCTATCTCGCCGGCGTTCTTGCCACCACTGCGGCCACCTGCGAGCGCATCGCTACCGAGGTTCGCAATCTGCAGAAGACTGATACGCTCGAGGCCGAGGAGCCGTTCCGTAAGGGCCAAAAGGGCAGCTCAGCCATGCCACACAAGCGCAACCCCATCACCATGGAGAAGGTCTGCGGCCTGTCGCGCGTCGTGAAGGCCAACGCGCAGGTTGCCTTCGACAACGTCGCCCTGTGGCACGAGCGTGACATTTCGCACTCCTCTGCCGAGCGCGTCGCCCAGGCCGATAGCTTCATCGCGCTCGACCACATGTTCCAGTGCCTCATTCGCGTTATCGACGGCCTGCAGCTGTACCCTGCCCGCATGATGGCCAACCTCAATAAGACCCGCGGCCTCATCTTCTCCTCCAAGGTGCTGCTCGCCCTCGTCGACACGGGCATCACCCGCGAGGACGCGTACGCCATTGTGCAGGAGAACGCCATGGCAACCTGGCACGAGGTACAGGATTGTGTCTCCGGCCCTACCTTTAAGGAGCGTCTCGAGGCTGACCCGCGCTGCACCGTCAGCCAGGAAAAGCTCGACGAGATCTTTGATCCGTGGGACTTCCTCACCCGTATCGACACGGTCTTTGATCGTCTGGAGCAGCTGAGCTTCGAGTAGGTTCGGGCATAACGTTAGCTTTTTAGGGCGCTTTGCTGGTAATGTGTGTTGCCGGCAAAGCGCCTCGTTGCATTTAGGGAAAGACGGGGATAATAGTCGTCTCGAATAACATTCTGAGAGGGGATCGCATGATTTCGTTTGATTACAAGCCTCAGGGCGTGTGTGCTCGCAATATTCACCTTGACCTTTCCGATGACGGCAACAAGGTGATGGGCGTTGAATTTACCGGCGGCTGCGACGGCAATCTCAAGGCTATCTCCAAGCTGGTCGAGGGCGCTCCTGCCGATCGCGTAATCGAGGTTCTCGCCGGTAATACCTGCGGTATGAAAAAGACCTCCTGCGCCGACCAGCTTACACGCGCTATCGAGGCCGCTCGCACCGAGATCGCCTAATGGGTATCGCCGATCACATCAAGAACGGAATATCGCGTCGCGGCTTTGTACTCGGTGGGGCTGCCGCGGGCGCTGTCACGGTGCTTGCCGGATGCTCGAAAAAAACGGGCACCAGCGATGATGCCGCCGGCGAGCCGCAGGTTATCAAGGATGATTCCAAAATCATCTCGATTACGGATGAGTACGAGGCAGTCGACATCGATCTTGAGCCGGCGGCGTCGTGGACGCTGCCTCTGGGTACGCTGCTGTACTACTGCGACGGCGATTACGCCGCGGCAATGATGGCGCCCGCATCGGCACTGCACGCCAACACGCTCGGTGTGCTCAACCTGGGCGATGGCTCGCTTACCACATTAATCGAGGATCCTATCGAGGGCACGGGATATGCATTCTACGATGTCCGTGCCGGCGACGGCGTATTCGCGTGGGTTGAGATGAACTTTGCCAATTCATCGTGGAAGCTCTACGCTCAAAATCTGTCGGGCGCTTCGCTCTCTGGCGACGTGGTTGAGCTCGATCGAGGTGGCAAGGACTACGATCCGCCGCTGTTTACGGCGTTCGGGGCATCAGTCATCTGGTATAAAATGCCTTCGGCAGGCGGCAATAAAACGAGTAGTGATTCGTTTTGCTATCGTCGCTCGCTTGATGAATCCAAGGCCGAGGTAATTTGGAAATCGACGGGCCGCTTTGCATCGGCCCCGCGCGCGAGCGACGGCATTTTGACCATCTCGCCGCGTGTCCGCAACGACGAGGGCGTCTACTACGGCATAACGGCAATCGATCTGACCGACGGCAACAACACCAAACGTGCCCAGCTAGTCCTTCCCTCGTCAGTCTCGCCTTTCGAGGCCGTATATATGGGCGATACCTTCGTGTTTTCTATCGAGGCGGCCTATAGTGGCGTGGGCAGCCTGGGCAATATGGGCACATATATCGGTAATGAGGGAGGGCCGTACCTCTTCCTGTCCCGCGAGCCGCTCGCATGTGCGGCTGGCAAGAAGAATAAATACCTTGTTAAGGTACAGGCGTCGCATTTCCTGATCGACACCTCTGCCAAGACCTATGGCTCGCTGCTGTCGCCCGACCGCGCTTTGGAGTATGGCGATTATCCAGCTACGGCGGGAAAATCGGACTCATTCCTTACGTACGCCACGGTGCGCAACAGCCAGGGTATACCAGAGACGGTCACTGCACGTCTATTCTCTCTTTAAGCTTAGAGGGGTTAAAAAGGCGCCAACAGGGGAATAAACGCGTTGTAATTGTGAGTACCGCCCGCCGAGCTGCCGCGTCATAGCGGCATCCGGCGGGCTCAGGTGCGTTAAAATGGGCTTGTTCTTAGCTAATTGAGACAGGGGGGCCGTGTTATGGCTTCAGATGCAAAAAAGATTCTGCTGGTCGAGGATGAGAAGGCAATCCGTGACGCCGTCGCTGCCTATCTCGAGCGCGAAGGCTACTGGGTTGTGGGCGTCGGCGACGGCCAGTCCGCGATCGAGGAGTTCGAGAAGCATCAGTTCGACCTGGTCGTGCTCGACCTTATGCTCCCCAAGATTCCCGGCGAGCGCGTTTGCCGCACCATTCGCGATACCTCGGATGTCCCCATCATCATGCTGACGGCTAAGGGCGAGATCGAGGACCGTATTATCGGTCTTGAGCTCGGCGCCGACGACTATCTGATTAAGCCGTTCTCGCCGCGCGAGCTCGTCGCCCGCGTTCGCGCTCTGTTCCGCCGTGCCCATCAGGCCGACGAGCCCACCGTCGAGGTACTCGACTTCGGCGATCTGGTCATCGATATCTCGGGCCACAAGATCTTGGTCGAGGGCAAGGAAGTCGATCTGACGGCTTCCGAGTTCAAACTGCTCACCACGCTTGCCCGCCATCCCGGCCGTGTGTATAACCGCATGGAGCTGGTCGAGAAAGTGCTCGGGTATGACTTTGAGGGCTATGAGCGCACCATCGATAGCCACGTGAAGAATCTTCGCGCCAAGCTGGGCGATGATCCCAAGAAGCCCAAGTGGCTCTACACCGTCCATGGTGTCGGCTATCGCTTCGAGGCTCCGGCCAAGACCGATAAGTCGGACGAGAAATAGGGAAATCACATATGACACCTGCGCGCTTTGAAATCGGACAAAAGCACAAGCAGGAGAGCGAGGCGGGTTCCAAGGCTAGTTGGAACACGCCTCGTTCCGATTCACGGCCAACGATGAGCTATCCCTCGCGCATGGCACTTGCTTTTGCTCTGACATCGCTCATGACAGTATTGGTGCTGGTGGGCGTTGTCTCTGTTGTGTGGGGCACGGTCTTTTCGGATTACACACGCTCCAATATCGTCGAAATCGCAAATTCCGCTGCCGAGAAGTTGGCGACCTCATATGAGGAAAACGGCTCTTGGACCGCGGGAGAACTGCGCACGGTCGCAACGTCGAGTTTGGTTTCCGACGATCTGGGCATGCAGGTCGTCAATAAAAAGGGCGTGATCGTTTATGACGATTCCTGGCCCTCGGCAAGCGCCACCGCCGATGTACGCGAAAACCAGGCTACGACCGACGACACGAGCGGCAAGAGGGCATCGCATAGCCCGGTCTCGTCTGCTCCAACCGACTCCGATAGCGTTGCTAACGTCGAGATTGTAACGTCTTCCGGCGAGCATGTCGGACAGGTAAAGCTGTGGGCCATCGGCTCCGACGCTCTGCTCACCAAGGCGGACTCTGCGTTTAGGGAGAAGACCTTTAACGCCATGGCCCTCGCCGCGGTTGTTGCAATCTGCATTTCGGTCGTTATCGGATCGCTCGTGTCGCGCATGCTCACCAAGCCGATTCATCGCATCACCAGTACCGCAAAGCAAATCCGTGACGGCGACCTGTCGGCTCGCACGGGACTGCGCGGTGATGACGAGATCGATCAGCTGGGTGAGACCTTCGATGAGATGGCCACTTCGCTCGAGAAGGATATGAAACACGAGAAGCGCCTGACCTCAGACGTTGCACACGAGCTTCGCACGCCGCTTATGGCCATGCTCGCAACGGTCGAGGCCATGCAGGATGGCGTGTATCCCACCGACGATGAGCATTTGGAGACCGTTGCTTCCGAGACGCGTCGCCTGGCTCGTCTGGTGCAGCAGATGCTCGACCTATCGCGTATGGAAAACAGCACGGCTCCGCTCAATCTAGAACCGGTGGACATGGTTCCGTTCGTGCGATCGATTGTGAATGGCCAGGAGCGCCTGTTTGCCGACCGTGACCTGCGTTTGCGCTTTGCAGATGAGACGCAGGGCCACGATGACGTTGTCGAGGCAGATCCCGACATGATCACGCAATGTGTTATCAACCTCATGAGCAACGCCATGCGCTACACCCCCGAGGGCGGTTGGGTCGTGGTGTCGGTGCTCAGTGACCGCAGGCACGTCAGCATTGCCGTTTCTGATACCGGCATCGGTATTGCCAAGGACGATCTGTCGCGCATTTTCGGGCGGTTTTGGCGCGCCGATGCCAGCCGCGCCCGCGAAGCTGGCGGCCTGGGCGTCGGCCTCGCCGTGACCAAGCAGATTGTCGAGCGTCACCATGGCTACATATCCGTGGAGTCGGAGCTTGGAAAGGGTACGACTTTTACAATTCATCTGCCCCGCGAGCACACGGCAGACGCGGCATCTACTACAATGGAGCACTAGCTTTTCGCTATTCGGTGAAGGAGGGGCCGCGTCCCTGCCGCTCCGAGTTTGCGAAAACATGCGGGAAAGAACCCGCATTTCTGTCGTATTTAGGTAAGGAGTGACTCACGTGACAACGATGGAGCGTCGTCCGGATTCCCGTGGCAAGGTTCGTGATATTTACGATGCCGGTGAAAACCTGCTGATGGTCGCCACCGACCGCATTTCTGCGTTCGACTTCATTCTTCCCGACGAGATTCCGTTTAAGGGAGAGGTGCTCAATCGCATCTCGGCATTCTGGTTCGATAAGTTTGCCGACATCGTCCCCAACCATCTCGTTTCCATCGACCCGGCGGATTTCCCCGAGGAGTTTGCTGAGTATCGTGACTACCTCGCTGGCCGCGCCATGCTGGTTAAGAAGGCCCAGACGATTCCTATCGAGTGCATCGTCCGCGGCTATCTGACCGGTTCGGGCAAGAAGACCTACGACGAGAACGGCACCGTCTGCGGCATCCAGCTGCCTGAGGGCCTGACCGAGGCTTCCAAGCTTCCCGAGCCGTTGTTCACGCCGTCCACGAAGGCCGAGATCGGTGACCACGACGAGAACATCTCGTTCGAGCGTTGCTGCGAGATCGTGGGCGAGGACATCGCCACGCAGATTCGTGACCTTTCCCTCAAGATCTACAAGGCCGCTGCCGAGTACGCCGCGACCCGTGGCATCATCATTGCCGACACCAAGTTCGAGTTTGGTGTTATTGATGGCAAGGTCACGCTGATCGACGAGTGCCTCACGCCCGACTCCAGCCGTTTCTGGCCTGCTGCCAGCTACGAGGAGGGCAAGATCCAGCCTAGCTACGACAAGCAATTCGTCCGCAATTGGCTCAAGGCCAACTGGGATATGACGGGGGAGACCCCGCACCTGCCCGCCGAGGTCATCGATGGCACGTCCGAGCGCTATCGCGAGGCCTTCCAGATCATCACCGGCTCCCAGTTCACAAGCATGAAGGAGAACGCATAAGTGAGTACCCGTAGCGCCACGAACAAGCGCACGCAATCCCACGAAGTTACCGGGGTTGCGCGCAAGTCTGCCGCATCTGCTAAGCCCGCCCGCCAAGCAGCGAGCTCCGTTCGCATCGTGCCGGCTTCGTCTAAGGCACGCCGCAAAGAGCTCGAGAAGGGCGAGAACCTCGAGGGCCTCTCTAAAGAGGAGAAGCGCGCCCGCAAGGCCAAGCAGCGCGCCAAGGAGGACCGCATCTATACGGTGTCGAATATCCTCCTCAAGCAGGACGAGGACTACACCAAGCGCCGTCGCATCTGGTGGATTGTGCTCGCCATTGGCATGGTGCTCGTCGTGGCAATTTGGGCCTCGCTGTACTTCGCTCCCGCTGGCATGGTGTCCAGCCCTGTCCAGATGGTCGGCATCGTTTTGTCCTATGTCATCATCCTAGGTGACTTTATCTACGACTTCGCTCGTATTCGTCCCTTGCGCAACATGTACCGCGCGCAGGCCGAGGGCATGTCCGAGAACAAGCTCAACGCTCTTATTGAGCGCGCGGCTGCCGAGGAGGACCAGAAGGACTCCAAGAAGAAGTAGCGTTTGCATACATACTTATCGCTAAGATATAAGGCGCGTCGTTTTTGCGGCGCGCCTTTTTACTGTTCTATAGATAGATGGAGTGGCACATGATTCGAGCTGCCCTGACGGTCGAAGAGGCTCTGGAGGGCATGAAGGCCCTGGAGCCCAAGATTAAAAACTACGCGCGCCTGGTCGTCCGCAAGGGCGTAAACGTCAAGCCCGGCCAGGAGGTCGTCGTTCAGTCTCCGGTCGAGTGCGCGCCGTTTGCGCGCGTGGTGGTCGCGGAGGCCTATGCTGCCGCCGCCGGCCACGTGACGGTCATTTGGGCCGATGATGCCGTGACGAGGCTCACGTACGAGCATGTCGAGAAAAGCTATTTTGAGCAGACACCCGAGTGGAAGCGCATGCAGCTGGATTCCTTGGCCCAGGATGGTGCCTGCTTTGTCTTTATCGAAGGTGCGGATCCTGCGGCCCTCAAGGGCATCGATCCAGCCAAGCCGGCCGCGGCATCAAAGGCGAGGAATACGCAGTGCAAAGTTTTCCGCCGTGGACTGGATTACAACATCAATCCGTGGTGCATCGCCGGCGCTCCGGTCGTGGCTTGGGCGCACGAGGTGTTCCCAGGAGACGCCGATGAGGTTGCAATCTATAAACTATGGAATGCGATTCTGCACACCGCGCGCGCCGATGGCCAGGACCCGGAGAGCGACTGGGAACTCCATGACGCCGCATTCGAAAAGAACCTGCGTTTCCTGAACGACAATCGTTTCGACTACTTGCATTACACCGCGGCAAATGGAACCGATCTGACGATTGGCATGACGAAGGGTCACGAGTGGGCCGGCGGCAAGGGCAAGACGCCCGATGGACACCCCTTCTTCCCCAACATTCCCACCGAGGAAGTCTTCACCTCGCCCGATCGCATGCGCGCCGACGGTATCGTGTACTCGGCCATGCCGCTCATCCACCACGGCAATAAAGTCGAAGATTTTTGGATTAAGTTCGAGGGCGGCCGCGTGGTGGACTACGACGCCCGCGTGGGCAAGGCAACGCTTGCGAGCATTATTGACACCGATGAAGGTGCCGCTCATCTGGGCGAGGTCGCGCTCATTTCCAAGAACACTCCGATCCGCGAAAGCGGCGTTCTGTTCTATGACACGCTCTATGACGAGAACGCTAGCTGCCATCTCGCGCTAGGTGTCGGTTTCCCCGAATGCATCGAGGGTGGGTATGACATGTCCAAGGAGGAGCTCCTGGAGCATGGCGTTAACGTCTCGAGCACGCACGTCGATTTTATGATCGGCACGGACGACATCGATATTACGGGCATTACGCCTGATGGACGTGAAGTTGTGATTTTCCAGAACGGCCAATGGAGTTGGGAATAGTCCCAGACCGTGGTACAATGCCACCCGCGGGCCGTTAGCTCAGCTGGCAGAGCAGGGGACTTTTAATCCCAAGGTCCAGGGTTCGAACCCCTGACGGCCCACCCAAAGATTGTTGAGACGGTCAACTTCGGTTGGCCGTCTTTTTTGTCGCCCTTTCATGGGTTCGAACCCGTATCTATCTATATATAAGAACGCTTGGCGAACAAAACCCGCCTTTTACCGATGGGAAACAAATAGCTGATGCCTTTGGAGTAAAGTAGCGCTCCAGAGATGACCGATGTCTCAATACTCGTAAAACAGCTGGTCATCGCCAATATCAGAAGCCAATGCTTCAGTTTTAACCTCAGTGACGCGACTGAGGGATCTATTCATTTGTGAACAAAATATGGAGTGCGCGATTCCCGCCCACGGCGCCCCTCCGGTCTGGCAATATATCTCCTTGCCGCGCGGC
>JAYBEF010000030.1:0-1775 GCA_037277825.1 Collinsella sp.
GCCATCGGCAAGGGCGTGGGCGACTGCGTCGAGTACGGCGGCCTGTTTGGCCGTGCACCCATCATGCCGGTGAACCCCAACGCCGGCACCGTGCTTGCCCACCGTGGTGGACGCTTCCCGGCACCGCTGAACTCGCTGAAGAACTAGCTGAGGGGGACTGGCGAGGAGCCCCGGGGAGGGCAAATATATAAGGTCGCCTGCTCGGACAGTCCTGACTCGCACGGAGAGCACATTAAGTGCTCTCCGGCTCGTGCGGAACTCGCGATCGACCTTATATATTTGCCCTCCCCGGGGCTCCCGCACAACGGGACCTCGGTTGAGTTCTATCCCGGTTGCAGTTGCTTCGCTCCTGCACTACATGGTCGATACGGCGGTTTGGCGTTGGATCGGTTCTTTCTGATATATGCTGGTTGCGGCTCTTCTTTTGGGAGGAGTCGCTTTTTTGTTGCTAGGAGGTTGGCCCGTGGTTGATGGGGATGCTCGCTCTGAGCTGCTTTCTGCTGATTGGAATGGCGAATGGATGCGCTTGCAGGCTGGTCGGCGGCGGGCTGATGATTCTTTTGAGTGGGATAAAAGGGCTCGGCATTTTCGGCCGCTTGAGACTGCTCCGTATGCCCGGGACTTTATGAAGCTGCTGGCGTTAAAGCCTGGTGAATCCGTGCTGGATATGGGGTGTGGGGCTGGGTCGATTGCTATTCCGCTTGCGCAAGACGGGCATCCTGTGATTGCGGCTGATTTCTCCCCCGCCATGCTGGGCACGCTTGATGCCGGCATTGAGTATTACGGGCTCGAGGATCTTATTACGCCGCTTGAGCTTGCTTGGGATGATGACTGGAATTTGGTTGGACCGGTCGCGAAAGCGGTAGATGTTGCCTTTGCCAGTCGCTCTGTCACCACGACCAACCTAAAAGGCGCGCTTGCCAAGCTTGATCGTACGGCTCGTCGGCGTTGTGCTGTCACGATGGTCGCCAACTCCAGCCCGCGCTATGACCTGCACCTGATGAACGCTATCGGTGCCTCGGTTACCCGCAGTAATGGCTTTGTGTATGCCTTCAATATCCTCATTCAGATGGGCGCCCTGCCGCAGGTTACGTACTTTGAATCGCCTCGTCGCGATACCTTCGATAGCCTTGAGGCGGGAGTGGCGGACTTCTCCCGCATGCTCGAGCACGGTAACGAGGATAAGATTGACCGTCTACGCGACTACGTCGCTCAGCATATGATTGAGAATCCCCATGCCGGCGAGCCAGGGTCCAAGGGCGTACCGCAGGGGCGTTACATGCTCGACCACGTCCGCAAGGTCCGTTGGGCGTTTATTGCATGGGAGCCGGTCTCCATACCCCGCCCGTAGCCCATCTAAAGCTTGCATCGTCTTCCCGCCCGGCATCCGCATTCTTTGCGAACTGGGCAAACGCGCTCCACACCGCGCCGTTCCTGCGCTATCGTGGGACAGCTCACGTAGATTAAGGCCCCATTGCGGGGCGCCCCATACATAGAAAGCGAGAACCCATGGCACTGACAGGAGCCCAGGTCAAGCAGCTTCGCAGCATGGCCCATCACCTCAACCCCGCCATCATCATCGGTAAGTCCGATGTCAACGAGGGCACCGTCGAGCAGACGGTTGCCTACCTGGAGAAGCACGAGCTCGTTAAGTGCTCCGTGCTGGACGGCTCCAGCCTTTCTGCCCGCGAGGCCGCCGAAGAGCTCGCTGAGCGCTGCCACGCCGAGGTCGTCCAGGTCATCGGCCGCAAGTTCTCGCTGTATCGCGAGTCCTC
>JAYBEF010000031.1:0-33076 GCA_037277825.1 Collinsella sp.
GTGCACGAAGTTGCTGCCGATGAAGCCGCAGCCGCCCGTGACGATGATGTTCCTGGGGGAGAAGGTCTCCTCTGCCATGTTCGAATCTCCTTGTTCCTAGTACTCGCGCGGGCTGTTGACGATCTCGCCGGCGGCGACCTTCTTCAGGTGCCGACCGTAGACCGACTTGCCGTAGGCCTTGGCCGCCTCCTCCAGCTCGGCGGTCGTGATCCAGCCGTTCTCCCAGGCGATCTCCTCGGGCACCGAGACCGGTAGGTCCTGGGAGTGCTCGACGGCGCGGACGAACTCCGCCGCCTCGTGGAGCGACTCCATGGTGCCGGTGTCCAGCCACGCGTAGCCGCGGCCGAGGGTCACCACGGAGAGCGTCCCCTCCTCCAGATACATCTGGTTGAGCGTGGTGATCTCCAGCTCGCCGCGTGCGGAGGGCTTCACCTCGGCGGCGCGGGAGGACACGTCGCCCGGGTAGAAGTACAGGCCGGTGACGGCGTAGGAGCTCTTGGGCTCGGCGGGCTTCTCCTCGATGGAGACGGCCCTCCCCTCGCCGTCGAACTCCACGACGCCGAAGCGCTCGGGGTCGTCCACGTGGTAGCCGAAGACCGTGGCGCGGCCCGACTCGGCGTTCTGGACGGCGCGCGTCAGGTGGCGCGACAGGCCGTTGCCGTAGAAGATGTTGTCGCCCAGCACGAGCGCGCAGGGCTCGCCGCCGATGAACTCCTCGCCGATGGTGAAGGCCTGCGCCAGGCCGTCCGGGCTCGGCTGCTCGGCGTAGGAGAGGTTCACGCCGTAGCGCGAGCCGTCCCCGAGCAGGCGCTCGAAGTTGGGGAGGTCGGTCGGCGTGGAGATGACCAGGATGTCGCGGATGCCCGCCAGCATGAGGGTGGACAGCGGGTAGTAGATCATGGGCTTGTCGTAGACCGGCAGCAGCTGCTTGGAGGTCACGAGAGTGAGCGGGTACAGTCGCGTGCCGGACCCGCCCGCGAGGATGATGCCTTTCATTTAATCTGTCCTCTACAATCGAAATGCGCTTTAGATCGAGTGATAAATAAGACTTGGGTATCCTATTTTGCTAAACCCCCTCATTCTTAACGAAATAGGCAAGGTAATGACTGCGGAATATGGCTACCTGAATTGCCCCTTCCATTTTTCGATGCTCGACCAAGGGAGATTGATTCCGGTTATTTCAGGTTGGTTAATCCAATCAGCCATTTTGAGTAAAAAGTCATCTTCTCGTTCGAAAACAGGAAGTCCGGTATCTTCACCGATGATCGCGTGCCAAATGTTGGTAATGGACTCACTTTGCTTCAACGCTATGAAAAGCGCCAGTATCGAAAATCAATTTATAATCCCACAATGATGTGAATTCGTTCGGGCAAATAACGACCGCAAAGTGATACAAGCGAATAAGATCCGGCAAGAGTTAGCGCCCAAACAGCAAATGTCGAAACACCAAGTGGAATGACGAATAATCCAAGCAGTTTCCAAACGGCCTTGAGAACAAGTATATGGCAGAGGTAGATTCCAAAAGAGGCGTTCCCAAGGTCAACAAGCAAAGTAGAAGATAATCGCGACTTGAATGATCCCGGAACCGCCATAAGAAGCGCGATCACAGCTAAAGAGGTCGCGGCAGAACCGAGCTTAAGCTGAGTTGTGGCCATATTGAAATCGCCAGTCAAATACCACCAGAAGCCTGCGACCTCCTGAATTATTAAAAATATAAAGAGCACTGCAACAAGCTGAGTGGTTCGTCCTTCAATGAGCGCAGCCCAACGCCTCCAGTCGAGACCGAAAACATAAAAGATGAGCCACATGGGGCAGAAAACCTGTATTAGAGGCAATGCGATACCGGCAACGGCAGCGAGCTCCCTTAGAAGCAAGCAAGCCGGTGTCACACAATAGACAAAGAACCTATACCGTGAAAGGAGCCTGAACAGTACCGGAGTAAGCAGCACAAGCTGTGAATAGACCAATAGATAGTACATCTGAGCCGATACGGAGCCCACGGCGAACGCCAGAAACCCAGACGCCCATGAAGGGCGGGAAACGCCGCAAGATAGATAACGCTCCAGAACGCATAAGGTCCGGCAACCTTGCTAATGCGGCGTCGAAGACCCCCCCCCCGCATTAAATTTGCGCTCGTCGGTAAGAACACCGGATAAAAACAAGAACAACGCAACAGAAAAGTTGAGGAATGGGCGAATGGCGACCGACGCGGCACATTGAGGAAGACAGTGGATAAGCACCACTGCGGAAATCGCAAGCCCACGAAGAGCTTGAAGGTAGCGATCCTTGGCCATCTAGGCTCTCCTTCCAACGAGTCTCTTTAGTCGTCGTTTAATACCACCAAGCTTGCCGCGGACACGCTGCCAGAGAGTGGGACGGAAATCCCACTTGTCCATGAGATCTGGGATGGAAAGCCCGGCAGACACGTCGTTCAAGAACTCGTCGCGCTTTGGATAAGGCGTGACAGAATGGACGAGGCTAGGGTTGCCCGCGATTACCCCATCAAGCGTCGCCGGACCGTTTGCAGTAAGCCCAGAAATAGCCTCGAATGCCCGCACGCCCTTCTCGGTATTGCATAGGACGGCAGATACGCCCTTGGAGTTGTCGACCTCGGGATGGGTATTCTGGAACCCCCAGAAATCACCGAGCGTGATATCGGCGCCGCTGGAGCGCTTTGCTGGACATGCCAGACAGGACGAACGAAGGCTCGCATTGGCCAGAAACGCTTTCATGTACCAGTCTTTGCCGAATATCTGGGACTCGGTGTCCCCGGTGTTGTCTTTCTCCGCTATGTGCTTGTACATAGCGGAGTAAGACAACCATCCGGTTGTCTTACTCCGCATATTGACGTCGCAGACGTCCGACCCGAAGGCCTCACCACGGTAGTCGACCCAGCGCGACCAGAGCTCTGGAGACGGAACACCGTGGCAGATGACGTCGACGCCGAGGAAGAGGTCAGAGTCGGCGAGTTTCCCCAGGTATGAGCGCATGCCAGCCACCTGGCATGCAGTACCGGCAAAGAGCGCCGGCCTGCCTTCACGCAGGGCAGCGCGGACGCCCTCGAAGACGCCGCGGCCAACCGCGCTCTGAACGTATTTCGAGCGCATAACGGCGCCGAGCGCCGGCCTGTCCTCCACGAGCACGTGACGAAGCTCGCGGCAACCGTCCGTCCACGCGGCGCCCGCCACAACACCGCCGCGCGAGAGAGCGTCACCGGCGAGTAGACCGAACACGCCGCCCGACGACGATCTATCGAGCAAGCCGACGTCATGAGCCTTCGCCCAGAGGGCGAACTCGCACCCGTCCTCCCCAGGGGCGTTGAGCGCCGGGCATACGGCGTCGCACGCCCCGCAGCCTACGCACCCGGAGGCGTCGACGGTGGGGTGTAGGAAGCCACAATCATCGGGTTCCATGGAGATGCATGACTTGGGGCAGCGGGCAGCGCACGCGCCGCAGCCGCAGCAACGGTCGCCAAGCGAGACGACCCTCGGGGATTTCTCGGAATCATTCATGATGGACCCTATCTAAGGAACGGGAGACGAGAGACGACCGCGATACGTTCGTCCTTCGTTAGGACGGCGAGCCAAAGGGCTATGGCGAAAAGCGCGCTGTAAACGGCGCCCCACTCGAGGAACGCGGGCCATCCGTTGACGGGCAGGACCGCCGTGCCAGCGAGGCAGGCGACGGTGACGGCAGCCCAGGCGAGCAGCACCGGCAGGTTCCGCTTCCAGAAAAAGAGCATGTCGAGACCGACCCGCTTCTGGTAGTACCAGTTCATCCACAGTCCGTTGCCGAGCACGATGCTGACGACATAGGCGATCGCGGGGGCCCACGGCCCCAGCGCCGGGGCGGCCGCGGCGGTGAAGGCAACGTTCCCGACCGCCATCGCAAGGTAGACGAGACTCCTGGCGTGGTGCATGTTCTTGGCCCTCTGGATCTCGATGCCGACGTTCTGACAGAGGGGCACCATGACGGGTAGCGTCATGGCGAGCACGAGCCAGTAGGCCTCGGCGAAGCCCGGGCCCGCCCACCTCGTCACGAAAAACTTCCCGAGAATAGCGAAACCTCCGTACACCCAGCAAAACAGTACCATCTGGTAGCGGCCCACGCGCGTCATAAGGCGAGTGAGCTCGGCGTTGTCGTCCGAGGTGGCGACGATGCGGTTGACCTTCGGAATGAAGACGTTCGACATCGTGGTGGAGAGCGAGTAGAAGACCTGGCGGATGTTCACGGCCACCGCGAACAGAGATACCGCAGTCGCGCCCGAGATGGCCCCCAGCATGATGTTGGGCACGCTCTGATTGACCATCTCGCAGACCTGGTTACCGAAGATCCAGGCACTGAAGGCGGCGATGCCGCGCATGACGCCCCAGTCGGCACCCCTGAGCTCGAAGCGCATGCCCAGCACGACGATGGCGTAGCGCGCGTTGAGGGCGAGCAGGACGAGGTTCACCGCGAGCTGTGCTAGGGCAACGCCCACGGGCCCCATACCGGCGGCCAGCAGGGCCCAGGCGCACAGCGGCGTCGCAAGCGTGGTGACGAGCTGCCTGGTCTGCTGGTAGACGAAGCGCTCGTGCGCCGTGATGTAGGAATTGAACACGACGGTGAACAACGTCGAGGCGACGTTGAGCGTCATGATGGCGAGCAGCTCCCGGGCGAGCGAGACCTGCGCCTCGGTGAACCCGGCCGAGAACACCGCGCCGGCGTTTGCGGAGAAGCCCATGCCGAGGGCGACCGCCGCGGCTGTGACGGCGACGTAAAGCGTGAGGTACATGCCGTTCAGGTGCCGGATGTCGCGCTCGCCGCCGTGCGCCACCGTCTGCGTGTAGAAGCGCACGTAGGCCTCGGAGAAGCCGAAGGACAGGAGCGTCAGCGAGAAGACAAAGGAGTTCGAGCTCTGGAAGACGCCGTAGTCCGCCTGCCCCACGTAGGACAGTAGCATCGGCGTGTAGACGAGGTTGACGAGGTTCTTTGCGAGGATGTTGGCGTAGCCGAGGAGGGCGCCCGCCTTACGCTGGCTAGCCACGGGCGGCCTCCGAGGGAATGCTCAATCCACATCTATCGAGGAATTCAACAACGATCTTCCTCTGAGCTGCCAACCTGTCATACGCCTTTGAATAGTCACTCTCGAGCAGTTCCGAATTACATACGGAAAGAATTGACCGCTCAACGAAAGAAACACCCAGCTCGCTGGCTAGCGTGTCGAATCGGCTGCTCATGTCTGGACCAGTGGACTCACGAGGGCAATAAATCAGCGGCTTCCCGAACAAGATCGAGAAAATTGATCCGTGATATGAATCTGTCGCTACAAGCTTTGCGTGACGGACGGCATAGAGGAACTCTGAAGGCCCGAGGGCGTAGTAGCGCGCATCCCCTAGTAAATCGACCCTCTTGCAGCTAAGTGAATCACAGATTTCGGCAACCCTCTCTTCGTAAGCTGCACTCCCGAGGAAGTACGTCAATACATAATCATTTGGAAGCCCGCAGTGCGGCTCTTTTTCATACCTTTCCCACCAGGAGCCGTCAAACATCAGTGTTGGGTCAATCAACACCTCGGCCTTTAAGCCGTACAGACTGTTTATAAGCTCGGCGCTCTTCTGCTCACGAACGGACAGCCTATCAAACCCGTCGAAATAGCCGTGGAACAGCTCACGCTTCTCCTCGGGAATCGTCGGAGCTGCCAAGCTTGGCGAAAAAGCAATGCGCTTTTCTCTTGGCGAAAACGTGAGAAACATAGTGGAGTTAGCGTCAGGGGAATACGGAGACCAAACTTGGTCGCTCCCAGCAACGAAAAAGTCATAGGATTTAATGTCACGTGGAGGGTTGGAATCAGATATAACCTCCCGGCTAAAGGAAATGTTACGGGAATTGAAATCCTCAAACGAACGATGCCTCTGGATGTGGGCAACGGCAAGCCCCTTTGGAATGAGCGAAGCCAAAGACTTGAGCTTGTATTTGGCAGATCTCGAGTCCTTCTGTCTGAACGTAAGGACATCTGCACCCGAGAGTTTGAGAGTTTCTTGGACAGCAAGGTTCTGGAGCCTCTGCCCATAGTTGTCCCCATGCGTAAATGTGGAAATGCCTATTTTCATGTTCAAACCTGTTCTTCGTCTCTATCAATAATCAAATAGTCTGCAGCCGAGGAATTCCACGACCAAGCCAGCGCTCCACAGAGCAGCAGTAGGCACAAGCAGCAGTTCACCCTTGTAAAGCACTGCGTATACAGAAAGGTAATAAGAATTGTTAGCAAAAGGAGCAAACGAACAATCCGGCCATTAGATCCTTTTTCCTGCTCCATAAACTCACTAACCACGGAGTGGAAAAACGCTACATACGCTGCCGTCTCCCAAACCCCCATGAGAATCAAGAAAGACCCCATATCCGCTTGACCAAAGTGGTTAAACGACATGAACCCGGACGCGTAGAAGCTTGAGGCTCCAAGACCCTCTCCGAGACTCCATGTAGCCGGTCTCAAGAGAGCGAAGCCGATGATAGCAATCCTCTCGTTACTGCCGTCGGCAGCAGTACCGACGGAAGCTGAACTGCCAACCATATCGAACAGACCAAACACTTGCGTATCCACGAGGATCTGGAACGCAGGCACCAAGGCGTATGCAATTGTCAGGATAAAATACAAGGCGACAAGCCAAAAGAAGGGACCCGAAACATCCGCTTCTCCTCTCATGACTGAAATAAGCCAGAACATCACTAAAACGAGAGGAAGGATTATGAAGAGCGCCTTATTATCGTTGAGTGTCGCAAGATAGAAGGACAGGACGATAAGGCAGACGTTGTAAGCGATGGCAAGGGATGGCCAGAGAGGACCCCGAAGCCTCCTAATCCAGACGAAGTTGTAGAGCACGACGAATGAAGTGTAAAGGGCCACCGCATGGACGGACGCATAAGAGAACAGGCCGGAGATATTGTCCTCGAAGTAACTGATGTCGTTCGTTGTCGCAGCGATCATCCCATGGGTAGAGTACTGGATAAACATGATCGCCATATTGAGAAGCAATATGGCGTTGAAGACCGGAAAACCTGCATCAAAGAGTCCAAGAAGAAAATCCCTCTTGTTAGTGATCAAAAGAAAGAAGTAAAGCGTATAGACAAACGGGTAGAGGAGCAGCAAAATATTCGCCCTAAACGTTTCCATATTGCCACCCAAGAGGGCACCAGACAGCCACCCTGCAACGGTAATCAGCCCAAGTAGTAGCGCTCTACCGCTATATTTCCATCCGGAGAAGAGCGCCCTCACGCAAATCATGCCGGTAATTACCCAGTTGAGGTATCGCCCCAGACCATAGTACTCAAGGAAGAAAACCTGCGCCAAGATACCTATAACGATCGTCGCATCCGCCAGGTCACCCATGCAAACGGTTAGAACGCCTTGCTTATTAGGGAGATACCAACGACCTCTTCGACCAGCCCGCTCCTCCGCTTTATTTATAACGAGCCTCGCATGCCTATGATCTTGCATTGAGTACCTCCAGCAGCACACGTTCAATCAGCCTCGTGTGCATGTGAACTCCCGTGTTGAGACCTACCGAGGAGCATGGAAGCAGGTCTACGATCTCATCTGAATCGACAAGATCGAGCGGACCAGGCTTTCCGCTCCTGAAACGATTGACCTCCCTGATAAGCCGGCTCTTATCCCTAAACAGCCCGATTAGCTCCTCCTCGTTATTCAGCACCAAACCGGACCCATGCTCAACGACAAAGTCGGCGACATTGCCTGCACATGCACTCGAAATCGTATAAGCGTTTGCGGAGTAAGATTCCATACAGGTGTAGCTATAGGTCTCTGGACAAGATGGCCACATGACAACGATGGCAATCTCGCACTCCCTGAGAGAGTCGGTCATGGCATTTGGGTGCTTCTCATCAAATTCGACAAACCGCTTGTTCATCCCTGGATACATATCGTTCGAGCTGTTGAAGACGAAGAACTCGTACTCTTGTTCATCGACCGCAGATACGAGGCGAAGCCAGGTCTCCCAGCCCTTTGTCTTCCTCGGCATCCCCAGAAAGGCAACCCTGATGCGCTCCCCTGCGTTCAGAGGACGTCTGTTGCCCAGATACTCTCCAAGCAGCTTTTGGTGCGGTATTACATCAACAAGGCCCTCGTATTGGGGCCTGAATGAGAGAAACCGATTCTTCGTATAGGTCGAAGGTGCAACAAAACGGAGATTTTTGATGGAGTCAAACAGCCCTTGGATCTTCGACTCCACACGAAGGCTGTTACTGAAGTGGGGGCATTTCTCGCAGGGAGCGTCGCCGAGCCTTGAGCTGTCACAAAAGCCGCTCCTATTTTGGAGGTTATAGCTTGTACAACACAGGTAATAGTCGTGGAGAAAGGCCCTGACCGGTGTTTTGCCTGTAACTTTTAGCAGTTCGGAGACTTTCTCAAGGCTCACGTACAGAAGGTGGTGGATATGAAGCTCAAGAAGGCTGAAGCCGCTTTTTTGCCAGCTGCAAAGGGCCTCGCACACCTGGGCAATACTGAAAACACCAGCCTCCACCCCGTCGACCGTAACCCCGAATTCGCAAAATAGCATCTGGTCGTCCCTGAACAGGGTCTTCTTAACCGAGTGGAGATAGACGTAACTTATGCCGTGCGACGCCATGGCCTGCTGACTCGCCATAATAGCCTTTGGGGTGCCGGTCTTGTCCTTGAGATAGTCGCAAAAGGCAAGCGCTAGGACGTACCCACTATTGTGCGGTTTGGGGATGCTTTTACTCATATCATCGCTTCCCAAACAAGAGGAGAGATCTATTGAAAAGGCCCT
Organism: Collinsella sp.; assembly: GCA_037277825.1. Classification (GTDB taxonomy): domain Bacteria; phylum Actinomycetota; class Coriobacteriia; order Coriobacteriales; family Coriobacteriaceae; genus Collinsella. The sequence goes on from JAYBEF010000031.1 coordinate 8,787, forward strand.
CTTGTAGACTGCCGAAATTCAGCCTCGAAGAGAAAGAAACCCTGCACCTAGCCATGAAAGAAGCGTCCATTTTCGATACCAACTCTCCAAGAGCACGCTCTGGAGGAAGAATGCAGTCGGAATAAGTTGAAAGAAGTCCAGTAACTTGCTTTGCAAGAGTAATCTCTCGCGGATGACAAAAACTATTGATTTTCTCAATCACTTTAGATGGTAAATCAGTACTCACACCGACCACATTACGACCATGCTGGCGATATCCCATATGAGGAGAAGCATCGAAAACAATCCGATAACCCAGCAGCACGCATAGATTAGCTATCAGCTTATCATGCATGATGACGGGATGGGGCAGCTCATGCAAGCAAACAACTTCCCAAATACGCCTATCAAATACTTGCGTACATCCCATAGGTGACCCAATGCAAAGCTGGTTGAGAGGGTCGTTATCTCGATAAGATATGCACCTTTGTTGCCCATAGGTTAACCGGCCCATCTCATTACCAGCTGAATCTACAAGTCTTGAATTGCAATGATAAAGAGCCAAATTCTCCTGCTTCTTAAGCTGTTTAATCGCAGTTATCAGTTTATCGCTATCCCAAATATCATCTTGGTCGGAAAACGCATAGTAATCAGCTTCGGGAGCATTCCGCAACAACGTCAAAAACCCTAAAGCAGGTCCTAGGTTTTCTCCTGTTAACAAAGTCAGACTGCCCTCATCTGCATAGCGCTGCAGAAGATCACGAGTACCATCAGATGACCCGTCATCACGGACAAAAAGACGTACGTCAACTTCAGCCTGCGAGAGAATGCTGTCAATTTGTTCTGAAATAAATGGGATGCCGTTGTATGACGCCATTAATACGACGCACTTTGGCACCTTGGAATTACTCAACATATGGATTACCTTATCATTAATGCCTAAAGCAAACGCTCTCGATGTGTTAACCCCTGAGCAAACCCAGTGCAAGCAGTATATCCTTGACCAAGTACTTGGCGCAGTCTTTTGGCCTCGCCCTGAGAACGAGTCGGTTAACCCGTACCCCGTTACGAAAGCCGTCCATAAAGGTATTTCTTTCTATAGGCTTCGTCGAAGGACGTTGAAGCTGTTCATTGTTGGCCACAGCTAGACCAGGATCAACCGGCAAAAGCTCAAGGTCCGTCATTTCTAACAGTTCTCGACCCTTGTCTGTCTGCACAAGTGCGAGGGATATCCCGTTCGCGACCTCATCAGAAAGCTCGCTACCCCATGAATCGCCAAGCGTAATATCGGAGACACGATCACCCTTGGCGTAGCGGCAGGAGTAGCAGCCTTCCGTATACGGTAAACCCGAGAGGAAAGCAATCGAGTAGCGATCGCGGACACCCGTCCTACCCACAGTTTCAGCTCCGCGATAGCGGAGCTGAAACTGGACTTTCTTTCGAAAGTCCAGTATCAGCTCATTAGACAGGTTGTTACCTGTCTCTTCCAAGAATCGGCTCAGGACCTTGGGGGACGGTGAACCATGACAGATAAGGTCGACGGTGTAAAGGGAATCGGCTAAACGGCTTCCAACGAAGTTACGCATCGCAGCAACCTGACAAGGAAGACCGATAAAGAGAACCCTTTGACCACCTTGCAGGGCCTCCCTAACCTCGCGGTACGCACCAAGCGGATTGCTTTTGACGTATTTGGAGCCTTGGGCCCTCCTCAAGTAATCCGCATCAGAAGTGAGGTGGAACCGGAACTCACCGCCCTCCTGTGCACATGAACACACTAATCCATTTGACGCCACAAACGCCTCCGAGATGGCCGTAGCCAGACCCCCGGACGAAGATGACATTCTGAGCGATGTATCTTTCGCCCACCCCTGTAGCCACTCGAGAGGACGCAACGAAGATGGGGATACCATCTGGGGACACGTTTTCTCGCACAGTCCACATCCCACGCACCTTGTAGGATCAATACGGGCGTTATACGCCTCAATCGTATCCTCAATGGCAATCGCTCCATGTCGGCATGAATCGACGCAGGCCATACAGCCAGCGCACATATCCTTCTTGCATACCGTCCTAGTGCCAACGTTTGACAATGCCCTACTCCTCAATCATGCTCTTGAGCTGCGCTAGGGACTTCTCCCTCTCCGCACCCATCACGTCGTTGACCCGACCAAAGTCAATCTGCTTGGATGCTAACTCGACATCATCTAGATTCTGAAGCACTCTGTCCGTGAGGTCCGTGAGTCGCAGAATACTCACGTTCCTGCTCGAGGTTCCGTTCTTGGGCAGCACTTCTACCAGCGGCGTATTGAGATTTATGGCAAAAGCCGTACCGTGGAACGAGTCCGTGACTAGGCATGCTGCGTTGTCGACATACGACAGAAACTCAGCAAGCGTCGGCAGCCACTTGAACTTGCCCTCGCGTGAGGCCTGGTGCAGGCTTGCGGAGATCCGTATCAGGGGCAAGCCAAGCTTTTTGGCAACCTTCACGGCGTACTGCCCCACCGTCGGGTCGCTGTGAATCTGGTAGACGAGGATGTATTCGCCCTTCGGGGCAGGTGCCGCCATCCTTCTCCACGCCTCGCCATCAAGCAGCAGCGTGGGATCGACAACCTGTCCGGCCTCTATGCCCCACGAGGCAAGCTGCTCGCGCGCGGCATCCTCGCGTACGAACACGGCCTCATATGCTCGAAGGTCCTCGAGAAACCTGGGGCGCACGCTATCCGGGATATTCTTCTTACCAAAGCTTGCCGCATATGAGATGCGCCTTGCGCCCTCGGGAGCAAACTCAAGCGCGTATGACAGGTCGTATGCGCCCGAGCTGATGGGACCCCACACCTGATCGCTTCCAGTCATATAGACATCGGCCTTGGGCGGATTAGCCTTCAGCTCCTCCAGGGATGCATAGTGAGGGCTCATCTTAAGCAGCTGGGAACGCTCACGCGCAAACCGCTTGCCCGCCACCCTTGTCTCAGGCTCCATCAGAAGTCTGTAGACAGACTTCTTCAACGGGTTCCCGTTCCAGGACGGCTTTGTCGAAAGAAGCGTCCTCACCTGCTGGGATACGTCCTCACAAGCAGGTACATAGTCCATAATCTCGAACTCATGCCCCAAGCTCTCTACCGCTCGTTGTGTCGCATATGCCTGGAGCAGGGAGCCATAATTAGAGATTGCGTGCCTGGTTATGCAGGATACTTTCACGTGTTTCCTCCGATTGATATCGAGCAACCGCTATTTCTGAATTTTTGCATTCGATTTTTCCACCCGGCTGCACTACAGCGCCTCCTCAGTCTCGTACACGTGCGCGTCGGCTCGGCTTGCGTCGGAAAGGCCGTCGTTGATCGCGGCGTGCATGTCGCAGGTGGAAAGAGCGTCCAGCTCCTCCTTCGTCACCTTGCCCGACTCGTAGTCGCGCACGATGGGGAGCTCGTGCATGTCGAACTTCTTGCCGGGCTTGAGCTTGTGCGCCAGCACCCACGACGCGGGTTTCCAGATGTACTTGTGCATGGCAGGAGACACGGAGCCGATCATCCAGCAGTTGCGGTCGCAGTGGCGCACGCAGCCGCGCACTTTCTCGGCCTGGGCGCTCTCCCACAGCTCATCCCAAGACTCGTCGTTAAGGTTGCCCATAACGAGCTTCTCCTTGGTGCCGTTGCAGGGCATGACGTCGCCGTAGGGGTCGATGAAGAACGTGTCGAACGCCATATCGCACGGGAGCAGGCGCTTCTGCCCATAGATGTAGTTGATGAGGCCCATGTTGAAGTACGCGCGGAACCACTTCTTGGGCTCGTTGGACTTGAGGAGCTCGTTTACCAGGTCCTCGAAGTTCTGGGCCACCATGGGACGGTCCTTGATGATGTTCTTCGCCTCGACAAAGTAGAAGCTGTTGTGCAGACTGGCGGTGGCGAACTCCATGCCGAGCTCGTCGGAAAGCTTGTACAGCGGCACCAAGTCCGCAGCGTTGCGATCCTGCACCGTCATGCCAAAGCCCACGTCCGGGTGCTTCATTTCCACGAGCTTCTTGAGCGTCTCGTAGCCGCGGTTGAAGCCGTTCTGGAGACCGCGGATCTCATCGTTGGTCTGCTGCAGACCCTCGATGGAGATGCGGATTCCCACCTGGGGGAATTCCTCGGCAAGGGCGATGATGCGGTCGGTGAAGAAGCCGTTGGTGGAGATGACGATGCGGTCGGACTTCTTGTACAGCTCGCGCACGATATCCGCAAGGTCGGTCCTGATGAAGGGCTCGCCACCGGTGATGTTGGTGAAGTACATGCGCGGGAGCTTCTTGATCACGTCGAGGGAGAGCTCCTCCTCCGGACGGCTGGGAGCCTTGTAGCGGTTGCACATGGTGCAGCGCGCGTTGCAGCGGTACGTTACGATTACGGTTCCGTTGAGTTTCTTCTCGGCCATGGGTTAGGCCACCACCTTCCGGTCAATTAGTTCTTGATACAGGGAGACGAGATTCCGGATGTATTCCTCTTGATTACAGTTCTCTGCCACGAATGAACGGCAATGCGCGCTCATCGCGGCGTAAGCCGCAGGATCGGCGGCCACCGCCGCACCCCTACGGATTGCATCTGCGAGTCCTGCCTCATCGTGGGCTTCAGCCAGGAAGCCCGTTTCACCCTCACGTACCAGCTCGGGTATTCCGCCCATGTTCGTACCGATAACGGGCTTGCCCGCGGCGAGTGCCTCGAGAACCGCATATGGCGCGTTCTCGAGCCACTCTGACGGCGCAGCCGCCAGAGTGGCTCGATTCACAAGTCCGCGCAGGGCGTCACCGGTTTTATATCCAACCAGCTCAATCCTCGAGCTTATTTCGTTTGGCATTGCGGAAACTTTGACCTTCACAGCATCACATTCAGGGCCATCGCCTGCAATAACAAGACGCCAATCAGGGATCACCGGTGCCGCCTTCTCAAAAGCATGCACGAGCGTTAACACGCCTTTCTCGCGAGAAAGGCGTCCCAGATACAGCATGTAGGGATCTTCATTATTTTGGTTGGCAACTTCCCGTGACATCGAATCGGGATTCAGGAAATTCCGCATGAGGACAAGCTGACGCTCGGGAAGCCCCGCTTCAATAAACTTGTTCCGCATGAACTCACTCGGGCAGATGATGCGATCGAGACGTGAATAGGTTTTGTGCCGTTTAAGCCACTCCGCCTCAGCCACCGCTAACGCGCTTTTTGCGATCGAACCCTTTACGCACTTCTTCTTAAGGCAATTGCCAAAATGACCCCCGAGACACGAATCGCAAACGTTGCCCTCGGAATCAAGCATAAGATAGCTCGGGCAAGCAAGAATCAAGTCGTGCGAGGTATACACAACCGGCGTTGGATGCTGCTTTAGCCAAGGAGCGTCCAAGATGGAAAACGTAATCTGCCTATGAGTGAGATTGAGATGGATTACATCGGGCTGGAATTCACGGCACAGCGCATCGAACTTCTCGCGCGCCTCTTTGGAATACACAAGTGCCTGCGCGGCCTTCGCCTTATCGACAATAGAGCTCGGTCCGTTATAGTCGCGATTCGTTACAAAGTAACGCGACCACTCAGTCGGCTCATTACGCTCATCCTCCATGCTGAAGAAGGCAACTTCATGCCCAAGAGCGCGAAGACCATCGGCAAGAGCAAAGTAGTACGTCTCGCTTCCACCCTTGCGCCAATGAAACTTATTTACAAGAAGGATCTTCATTACGCAACACCCTCATACAAAGCAAGCGTCCTTTGGACGACGCTGTTCCAGTCATAGCCATTAATCGCGCGGTCACGTGCCATGGCGCCCAGCCTCTCCGCTTGGGCAGAATCCGCTATCAGGCCTTCAAGCACGTCGCGCAGCGCCCCCGCGTCTCCGTGTGGGAACGTGAGCCCGCAACCCTGCAGAACATCCGCGCACTCGGGAATATCCGAGGTAACGCATGCCGCACCGTGAGACATGGCCTCCAGCAAGCTCATGGGCAGGCCCTCAACGTCGGAGGGGAGCGCGTAGCAATACGCGTTGGAGTACAGCTCGGAGAGCAGGTTGCCCTCAACGTGGCCGGTAAAGAGCGCGCGGGGGTCGGACGCGGCAGCCTCTTTGAGCGCCACGGCGTAGTCGTCCGTATCGGAGGAGTCGCCCGCGATAACCAGGCGCTTATCCGTCTTTACCTGCTTGTACGCCTCCACCAACAGTTCCGGTCGCTTCTCGGGCACAATGCGACCGAGGTAGAGGACATAGGAGCCCTGGGTGAGCCCCAAGCGCTCGGAGATCTCCTTCGCGGGAAGATCCGCCTCGGGAGTGATGCCGTTGGGAATGAGCGTAGCCTCGCGGCCGTAAGCCTCCTTGAAGTACTCCTGATTGCCCCGGGAAAGCACGATGAGCGCATCCGCGTACTTGGCCGCCGTCGCCTCGCCGAACTTGATGTACTTGGAAGCCAAGCCGCCCCATTTTGCACGCTGCCAGTCCAGGCCGTGGATCGTTGCCACGGTCCTGATGTCCGCGGAACGCGCAAAACGAAGGGGGACGCACGGCCCCTCTGCGTGATAGTGAATTACGTCTGCCCCGTCTTTGATGGCGGCCCTTGTTGCGGCAAAGCTGCTCGTGAGCGCAGAGAGCCCCTTGATGTCCAGAGCCTTTACGGGAACGATGCGGTAGCCATCCTTCTCGTAGGGCTCGGAAGGAGCTCCTTCGCCCATACGGTCGTAGCAGGTTACTTGGTGACCAAGGTCTGCCATACGGCGAGCAAGCTCGCCTACCACCACTTCTACGCCGCCCTCGCGCGAACCCGTTCTCTTTTGGCCTATCATGGCGATGCGCATGCTACACGGCACCTTCCCCAGAGAACATCGTCTTCAGCGTGCCGAATATCAACCGCAGGTCCTGGCGCAGGCTGCGATTCTCTATATAGTGAAGATCCAGCTCAACCATTTCGTTGAAGCCCAGGTGGCTGCGGCCCATTACCTGCCAAGGACCGCTGCAGCCGGGTTTTACCGCCAGGCGCTTCATGTCGTGCTCGCTGTACAGGGCAACCTCGCGCGGCAGGCCGGGGCGCGGGCCAATGAGGTTCATTTGGCCCAAGAACACGTTGATGAGCTGGGGCAGCTCGTCGATGCTGTGCTTGCGAATGAAGTTACCCACACCGGGAATAATGCGCGGGTCGTGCTTCATTTTAAACATGGGGCCAGTGGCCTCGTTTTGGGCCTGCAAGTCCTTGAGCATTTGGTCTGCGTTGGGCACCATGCTGCGGAACTTATAGATCTTAAACAGGTAGAATGTGCCGTCTTTGCGCACGCGGCCCACGCGCCACTGCGAATAAAGGGGGCTGGCGCCCGGGCTCTTAATGCAAATGACCATGCTCAGAATTACCCCGGGTATAAAGAGCAATACCAAGGCTCCGCCGGCGGCGACAATGTCCACCGTACGCTTAACAACGCGGTAGAGTCTGCGCCCAAGCTCGGGCTTCACGCCGGAGTTCGCACCGCGCAGCATCTCGGTGGCCACTTCGTTTGTAAGGTAATCCCCCGCAGCACCCGCTGCGGCAGGAACGGAATTCGCCATGGCAGCGGCGCACGTCTCCCGTGCACCCTGCTCCATGGTCATTATCGTAGGCTCCAAGAGCCCCTCCCCCGATACTTTTTTGCTTTCGGTCGTCCGCTTGCGAGCTTGCAGCTAGGCGATCGCTTTTCTGTGATTGCGCATGACGCGCTGTTCGTTTGAAAGCACCGCAAGGCCAACGCGGGTAGTTATGCGTCGGCCGCACAGGTTGAGCTCCAAAAGGGCAGTGCTCTTGCGTCTGTTAATGGTTTTGATAAGGCCTTCGTGGCCCAGCAGCGGACCTGCCGTCACTACGACCTTGTCACCGTCTTTTAGGGCCTCGCTCATGGGCACAACGCGGTCTCCCCTATGCGTAAAGCCACCAATAAGCTGGACCTCTTCTTTTGCCAGCGGCACAAACTGACCGTCCTGGGATAACACCCTGGCAAAGTCATCCATGCGCAGCAGATACTGTTGCACGGTACGGGGATCTGCCGTATCGCAGATAAGATAACCGGGAAAGAGCGGCTTGGTCGTATTGACCCATTCGCCGTGCACCTTGATCTCGGTTTGAAATTGAGGATAAAAGAGCTCCTGCATGGCGCCAGCCGGCACCATACGCTCGATGCGCTCGCGCATTACGTCTTCGCGACCGTTAATGACCTGGATCACATACCACACGAGCACCACCTCCTTGCTGTCTTACGTGCGGCTCACGGGGTTTGGGTATGGCTTCGCCAGGGCGCTTGTGCGCGAAGGCACTCCATATTCAAACCCTGAGCCCAGTTAGACAAGCACGTGGCTCTGCCCCACCGTGAACGGTATGTATACGTGCAGTTGCTAGAGTCGCGGACGTGTATCGCAAAATGACCGCGACTCCAGCTAACTGCGTGCGGCCCAGTCAAGCGGGTACAAAACTGGACCGCACGCAGACAGCTGCAGGACTGCTGCGATTTGTCATGAGATATCAATTCGATAGAACAGCTTGCACATAGACAAGAACAAATCATTCGATGCGATACGCATGACGACGCTATTGGAGCTCGTGGCTTTTCTGTCACCGCCGTTACGGCCGGATGCTGATCTGCCCTGTGCTTCACGACCGGTTAAGCCATGAGCGCAGTTGAACCCATGTAACGATAGATATGCTAGCACAAGCCGGCAAGAAACCGATTTAGGCCGCGCGCGGCAACATATCATTCATTTGCAGTGCTTAAGGGGGTTATTTTGCAAACTTGTTCACATTGACGCAGGTTTATGCGGGTGTAGTTGTAGGCACGCACCGCCCGAGCTACAACGCTGACAGCGGGAAATGCAATAAGGAATTATGTTGGGTTAACAAACTATGTACAGAAGTGGGAAATAAATTGCGCAACTTTTTGGGTGTTGGTGCTGGTGTGGCGTCACTTTGGTTTGCACGGTTGCTACATATGAAAAAAGCCTCCGGTTTCCCGGAGGCTCTGCATTCACGGTGGTGGAGACGAGGGGGATCGAACCCCTGACCTCTTGACTGCCAGTCAAGCGCTCTCCCAGCTGAGCTACGCCCCCGTGACGAGAAGATACTATAGGGGAAGTTGGCGCGACGTGCAAGAACTTTTTTGGGTCAGACTCTAAATGCCTATTGATAAAGGTAGGCGATGGCGGTGCCGGTATGGACTTGAATCGTGGCTGTTGACCTGACGACGTTGCTGATGCCCGTGTCGGCTAGTAGACCTAACGAAGCGTGATCTAGCTCCCACTCTAGGCCGTGCTCGCTTACCTCGGTGTTGGGGGCTATGGCGATGATGGAGAACGTCTTGCCTTCGGCGTTTTCGATGGTCCACGACTTACCCGCGTGAAGGAAGCGAGCGACCACCTTGTCCTCGGCGATCCAGACGGGGGCGTCCGCATAGCCTGCCAGTAGCCCCAGCACGGACAGGGCCATATCCGGGCGTCCACCGGTGGCGCAGGTCACAACCACTTCGGCACCCGGCCAGCGACGGCGGACGGAATCGAGCGCCAGCGCCAGATCGGTATAGTCCTTGTAGGGGTCGTGACGCTCAACTTCAAAGTCGGTGGCAGCATCGACCAGCGCGCGACCCGCGTCACTCACCGTGTCGGCATCTCCCACATATACATCGCAGCCCAGCCCCGCGCCCAGCAGCGCGTCGAGCCCGCGGTCCACGGCGACAACGTGGTCGCACTCCCCCGCCAACTGACGTAGCAGATCCACGCTTGCCACCACGGGCGAGCCGCAGACCACTAATACTTTGCAAGCCACAGCTCCCGCCTATCCCTCAAACGAAAGCACGCGGGCCAGTTCCAGCTCCTCGTAGCTGTCGATAAAGATATCGCAGTTGTCGCGCACCTCGTCGCGCTTCATACGGCCGTGCGGATCATAGATGCCCACGCGCTTAAAGCCGGCGGTGCCAGAGCTCTTAAGGCCAAAGACAGCGTCCTCAAACACCCACGCGCGCTCAAACTGGTGTCCGTGACGCTCCTCTAGACGGCGCAGCGCCAGCTCGTACACGTCGGGGAACTGCTTGGAGCGCCCCGCCTCGCCCGTGGTGGTCACAAACTCCATGTAGGCATCGAGCCCGGCGCCCGCAAGCGCAGACGTAACCAGCTCGGCCGGAGTGGACGTGGCCACGCACATGGCAATACCGGCCTCCTGTGCCTGCTTCAAAAATGCAAGCAGGCCCTCGCGCGGCGGCACCTTGGAGTAGCCATCAATCAGGATGTCGCTCAGCTCGCGGTAGAGCTCCACGCCATTTTCGCCAATGCTCCAGGTGTCGTGATAGGCCTGGCACTCGTCCTCGAGCGACAGGTGCTCAAACTGGGCAAAATCGTCGACCGTCACGTCAACCCCGTGGCGGTGCAATAACTCGGGCTGGGCATAGGCCCAAACGGGGGTGCTATTAACCAGTGTGCCGTCGCAATCGAAAATAAAAGCAACACTTGGGGCAGCGATGTGGTCCATAAACGAGCCTTTCAATGTCAAAGGGTAAACAACCTGCTAAAAACGTTTTACCAAACGTCAACCCAACTATCTTGAAACCCTAATTGGTAAAACTGTCAAGAGTTTTACCATCGCAATTCTGCCAGTGGCATAAACATGGCGCTTACCGATTAAACGCCACCGCAAAAACACTTTCGTTCATATAAGTAACGAACAGGTGTTATCGTAGTTTTTGCCGAAAGTTCCACCGAGCACGCGAGGTGGAACGAATCACAGAAACTTCGCCGTCCCTTCGATTCGTGCAGCCTTGGACCTTTCGCATCTAGTCACCAAGGCAACACGCTGCCGCGTCATGATGGGATCAAACGTGAGCGATACAAAGCTAAAGCCAACGGCTAAAAAGCCCGCTACCCGTAAAGCCGCCCCGCACGCACCGGAACTCTCCAAGGACGATGTCTATCTGTTTGGCATTGGTATGTGGGAGCGCAGCTGGGAAAAGATGGGCGCGCATCCCGACACTCAGAATCGTACGCGCGGGTGGCGTTTTTGCGTTTGGGCGCCCGATGTTAAGAGCGTCCACGTTATCGGTGAATTCAACAATTGGGATGAGCAAGCCAACCCGCTGGTGCCCGTGCATACGAGCGCTATCTGGGAGGGCTTTATTCCCGGTGCCGAGCAGGGCCAGCTCTATAAATACCTCATCGAGACCAACGAGGGCGAAAAGCTCTATAAGGCCGATCCGTATGCCTTTAAGGCCGAGTGCCCTCCGGGTACCGCCAGCGTGTTGTGGACCCTCGATGGTTACAAGTGGAACGATGCCACGTGGCTCAAGCGCCGCGCCGAACACAATCACATGTCGCAGCCGCTCAACATCTACGAGGTGCATATTGGCTCGTGGAAGCGCCACGGCGACGCGCCGCAGGGCGAGCCCGACGAGTACGGCAACTATCCCGGCCCCATGGATCCCTTCCCCGCGCAGCGTGGCGAGTTCTACACCTACGACGACCTGTCGGTGGAGCTCGTGGACTACGTGCGCGACATGGGCTATACGCATATCGAGGTCATGCCGCTTATGGAGCATCCCTTCGATGGCTCCTGGGGCTACCAGACGACCGGCTACTATGCCGCCACGTCGCGCTACGGCAACCCGCAGCAGCTCATGCACTTTATCGACGCTTGCCACGAGGCGGGCATTGGCGTGATCATGGACTGGGTGCCCGGCGGTTTTTGCGCCGACTCCCACGGCCTTGCCACCTTTAACGGCCACATGCTGTTTGAGCACGAGATTCACCCCAACTGGGGCACGCACAAGTTTGACTTCGCCCGCGGCGAGGTCCGCTCCTTCCTGGTCTCTAACGTGCTGTACTGGCTCGAGAACTTCCACGTGGACGGCATTCGCATGGACGGCGTGTCCAGCATGCTCTACCTCAACTTTGGCATTGACGATCCCGGCCAAAAGAAGTTCAACAAGTACGGTACCGAGGAGGACCTGGACGCCAGCGCATTTATCCGTCAGGTCAACTGCGCCGTGGAGGCACACTACCCCGACGTGATGATGATGGCCGAGGAATCCACCGCGTGGCCGCTCGTGACCTATCCGCCGCAGGACGGCGGTCTGGGCTTCCACTACAAGTGGGACATGGGCTGGATGAACGACACCCTGCACTACATGCAGACCGATTTTCCGTGGCGCCCCGGCAACCACGGCCTGCTCACGTTCTCCATCATGTACGCCTTTACCGAGAACTTCATCTGCCCGCTGAGCCACGACGAAGTCGTGCACGGCAAGTGCTCGCTCATCGGCCGCATGCCGGGTGACTGGTGGCGCCAGTTTGCCGGCCTGCGCACGCTGGCCTTCTACCAGATGACGCACCCCGGTGCCAAGCTCAACTTTATGGGCAACGAGATCGGTCAGTTTATCGAGTGGCGCTACTACGAGTCCATTCAGTGGTTCCTGACCGAGGAGTACGAGACCCACCGTCATCATCAGGCGTTTATCAAGGCGCTCAACCACCTGTACACCGCCGAGCCCGCCCTGTATGAGCGCGGATACACCGACGACGGCTTTACCTGGATCGATGCGGACAACTCGAAGCAGTCCATCGTGAGCTTTGTGCGCCAGGGCGAGGACGTCGACGACGACCTGGTGATCCTGATCAACTTTGACCCGGCGAGCTACGAGAGCTTCCGCGTGGGCGTGCCGCGCGAGGGCGACTGGGAGGTCATCTTCGATTCTGACCGTCCCGAGTTTGGCGGCAGCGGCTACGCCGGCGAGGAGCCCTACACCTGCTCGAGCGAGCCCTATCCCTGGAACGGGCAGATGGACTCCATCGAAATTAAGGTGCCCGGCCTGGCAGGCGTGGTGCTTAAGCGCCGCGGTCCCAGCAGCTATAAGCCGCCCGTGGTTAAAGAGCCCAAGAAGGCGACGCGCAAGCGGACGTCCTCGGTAAAGCCCAAGACCGCGGCTGCTAAGAAGGCTCCGGCTAAGACGAAGGCTGCCAAGTCTGCTGCCAAGGCTTCGGCCAAGTCCAGCACGGCCAAAAAGGCAGCCACTAAAAAGGCTGCTCCCAAGGCCAAGGCAGCTGCTGTTAAGCCATCTGCCAAGGATGCGTAACAAAAGCGTTACAGCTGTAATTACCCGCCCCGCGGGGGCGTAGGATACAAGTCATAACCGTTCCGGGAGAAACATCCCCGGGGGAAAGGAACGTATGAATAAGATCTTCGACAACAAGCAGGAGTTTACCGAGCTCTATCGCGATGCCGTCATGAGCATCAGCGGCAAGAGCGTCGAGGCTGCCAGCGATCTGGACCGCTTTAACGCCCTGGCCAAGCTCGTGGCCGAGAAGGCACGCACCGTTGCCACCAAGAGCGACGCCCGCGTCACCGCCGAGGGCAAGAAGCGCGTGTACTACTTCTCGATCGAGTTTTTGATCGGCCGCCTGCTCGACAACTACCTGCTCAACTTTGGCGTGCGCGACATGGTCGCCGAAGCGCTCGACGACATGGGTTTTGACCTGTCCGTCATCGAGAACCAGGAGCCCGATCCGGCGCTGGGCAACGGTGGCCTGGGCCGTCTGGCCGCGTGCTTCCTGGATTCCATGGCAGCCGAGGGCATCGCCGGCTACGGCAACGGCATGCGCTACCGCTACGGCCTGTTTAAGCAGGAAATCGTCAACGGCAGCCAGGTCGAGGCCACCGACGAGTGGCTCACCCATGGCTATCCCTGGGAGGTTCGCCGTCAGGACAAGGCCGTGACCATTAAGTTTGGTGGCCACGTCGAAGGCTTTGAGGAGAACGGCCGCACGTTCTACCGCACGGTGGACACGCAGGACATCCTTGCCGTCCCTTATGACATCCCCGTTGTGGGCTATGCCGGCGAGACCGTCAACAAGCTGCGCGTCTGGGCCGCCGAGCCGGTCGAGGAGCACTTTGACCTTGAGGCCTTCAACCGCGGCGACTATGCCCTGGCCGATGCTGAGCGCGCCGAGGCCGAGGCCATCAGCGCCATCCTCTACCCCAACGACGCCGGCGAGCACGGCCGCCTGCTGCGCCTGAAGCAGGAGTACCTGTTTGTCTCGGCCGGCATCTACAGCCTGCTCGACACCTTTGAGAAGGAGCACGGCGAGAACTGGGAGCTGCTGCCGCAGTTTGTGGCCATCCACACCAACGACACGCACCCCGCCATGTGCGGACCCGAGCTCATGCGCATTCTCATCGACGAGAAAAAGCTCGAGTGGGATGACGCTTGGAGCATCGTGACGCAGGTCGTGAGCTACACCAACCACACCATCCTGCCCGAGGCCCTGGAAAAGTGGCCCATCGGCATGTTCTCCAAGCTCCTCCCCCGTGTGTACCAGATCATCGACGAGATCAGCCGTCGTTGGCACGAGTCGTTCGACACCACGCAGGAGGGCTGGCAGGAGCGTCTGCGCCAGACCGCCATCCTGTGGGACGGCGAGATTCGCATGGCCAACCTGTCCGTGATCTGCAGCCACAGCGTCAACGGCGTGGCCAAGATCCACTCCGACATCATCAAGAACATCGTGCTCAAGGACTTCTACGCCCTGACGCCCGAGAAGTTCAACAACAAGACCAACGGCATCTCGCACCGTCGCTTCTTTGCCGAGGCCAACCCCACCTATGCCAAGCTCGTGACCGAGGCCATTGGCGACGGCTGGCTGAAGGACGCCTTTGAGCTGGAGAAGCTCAAGGAGTTTAAGGACGACACCGAGTTCCTGAAGGCCGTGGGTGCCTCCAAGCGCGCCAACAAGGAGCGCCTGGCCGCCTACGTCAAGTCCGAAACCGGTCTGGTCATTGACCCCAACACCGTCTTCGATGTTCAGGTAAAGCGCTTCCATGCCTACAAGCGCCAGCTCATGAACATCATGAAGGTGATGGACATCTACAACCGTCGCATCGCCGATCCCAACTTCCACGTGACGCCGACGACCTTCATCTTTAGCGGCAAGGCTGCCTCCAGCTACACCTTTGCCAAGGAGACCATCCGCCTCATTAACTCCGTGGCCGACGTCATCAACAACGATCCGCGCGTCAACGAGGTCATGAAGGTTTGCTTTATCCCCAACTTCCGCGTGAGCAACGCCCAGCTCATCTACCCCGCCGCCGAGATCTCGGAGCAGATTTCCACGGCCGGCAAGGAGGCCTCGGGCACGTCCAACATGAAGCTCATGATGAACGGCGCCATTACGCTGGGCACCCTCGACGGCGCCAACATCGAGATCGCCGACCTGGCCGGCCGCGAGAACGAGGCCATCTTTGGTCTGACCGCCCCCGAGGTCGAGCAGCTCTGGGCGTCGAATAGCTACTTTGCGTGGGATACCCTCAACGGCGATCGAGAGCGCCTGGGCCGCGTGATGGACGAGCTCAAGGACAACACCTTCGCGGGTCTTTCGGGCAACTTTGAGAGCATCTACAACGAGCTCATGAACAACAACGACCCCGACCTGGTCATGGCAGACTTCCGCAGCTACGTGGATGCATGGGAGAAGCTCACCGGCAGCTATGGCGACCAGGAGACCTGGAACCGCAAGGCTCTGCTCAACACCGCCTCGAGCGGCTGGTTCTCGAGCGACCGAACCATTCGCGAGTACCGCGACGAGATCTGGCACGCGTAAAGGCGCGCGAGCTCCCCTATGCCAGCACGGCATTACTCGACGGGCGTGACGTTGCGCCGCGCCCGTCGCTAATGGGTTTAGGAACATCGATGACAGAAGGAGAAATCGATGAGTAAGAAAGAATGCATCGCGATGCTCCTCGCAGGAGGACAGGGCAGCCGATTGGGGGCACTCACCCAAAAGATCGCTAAGCCGGCGGTTAGCTTTGGTGGCAAGTTCCGCATTATCGACTTTTCGCTGTCCAACTGCTCCAACTCGGGCATCGACACGGTGGGCGTTCTGACGCAGTACCGTCCCTACCTGCTGCATGCCTATGTGGGCTCCGGCGAGGCCTGGGATCTGGACAGCCGTGACGGCGGCGTATCGATCCTGCCGCCGTACGAGACGCAGACCGGCGGCGCCTGGTATGCGGGCACGGCCGACGCCATTACGCAGAACCTCGACTACATCAAGGCCAACGACCCCAAGTACGTCCTGATTCTTTCGGGCGATCACCTGTATCGCATGGACTACCGCAAGATGCTCAAGACGCACATTGAGAACAACGCCGACCTCACGGTGAGCGTTATGCCCGTGCCTTGGGAGGAGGCCAGCCGCTTTGGCATCCTGACCACCGACCCCGAGGACGGCCGCATCATCAAGTTCACCGAGAAGCCCGATAAGCCCGATTCGAATCTCGCGTCCATGGGCATCTACATCTTCTCGGCCGACGTGCTGATCGAGGCGCTCGAAGAGGACGCTCTGGACCAGCGCTCGAGCCACGACTTTGGCAAGGACATCATCCCCAAGCTGCTCGGCGAGGGCAAGCGCCTGTACAGCTACGAGTTCCACGGCTTTTGGAAGGACGTCGGCACCATCGCCAGCTTCCACGAGACCTCGATGGACCTGCTGGGCAACAACCCCGAGTTCGATCTGTTCGACAAGCACTTCCCCATCATGTCCAACATCACCACGCGTCCGCCGCACTACATTGGCCCGGACGGCCGCCTGGACGACTGCCTGGTCTCCAACGGCTGCAAGATCTACGGCACCGCTCGCCACTCGATCCTTTCGACCGATGTCATCATCGAGGAGCGCGCCGTGGTCGAGGACTCCGTGCTGCTGCCGGGTGCGCACGTTAAGAGCGGCGCGCACATCTGCCGCGCTATTTTGGGCGAGAACTCCACGGTCGAAGAGGGCGTGAAGCTCGGCTCTGTCGATACCACCAAGGATACGGCCGTCGTTGGAAATGACGTCGTTATCGGGAAGGGGGAATGATCCGATGATCAATCGCAAGGCCATCGGTTATATCACCGCTAACTACTCTTCGAGCTACGGCAGCGTCCTGCTCAAGGACCGCCCCATCGCGTCCGTTCCCTTTTTGGGCCGCTACCGCCTGATCGACTTTCCGCTGTCCAACATGATGAATGCCGGCATTAAGACCGTCGGCGTCGTCATGCCGGGCAACTACCGCTCGCTGATCGACCACGTTGGCTCGGGCAAGGACTGGGGCCTGGACCGCAAGAAGGGCGGCCTGTTCATGGTGCCCGGCAACGCGTATGGCACCACCAAGGGCGGCATGCGCTTCCTGCTGCGCGACATCATCTCCAACAAGACGCTGTTCCAGCGCTCGGACAAGCCCTATGTTGTGATGATGGGCACCAACATCATCTTTAACATGGATCTCAACACCATCATCTACGCGCACGAGAACTCCGGTGCCCAGATGACCGTGGTGTACTGCAAGGCCACGCGCAACGTCGATGACGAGACCAAACTCGAGATTAACGAGAACGGTCGCCTGACGGGCGTGAGCGCTGGCGTCGCGTACGGCGACAACGCCTCTATGGACTGCTGCATCGTCAACCGCGAGACGCTGCTCGAGATTATCGACCACTACCAGGCCGCCGACTATCTGGACCTGCTCGAGGCACTCCAGGGCGACTTTGGCAACATCGACGTGTGCAGCTACGAGTACAAGGGCGAGGTCGTGGGCGTGTTTAGTGAGAAGTCGCTGTATCGCCGCAGCATGGACCTGCTTGACCAAACCGTGGCCGACCAGCTCTTTGACCCCGAGCGCCCGATCCTGACCAAGGCTCACGACGTGCCGCCTTCGCGCTATGCGACCGGCAGCCACGCGTGCAACTCGATCATCTCGGCCGGCTGTATCATCAAGGGCACCGTGCGCAACTCGATCCTGTCGCGCGGCGTCGTGGTCGAGGAGGGCGCCTCGGTGACCAACTCGATCATCAACCAGAGCTGTGTCATCAAGAGCGGCGCACGCGTTGAGAACGCCATTCTGGACAAGAACAACGTGGTTCCCACCAACACCGAGCTTCGCGGCACGCCCGAGAACATCCTGGTGCTGGGCAAGGCTCCGTTAACTTCCGACACCACCATCGTACGTTAACGTTGGCACCGCAACATCGCTCGTAACAGGTAGAATAGCCGCCCGGTTAGCGCCAGGCGGCTATTCTCGAATTGCAACATGGGAGACAATATGGCAGATTCCAGCAAAAAGATGCAGATCGTGTTTGCCTCGGCCGAGTGCGCACCGTTTGTTAAGACCGGTGGCCTGGGCGACGTGGCGGGCTCGCTGCCTGCGGCGCTTGTGCGCGCCGGCGCCGAGGTTATCGTAATGGTGCCCAAGTACGCCACCATCAAGGACGAGTACAAGGCGCAGATGGAGCACTTTGCCGACTTTTACGTGAGCCTGGGCTGGCGCAACGAGTACTGCGGGCTGGAGAAGCTCGAGCACGACGGCGTCACCTATATGTTCGTGGACAACGAGCGCTACTTTGCGCGCGACTATCCGTACGGCTTCTTTGACGACGGTGAGCGTTTTGCGTTCTTCTCCAAGGCCATCACCGAGAGCCTTCAGCACCTGCCGGCCGATTTTGAGTGCGACATCCTGCACTGCAATGACTGGCAAACGGCACTGGCACCCGTGTTCTTGCGCGAGTTCTACCAGGGCCTGCCGCTCTATGACCGCGTCAAGACCGTGTTCTCGATCCACAATGTGGCGTTCCAAGGCCAGTTTAGCGACACCGTGATGGAGGACATCCTGGGTGTGGCGCATATTCCGGCGGCCGCCACGCAGTTGCGCTGCGACGCCTGCAGCATCAACTACATGCTGGGCGCGCTGCACTATGCCGACGCCATCACCACGGTGAGCCCCACCTACGCGAGCGAGATCCAGACGCCCGAGTTTGGCGAGGGCCTGGACGGCGTACTGCGCGAGCGTTCCTACGCGCTGCAGGGCATCCTCAACGGCATTGACGTGGCGGCCTTTGACCCGGCAACCGACAAGCGCATTGCCGCCAACTACACGGTTGACGACCGTTCCGGCAAGGCCGTGTGCAAGGCCAAGCTGCAGGAGGAACTGGGGCTCGAGGTGCGCGACGACCGCCCGCTTATGGTGATGGTCACGCGCCTGACGCGCCAGAAGGGCATGGACCTGGTCATGTACGCGCTCGACCGCATCCTGTCCGGCGGCGTGCAGGTGGCGGTGCTGGGCACCGGCGACCGCGACTACGAGGACGGCCTGCGCTACTTCCAGGACAAGTACCCCGGCACCATGGCCGCGCGCATCGAGTTCGATCCGGCGCTGTCGCAGCGCATGTACGCTGCCGCCGATATGTTCCTGATGCCTTCGAAGTTTGAGCCCTGCGGCCTGTCGCAGATCATCGCCATGCGCTACGGCACACTGCCCATCGTGCGCGAGACCGGTGGCCTCAAGGACACCGTGCAGCCGTACAACGAGTTTACCGGCGAGGGCACGGGCTTCTCGTTTACCAACTTTAACGGCGACGAGATGGGCGACGCGGTGTTCCGCGCAGCACGCCTGTTCTGGGATAACCGTGAGGCATGGAACCAGCTAGTCACGCAGGCCATGAGCCAGGACTTTAGCTGGACGCGCTCGGCCGACAAGTATCTGGACCTGTACTTCTTTATGCACCCGGAGATTGAGCGCCCGGCGGCTGTGGAGGCTGCTACGGCCGTAGAGGAGCCGGTTGCTGATGAGGCCGAGCCTGCGGCGCCCGTTAAGGAGCCCGCTGCTGCTGAGGAGCCCAAGGTCGAGGAGAAGCCGGCTGAAGCTGACCCGGTTAAAGCCGATCCTGAGGTGAAGCCCGCAGCGAAGCCTGCCGCCAAGAAGACGACGGCTCGCAAGACGACGGCTAAGAAGGCTACGACCACGAAGGCCGCTGCGAGCAAGACCACCGCTGCCAAGGCAACTACTGCCAAGGCATCGACCACGCGCAAGCGCACGACCGCCGCTGCCAAGAAGGCCAACGAGGTCGAGGCTGCTCCCGAGGTAAAGGCCGCCGCCGAGGCTAAGCCTGCGGCAAAGGCTCCGGCCAAGACCGCTGCCAAGAAGACGGCTGCAACCACCAAGAAGGCAACGGCAGCCAAGAAGACCACGGCTACGAAGTCGACGACGGCCAAGGCCGCTACGACGAAGGCCGCCGCGAAGACGGCCCCGAAGGCTACTGCAAAGCCGGCCGCCAAAGTCGAGGAGACGCCCGCTGAGTCTAAGGCTGAGGCAGCTGTCGAGGCAAAGCCGGCCGCCAAGACCACCACGCGCAAACGCGCCGCGACGACGGCCAAGAAGACCACGACCAAGGCTGCAGCTCCCAAGGCAGAGGGTAAGGCCGAGGACAAGCCCGCAGTAAAGGCCGAGCCGACTCCGAAGGCTGCCGAGGTTAAGGCCGCTCCCAAGACTAAGGCAGAGACCGAGCCCGCCAAGGAGACCCCGGTCTCCCCCGCCGTTCCGGCCGAGGAAAAGGCTCCGACCAAGAAGACCTCCGTCCGCAAGGCAACGGCCGCCCGCAAGCGCCGCTAATCCGGACGATTAAAACTTATTCCTCAACGCAAAAGAGGGCGCCCCAACCAGGCGCCCTCTTTTGCGTTGAACTTCGCATTAAAAAGAGGGCCGGTTTACTACGACAAAATGGCTCCGGCAGACCACGGCGAGTAATCTTCGAAATTAAGAACGCTTCTACCTGCGGTTTTAATATCACCAAAATGACTGTGGTTGAGATCATTCAATTCGTCGTAGTAAACCGAAGTACTTTTGTTTGGCTACAAATAGTATCGGTATAGACGTTTTTAAATATCGCGATAATTTGGGTGGTAAAACGATTTTCTAGGACAACCGTTCGCCGATGGTAAACGGATGTTGTTTATACAGCCTGTGTACAACAGATATACTTATATCCTGTGCGTAAAGCCCATGGCCCGCAGGCCGTGATTCTATTGAACTGGACCGAATTATGAGATTGATTCACAACAGCCGTCTGCCGCAGTTTCGCACTCCGTTTGGCGCTGTGACCACTGGAACTTCCGTTTCGCTCTCGGTGATTTTGGAGGATGCCGACCCCAACCAGGCAACGCTTACGCTGCGCACCTGGGTCGATGAGATCGGTGAGTCTCTGTATCCCATGACGCACGAGGGCGACGGCATATTTACCGTAGAGCTTGAGTGCACCGAGCCCTGTCTTATCTGGTACAGCTTTATCTGCAATATCGAGGGCCAGCCCGAGGTCCGCCTGGGCGCACCGCAGGGTCGCACCGGTGGCGAGGGCGTAACTTACAACTACGCCGAGGTCCCGTCCTTCCAGATCACCGTCTACAAGCACCGCGAAGTTCGTCCCGAGTGGTACGAGCGTGGCATGGTCTACCAGATCTTCCCCGACCGCTATGCCCGCGACGAAAACTGGCACGAGCGTACGCTGGCCGAAGTCAAAAAGCCGCGCAACGGAATCCAACGCCGCATGGTCGAGGACTGGAACGAACCGCCCGAGTACGAGCGTGCCGAAGACGGCTCCATCAAGACCTGGGACTTTTACGGCGGTTCGCTCAAGGGTATCCAAAATGACCTACCCCGCATCGCCGAGCTGGGCTTTACGGCCATCTACCTCAACCCGATCTTTGAGGCCGCGAGCAACCACCGCTACGATACGGCCGACTACACCAAGATTGACCCGATCCTGGGCACCGAGCAGGACTTTACCGAGCTGTGTCAGGCAGCCGAGAAGCTTGGCATTTCCATCATTCTGGACGGTGTGTTCAACCATACGGGCGACGACTCGATCTACTTTAACCGCTACGGCAATTATCCCGGCGTCGGTGCTTGGCAGAGCGAGGACTCGCCGTGGCGCGATGCATTTTACTTCCATGAGGACGGTTCGTATGACTGCTGGTGGGGCGTGGGCAACATGCCCGCCATCAACGAGAATTCCGAACTGGTGCGCGAGCGGCTCCTGGGCAAGGACGGCGTGATCCGTAAATGGCTGCGAGCCGGTGCCCATGGCTGGCGACTCGATGTGGCCGACGAGCTTTCCGACGACTTCCTGGCCGAGATCAAAAAGGCCGTGCTCGCCGAGAAGCCCGACGCGCTGCTGCTCGGCGAAGTCTGGGAAGACGCCTCCAACAAGATCAGCTATGGCCACCTGCGTCGCTATCTGCAGGGCTCGGAGCTCGACTCCGCCATGGACTACCCCTTCCGCGACATGGTTATCGGCTTTTTGATGGGCTACAAGAACGCCTACCAGGCAGCCGAGGATATCGAAACCCTGCGCGAGAACTACCCGCGCGAGGCACTGGCCTGCGCGCTCAATCTGCTTTCGAGCCACGACCGTCCGCGCATTATCTCGGTGCTCGGCGGTGGCCCCGACGAGTCACAGCTGCCCGAGAGCGAGCGCAGCAAATGGCGCCTGGACGATAACTCGATGGGTCTGGCCAAGAGCCGTTTTTGGCTCGCGACGCTCATGCAGATGACGTTCCCGGGCGTTCCCTCAATCTATTACGGTGACGAGTACGGCTTGGAGGGTCTCACCGATCCGGGTAATCGCCGCACCATGCCGACCAAGGAAGACCTGCACGACTTCGATACGTTCGCGATCGTCAAAAACGCATCTGCTGTGCGCCGCGCGCTGCCGTTTATGATCGACGGTGAAATCAAGGCCTTCGCGCTCAATGACGAAGTACTCGCCTATACGCGCACCGGTAAAGACGGCGAGTCCGCGACGGTTATCATCAACCGTAGCCTGCGCAATTCACATCGCGTGACGATTCCAGCGCTCGGCGAATGTGCGAGCGATGTGATCAGCGGTCACGAGTGCGAGATCCACAGCGGTACGGTCACGCTCGATCTGTATCCGCTGGGCTCGTCGATCATCTATCACCATGCCGAGCAGCGCCTGCAGGAGCCGCTCGATCACGGTGCGGGTGTTGTGTGCCATATCACATCGGTGCCGACCGACGACGGCAAGCCCGGTACGATCGGCGCGCCCACGCGTCGTTTTATCGACCATCTGGCCGCCATGGGCATGCGCTACTGGCAGGTTCTCCCCGTCAACCCCACGGACTTCTTCCGCTCCCCTTACGCCGGTCCTTCGGCCTTTGCAGGCAATATCGACCTGCTACCCGAGAGTCACGAGGAGCTGGCCGCCGACTTTGAGACTTGGAAGGCCCGCGGCGGCGAAGATGCCGATCCGTTGTACACAGCGTTTAAACATCGCAATGCCGATTGGCTCGAGAAATACTGCGTCTATATGGCCGTCAAAAAGTACTTTGAAGGCGAGTCGCGCCACGATTGGCCGGCAGATGTAGCGCGCTACAACGAGTATCTAATCGATGACAAGCGCTTCCACGACGAGGCCGAGCTGCAGGCGTACATGCAGTATCGCTTTGACCTTGCCTGGTGCGAGCTCATGAACTATGCGCACAAGAAGGGCATCGAGGTCATCGGCGATATCCCGATGTATGTCTCGGACGATTCGGCCGACGCGTGGAGCGAGCCCGAGAACTTCTGGCTGTCCGATACCGGCAAGGCGATTGAGATTTCGGGCGCGCCGCCCGACAACTTTGCGCCCGAGGGCCAGGTGTGGGGCAACCCCACCTTCCGGTGGGATCGCATGAAGGAGAACGGCTATCGCTGGTGGATGGACCGCCTGCGTCGTGCGTTTTCGCTCTACGACCGCGTGCGCCTGGACCACTTCCTGGGCTTCCACAGCTACTTTAGCATTCCCGCCGGTAAGGCCTGTGCCGACGGCCGCTGGCTGGCAGGCCCGGGCAAGGACCTGTTCCAGACCGCCTATGACGAGCTGGGCCCGCTCAACTTTATCGCCGAGGATCTGGGCTATCTGACGCCCGGCGTTCGCGCCATGGCTTCGACCTGCGGCTTCCCCGGCATGGACGTGCTGGAGTTTAGCGACTACGACGTTCGTTGCGGAATTCACCCCACACCGGGAAAGATCCTGTACACCTCGACGCACGACACCTCGACACTTGCCGGCTGGTGCACGCGCTCCTTTGCAGGCGGCGATGAGCCGAGCGGCATTACATTGGCAAGCGAGCTCATGGGCAATGCCCTGGCAAGCGGTGCACCGCTCGTGATGATGCCGCTGCAGGACGTGCTGGGACTGGGCGACGATGCACGTATGAACGTGCCGGGTGTAGCCACAGGCAACTGGACATGGCAGGCTGACGAGGCCGACGTTGCTGCAGCCGAGGAGAAAACTGCGAAGCTCCTGCGCAACACTCATAGATTCTGGGGCGAAGCGTGATAAAACCCCCGATATAGGGTACAGTTACAGCTGTTTGAATTTTTGCGGGCAGAGCGATCTGCCCGCTTTGTGCTGAAAAGGAAGTATTATGGCGCGCTACGATTACAAGTGCACGAGCTGCGGCAACGTGTTTGAGGTTGAGCACCCCATGTCCGAGACGCCCGAGGTCGTATGCCC
>JAYBEF010000032.1:0-3221 GCA_037277825.1 Collinsella sp.
GCCGCGGCGATCGCCTTGTCGTTGCCTCCGCAGGTGTTGACGACCAGGCCGTCCACGCCGGCATCGATAAGTCTGGTGAGCGACTCCGCTTCCTTAGCGGGGTCGTTGCCGCTAATGGCCGTCATGAGCGAGCAGCCGCGCGCCGCGGCGCTGGCGGAAAGGCCCTCGAGCATGGCGCTCGAGAACGGGTTGGCGATGTCAGCCAGAATCACACCGATGAGGTTCGTACGCGAGCTGCGCAGATTGCGCGCGGCGGCACGTGGGCGATAGCCAGTGCGCTCGATAACTGCCGCGATGCGAGCACGGGTCTCCTCGGTCATTTGCCCGGGGCGGTTGTTGAGATAGCGCGAGACCGTGGCCGGGCTCACGCCCGCCTCGGCGGCAATGTCCTTGATTCTCATCTGCGCCATAGCGCACCCCGTTTCCCAATGTCGGCAGTCTGAGCCATTTTAGGCATTTTTTAAAAATCTCGGTTGCAAAACGCTGTAGGTGAGTATACTACAACTCGAAACGAAACCGATTTCGTAAACCGATTTCGGTGAGCGTTGGCACACAGGTGCAAAGACGCACCCTACCGTCTTGGCACCTGCGTGCCAACGCCATATCAAAGGTGTACGCACGAGTAAAAGGAGCTGCGCGACCATGGGTAAAACGGTTCTTACCTTCGGCGAGATCATGATGAGACTCTCACCCAAAGACCACCTGCGTATTGAGCAGGCAACCGAGTTTGACGTCCGCTACGGCGGCGCCGAGGCCAACACTGCGCTTTCCCTGGCCTACCAGGGCGACAAGGCCGCTTACGTCTCCGTTGTCCCGGCCAACCGTCTGGGCGAGTGCGCCCTGCGTTCGCTGAAGGCCTACGGCGTCGACACCACGCGCGTCGTGCGTCAGGGCGACCGCCTTGGCTCCTATGTGTTTGAGGTCGGCGCCTCGCAGCGCGGCAACGGCTGCGTCTACGACCGCAAGTTCTCTGCCATCAACATGGCCAAGCGCGATGTTTTTGACTGGGACGAGATCCTCAAGGGCATCGATGTCTTCTACTTCTCCGGCGTGACCCCCGCCGTCTCCGACGAGATGGCCGCCGCCTGCAAGGAGGCGCTCGCCGCCTGCCGCGCCAAGGGCATCACCACCGTGTGCGACGTGAACTATCGCGGCAAGATGTGGTCGCCCGAGAAATCGCAGGCCACCATGAAGGAACTCCTGCCGCTCGTCGACATCTGCATCGCCAACGACGAGGATGCGCCTGCCGGCCTCGGCATGACCTGCGTCTCCGGTTCCCTTGCCCACGGCATCGAGGAGCGCGACACCTACGTCGAGATGGCCCGCCAGATCTGCGCCGAGTACGGCTGCAAGAAGGTCGCCTCGGTCGTCCGCAACATCTCCTGCGTCGAGCGCTCCATCTGGATGGGCATGCTCTTTGACGCCGAGAGCGGCGAGCACTGGTTCTCCCCTGCTCACGATGTACACGTGCTCGAGGGCGTTGCCGCCGGCGACGCTTTCAACGCCGGCTTCGTCCATGCCCTCATCAACGACTTTGACCCGCAGGACGCCGTCAACTACGCGATTGCAGCCTCGATCCTCAAGCTCACCATCAAGGGCGATTCCAACTTGGTGACCGCAGACGAGATCGCAGCCGTGGCATCCGCCGCCGACGGTGGCACCCGCGTCGCGCGCTAGTCCGTCTCCATTCCGCGGGCCGCAGCTTTCCAATCCCATACCCCTGCGGCCCGCTCCCCGATTCCTCCGGCCGGACAAAACCACCAGTCCCATTCCGGTTTTGCCTGGCATTCCCTACATGACTGGTCGAGCAGCTGGTTTTGGAATTGCTTGAACCCCAAGCAGTGCCTCCGATAACCAATCCAAAATCGGCTCCTGACCAGCATATTTGGCAATCACGCGCCCATGCGCGCCATACATCGAAAGGAACATTATGTTCGATCAGTTCTACACCACGCTTGAGTCCCTGGGCATCGTGCCGGTCGTCGTGCTCGACAAGGTCGAGGACGCCGCTCCGCTCGCCCACGCCCTTATGGCAGCTGGCATGAAGTCCGCCGAGGTCACCTTCCGCACCGCCTGCGCCGCCGAGTGCATCGCCGCTATGGCCGAGGCCGAGCCCGAGATGTGCGTTGGCGCCGGCACTGTCCTGACCGTCGAGCAGGTTGAGCAGGCCCGCGCAGCCGGTGCCAAGTTCATCGTCTCCCCGGGTTACAACGAGGACGTCGTGAAGCACTGCATCGACATCGACCTGCCTGTCCTTCCCGGCACCGTGACCCCCTCCGAGGTCACCGCAGCCGAGAACCTGGGCCTCAAGGTCACCAAGTTCTTCCCCGCGTCCCAGTATGGCGGCCTGAACACCATCAAGGCCCTCGCCGCTCCGTTTGTCGGTCACCGCTTTATGCCCACCGGCGGCGTGAGCACCGCCAACGTCGAGGAGTACCTGAGCTCCTCCGCCATCATCGCCTGCGGTGGCACCTGGATGGTCAAGCCGGCCCTGTTTGCCGACGGCGACTTCTCCAAGGTCGAGCAGATCGCCCGCGAGGCCATGGACGTCGTCAAGAAGGTCCGCGGCTAGGTTTAGCTCTCTATCGTGAAAGGGGGCGTGCCCTAGACCTCGCCCCCTTTCTTTTAAAGCGGCTCGGAAGCGCGCCGTTTCCGTCACGAACAAGAACCGAAAACGTCTTGTATGCTGATAGAACGTGACGGAAGCGACACGCCCCCGAGCCGCTTTGTCTACTCGGCTGACAGTCGCGCTCAACTAAGCCACATCGACGAAAGCCGAGCCATCAAAACAGCTGCGGCGCCGTCTGGAGGAATGGACCCTTGCTTCCGGTCTTTTCCTCCAAGCGGCGCCGCAGCTTTGTGCCCCGGTTACGCCTCAACGCAGTTGCGGTGAAATAGGGACTGTTTGCGCCACCTAGGCCGCAAAACAGTCCCTATTTCACCGCAACTTATATGGGGATTGATTAGATGAACGAGTCTTTGGACAGCTCAAAATAGTCGGGATGCAAGGCGATAACCGGGCCCTGCTCCTCGGGCATCAGGTGCAAGTGCGTCTCCGCCAGATAACTCGCCGCATCGGTATCGCCCCTCTTAATGGCCTCGAGAATCCGGCGATGCTGCCGACGAATCGGTTCCCAATCCAGATCCTGCGACACCATACGCAACCAGTTGTATCGCTCAAAATGCGTGTTGACGCTCTTCATCCAATCCCACAACATGTG
>JAYBEF010000033.1:0-24983 GCA_037277825.1 Collinsella sp.
GCCCTCAACATCTCGCCCCTGCGGGCAAAGCCGAATGGCGACGCCGCGCGTCGTCGTCGGCTTTGCTCCCTGCAAAGCCGCACCGGAGCGAAGACGGGTCAAGGGAGGTCCATGACGACCTCCACCAACCGGAGCGGAGCGGAGGTTTGTGCGGGGTCTCATGGGCCCCCTTGACGCGGCGTAGCGGAGGTGCCACCCGGCCACGGAGCCGTGGCCGCCGTCGGCGGATGCCGTAAAACGTAAAACGCTGTTTATGCTGGCCCGGACAGCACCTGCTATCATCGCCTTTCTCGCATAGAGAGGATTGTTTCGGCATGGAAGAACGTCATGTCACGACGGGGGGACGGGGGGGACGGGCCGAGCGAAGCCGCCCAGCGGCTCATGGACGGTATCGGGGTATTTTCCGAGATCGATGATTATGGCAGAAGGATTGAAGTCCTCGCCGAGGCCATGTCGGTCGGCATCAGGATCGCGGACTACGAACTGCTCGCGGCATGCGGTGCGCTCCTCGCGGCGACGAGGGACCGGAGCGAGTGGACCGGAGCTTGGCTCTAGCCGACGTCACCCTCTGCGTTCCGCATGACGACCCAACCCGCGTTCACCGGACGCGCGTGTCGGCAGGCGGTGCGGAAACGTCGTTCTTCGAGCGGGTGTTCTCGAACGCCCAGACCCACCATCGCAGGCGGTCATCTGCCCCGTGAATGGGGTCCTCCCTGTGGTAGTGCTCCAGCATGAGCTGAGTGGTCCAGCCGCCGATGCGCACCGTGTAGACCGCCATCTGCGCGTCGTGGATGACCGCGCCGAAGGGGTCTATTCGAATGATTTGGTCGATCGTGAAGCCGCGGCCGTCCGGCCAGCAGACGCGGACAGGCACCGTCGTTCCGTCGGCGTTAGTGCGGGCGTAGACGTCTACGTACTGCTTATGGACGCGTCTGCCGGGCTTGTCGCCGTTGGCGCGAACGATGCTGCCGGCGCCGAAGTCCTTTGTGTGGCCCATCACTCGGGCATCACCGCCATGCCGCCACCGCGCTCGACGAACCAGTCGCCGTGCTCCCACCAGACCGTTTTGCGCTGCCTCGCGATACAGACGTCGTAACGCACACAGAGGTTACCGAAGATGGCGCGGCCGAACTCCTGGCGGGCGTAGATGCTCTCAACCTTCCAACTGCGGCCGTCCGGCCAGTGGATGGTGACGGGATCGGACGGACCGTGGTCGGGGTCGTCCGCGCCGTTGGCGTCCACGGGGATGTAGATGCGCTGTGCATCGGTGGGTATGCTGCAGGTTCCCGCAAGCGAGCGCTTTTTCATGATCATGCGCGTACCCCCGAACATCCGTTTGTATCTCACGGGCTTCATTGTCGAACGAATGTTCTTGATTGTAAAGCGAACGTGGTGTGGGGGTTCGGTGTGCGGTGTCCGGACGGAGGGGCATGGATGTATCGCGTGGAAAGCGCCCGCGATCCGGAAGACCCGCGTCTTGGTATCATTTTGCCATCCTTGGGGAAGGAAGAATGCCATGACTCAGCTCTACGAGATAGACGGGTACCACTATATAGTCGACCTGACGCCCTATTTCGTTCTCGGCGTGCTGGTCATAGCCCTGGTCTGTGCAATCGCGGTCCTGGTTCGCAGGATTCTGGCGAGCCCCTTTAGGTATCCCTACTACGTGGCCCGCTTCGATGTGTCTGGCAGGCGCAACGTGAGGATCGAGGACTACATCGACCGTCACCTGATGGACCCGGCCGGTTGGGACGCCATCGTCGCCCATAGGGCATACATCCAGAACTGGAAGCACGAGCAAGAAGAGTATCTGAAAACCTGCCGGCTCCGCAGCCGGCGCGAGCGTCAGTACGCCGAGGCGGTCGACGATGACAGGGCCTTTAGGTTCATCACCTGCCGCGACCAGACGAGGTACAAGCAGGCCAACTACGTGAAGACGTCCTACAAGGTGTCGATGGATGATTCCGAGCTTGACGTGAACTGGGAGTGGATCGTCGAGCGCCGCATCCGCCTCGCCGCTATCAACGACGAGGCGACGCTCAGGGACTATCACGCCAAGAACCAGCGAAGGCTGATGACGAAGCAGCTGCGCGAGCAGATCGCCCGCCGGGATAACTACACCTGCCAGATATGCGGGAAATACATGCCGGACGGCGTGGGCCTGCACGTCGACCATATCGTGCCGGTCGCGAAGGGCGGCAAGACCGTTCCATCCAACCTGCAGGTGCTCTGCTCGAAATGCAACGGGCGGAAGGGCGCGCGGTAGAGGCGCGTTGCAGACACGCGCTATTCGTCGAAGAAATCGGTGTCAACGGCCTTGATCTCGTAGACCTGTCTCGTGCTCACGCCGACGCCGTAGTCGATCATGAGGCCAGCAAGTGCGGGGCCGTCGACGAGCACGACCGTCTGCCCCAGGAGGCCCTCAGCATATTTGCGGGCATCCTTGGAGAAGCGAGCCGTGGTGATGAAAAGGCCCTTCGATACGCCCTTTCCGGAAAGCGCCCCGACGAATGCCTGAACCTCCGGCCGTCCGACCGTCCTTTGCGGATCCCACCGCTTAGCCTGGTAGCAGATGGTTCCGAATCCGAGTCGGTCCTCACGGACGACGCCGTCTATCCCCTCGTCACCACTCTTTTTGGTGACGTCGACACGGGAGTCCAGGCTCTCGCCGTAACCCATCGCCACGAGCAGCTTTCCGACCAGGTGCTCGAAGAAATACGGATCTTTTCCCATGATGATCGAAATGAGGTCGTCGGCGAGCGCGTCACGAATCTCGCCGTAGGCAGACTCCATCGCCTCCTGAGGGGACTCCTGGTCCTCCAGTGTCGAAACGCCCTCGGGCTCTGAAGCGTTTTTGGCCTTGCTTGCGGCCTGATAGCCGTCTTTCCACTTCTTGAATGCCGTGCAGTTCTCATAGAGACCCTTGACTGTAATGGGTCCGGGATAATCAGAAAGGTACGTCCTGCCGGCATCGGTGATACGGTAGGTTCCCTTCTTCTCGCCGTATTCCAGGAGCTTAGCCTTCTCCAAATCGGTGATACCCCAGTACACGCGGTTGTAGAGTCTCGACTGGCCGCTCTTGAGACGCTCGGCCCGTTCGTCATCGGTCATGTCGAATTCGATCGCCACGGCATCCTGGAGGTCGGTGCCTGCCAGATATCCATCGACATGCGCCAGCGCTTCAAGGATGGGCCGCATGGTCTCATGCCATTTGGGCATCGTCATCGCTCATCATCCCCTTCATTTCAGCAAAATCGGTAAAAGGTTCAACCGCCTCTGCGGTCAAGGGACCTGTCGCCTGTGGCAACGACCTGAGCTCCCCTGCAAGTCTCCTAGACCCGCCCTTGAGGCT
Organism: Collinsella sp.; assembly: GCA_037277825.1. Classification (GTDB taxonomy): domain Bacteria; phylum Actinomycetota; class Coriobacteriia; order Coriobacteriales; family Coriobacteriaceae; genus Collinsella. The sequence continues at coordinate 3,353 of JAYBEF010000033.1, forward strand.
GACGAACGTGAGGCCGCCCGAGACGAAGCCGCCGACGACCGGAACGACCTTGCTTACAGCGTCGCCGAAACTGCTTTTGGTGATTTTGACGCCGATTCCGGCAAGAACCTTTTTGATTATCGGGTAGTAGCTTGTCTGCATAAGCGCCTTATTGGCGACCTTCTTGGCAACATTCGACTGGACCGTTTTGGAAAACGCCGTCAACGCGGAGTTGGCCCCGCTCACCCCGACCATCACGGCCAGGAGAAGGGCAAAAGCCGCCAAGGTCTCATCGTCCATCTCGTCGCAATCGTCGATGAAGGACCGCCAGCCGTAAAGATACGCCAGTTTCTGCATAATTCGAAAGGCGTGGACATAGTACTGCGTCACGTCCGCCGGGATCGTTCCGAGCATCGCGAGTCCTCCGGGCAATCCCGCGGAAAACGAAAGGACGCTCGATTTCTTCGTCTCGAAATCAATGACGTCCATGGCGATGGAGTCGACAAGGCCGGAATCCATCCCGGCGGCTGCCGGGCTCGTTGAAATAGCGAGCTCCACTCGCTCGTCCGAGACGCCTCGTTTCCGGAGCTCAGAACGGAGGAAATGGTCGCGCTCGATCGCCACGCCCTTCAGTCTCATCACCTTCTGGAGGAAGGCGACGGCATATCTCTGGGCTTCTTCCTCCTGCCGATCAGCCTCGGCCTTTAAGCCCCCAATACCTTCTTTCACAGAATCGGACTCGGATAGCTCCGCCCCCTCTTTTGGCTTTACGGCACTCCCCTTCACGCTACTCACCGACCTTTTCGGCATAGAGATTAAATAGATGGGAGACGATCTTGTTCTCGTCTCCATTGAAATCGACACCGTAGGCCGATTCGATTGCCTCGTCGAGCTTGCCGTGGGCTTCGAACAGCTCTGGATACAGGAACTCGTCCGCCGGTTTATAGAGGTCGGCCAGGGACGCGCCGTGATACAGCCCCCTTGCAGAAAGCACCGCCTGACCGGCATCGATGATGGCCCGCCGTCCCTCATCGGTTAATTTCGGCAGGGGGAAATTGTTCCACACGATGGTGTTCGAGAAACGGCAGTCGCTCTTGAGCTCGCCTCCGACCGCCTTCTGCCACGCCATGAAGACCCCCGATGAGATGATTCCGAACAGGAGACCATCGGGGTCGTCGGCGAAGAAACAGGCGTCCGTAGCGATTTCCCCGGATTCACACCGTTTGACCGTGAAGTACTTTCGCCCACCGGAAAAACGACGCGGGACGCAGAGGAACGGCCCGTCGGCCTTCCTCACCTCAGCATAGCGCCAGGGCTCATCAGCAAGCCGCCTCGTCGATGCTTTCTTCGAAGCCAAACGGAAATCTCGGACTCCCTGGACCCTCTCCCTCAAGATCGGAGATTTCGCGATATCCAATCTAGGCGCGTCCGCAAGCCACAAAGACCATCTTTCCTTGTTGTTAATCAACTCCTGGGCTCCCACACACGGGACTACATATTTTGCGGCGACGCTGTCGGAAATAACGTCCTCGTATTCTTCTCTTGTCTTAATCTGGAAGTATCCCCCATCCGCCGGTTTACCTCCGATGACCATAGGAGATACATCCTCAAACAGCGGTCTCATTTTCTTCTCAACAAAGACGTTCGGAGCGTCAAGCAAGTAACCGTTCAAATTGTTCGGATGCTCAATCGTCCTTTTGCCCCGATGATACGAGAAGGCAACAGGCTCCACGGGACCCTGGGAGAATCCAACGATGACTACGTGCACATGGGCCTCGTCGTCAGCCGCCGAATCCCATACGAAAGAACGGTGTGCGAAACTGACCCTCCATCCCGCGTCGAATAGGGGCCTGAAAAGGGATGGAACCGGCTGGCCCTGGCAAATCGAGTTCGTCGAGACAAACGAAAACTCCGCGTCAGTATTAACCAAATAATCGGCCGCTTTCCTATACCAGCATGTCGCATAGTCGAGATAGCCGTCGTAGCCCCGGCCCCAAACATACTTGAGGTCGTCCACCTGCTCATCGGTCCTTTGGGACTGCCCGATAAACGGCGGATTGCCGAGAACGTAGTTGACCTCATCACTTGGGACCACGTCGTTCCAGTCGATGCGAAGCGCGTTTGCGTTGACGATGCCCTCGTAGTCCGTGAGCGGCAGTTCCTGATAGACGCGCTGCGTCACCTTTGCCGTATCGGCATCCGCCTGCTTCTCGGCAATCCAGAGCGCAGTGCGGGCAACGCAGCAGGCGAAATCCTCAAGCTCGATGCCATGGAAATTCTTCAGACTGACAAGGACGTCGGCGGCCTCAACCTCCTCAAAGCGGAAAGACGTTTGTTCTCCTTGGAGTTCAAAAAGAATACGGTTTTCTAACTGTCGCAGGCAGAGATAGCTCTCCGTAAGGAAATTACCCGAACCTGCCGCCGGATCGAGGATAGAGATGCTACCGATCTTCTCATGGAGCTCCTTGAGAGCACGGGTCCTCGCGCCGCCCGCGACGGGCTTTGCACAGGCCTCATCAAACTCCACCTTGAGATCGTCGAGAAAAAGCGGGTCAATCACTTTATGAATGTTCTCGGGGCTCGTGAAGTGTTGGCCGTTCGCACGCCGATGGTCATGCGACAGCGCCCCCTCAAAGATGGAACCGAAGACCGTGGGGCTCACGCCAGTCCAATCGAATTCCTGACAGCCCTCGACAATGAGCGTATGTCGGAAGCTCTCGGACAATGGCGGGATTTCCGTCCTCTCACGAAAGAGGCCGCCATTCATATAGGGTAGCTTCTTCAACCAGTCCTCGGCGTACTTGTCACGATCTTCATCTTTGGTATCGAGCCAGACGAACAGGTCCTTGAGGCCTCGCCTGAGATCACCCGCCTGGAAGTGTGCGACGTAGTCTCGGAAGGCATTTGGCTCCATGAGACCAGCGTCCTCGCAGAACATGAGGAACATGAGCCGGGTCATGAGCACGGAGAGGGCGTGGTGGTTCTCGGGCGTGTCGGGGTCATCGAACGCCTCGGCCGCCTGATCGTGGAGCTTCGACATGATCTTGCCGGCCTCCACCGAGACCGCACGTGAGATTGTGGCCGGGGCCTCCGCCCCGCCCTTAAGGAACTGCACAGCCGCGAGGTTCTTGGGGAGCTCAGCGAGCGAGAGCTTGAAGATCGGCTCGCGGCAAAGCGAGTCCCGCTCGCGATCGAAGACCCAAAACTCGGCAAAATTGCAAGCGATGATGTAGCGCGGCTGTTGGGAGAGGGGCATGCCCTGAGCGTAAGCGTTGCCCTGCTTCGCGGGCGTCACCTTGCGGCCCTGGCGCGTCTCCTCCTTGGCGAGATCGATTCCCAGCGACTTTTGCTCGACAAGAGTTTTGGCCGACGGTATGAAGACGTCGATATACCCATCGTGCGTGCTCGCATCGGTGGAGACGGGCTTCTCGAACTCAAGTCTCGAGACCGCATCCTCAACACCCAGGACATTCTGATAGAAGTCGATCCAGAACCGTTGCGTGTCCTGGTTCTCATTTCCCTTGTTCGCCCACCTGCTTGCAAAAGCTTCTGCATCGGCTTTCTTTCCTGGCATACGGACCCTCACTTGATAGCCTTTTCCACTGAGAAAGATTCTACGGGTTCTTCACTTCTATTTAGCTGGTTTTAGTTTTATTGGCATCTGTTTTGCCTTGGCGGTCGTTGCAATCTGCTCATATTCCGCTCAGGAGTCCTCGCTGCATTGTCAAGATAAAAGAAAACAGCTCAGAGGAACAATACCCCTGAGCTGCTAAAAGTCTTGGTCGCGGGGGCAGGATTTGAACCTACGACCTCCGGGTTATGAGCCCGGCGAGCTACCAGACTGCTCCACCCCGCAATGTCTGGGCGCCTCATGTGCGCAAGAAGGTATATTACGTGGGAGTTCGGTAAACGGCAAGGAAAATCTCGTAGAGCATAATTCCTTCATATTTAAAACCCCTCAGCCCATATCGCCGTGAACGAATCGCAGCCGAGCGCCGTCGACGGCGCGTATACAATGGTGCGCGTCCTTTTATGCCAACACCGGGAGTAGACATGCTGCTCGCTATCGATATGGGAAACACGCAGACGGCCATGGGCCTGTTTGACGGAAACGAGCTGGTGCAGTCGTGGCGCATGCCCACCGACCGCTCCTATACCGCCGACGAGATCCATGTGCGCCTGATGGGCTTCTTTAAGATGTACGGCCTTTCACTCGATGCGGTCGACGCGATCGCCTTTGCCGGCGTGGTGCCGCAGCTCTCGCGCGAGTGGCACGCCGTGGCCGACCGCATTGCCGCGGACGCCATCGTCATCGGACCGCAGACGGCCGCCGTGACCAAGCTGCGCGCGGCGCGTCCCCAGACCGTAGGTGCCGATCGCGTCGCCAACGCCGTCGCAGCCGAGACTTTCTACGGCGCGCCGGCGATCGTGGTGGACTTTGGCACCGCAACCAATATCGATGTCATCGACAAGGACGGCTATTACATTGGCGGAGCGATCGCGCCGGGCATCCGCATCTCCATGGACGCGCTTGCCGCCCGAGCCGCCAAGCTCGCCAGCGTACCGCTCGAGGCGCCCGAGCACGCCATCGGCCGCGACACCGAGGAATGCATCAAGGTCGGCGCCGTGGTGGGCGCTGCCGCCATGGCCGAGGGCCTGGTCGCGCGCATGAAGCGCGAGCTGGGCCGCGACGATGCCACCGTTATCGCCACGGGCGGTCTCGCCGGCATCGTCGCCGATTCGACCGATGCCTTCGACGTGGTCGATGGCCAACTCACCATTAAGGGCATCTGCGAAATCTATCGCCGCATGCAGGAGCTGGGATAGGGCGGGAGCTTAAGTCGAGCACGAGCACGAGCGGCGAACTAGGCAACGCGTCGGTCCTATTCCTCAAAATCGAAAAATTTTCATTTTTGAGGAATAGGACTTTCTGCTACGCCTCGCCGCACAGCCATCTCGCCAGGTCCATGATCTGCACCCCGTCGCGATCCGTGGCCTCGTGATGCGTGCGGGCAAGAATCATCTTGGGATACGCATCGCCAATGCTCAGCAGTGGCGAAATCTCGCGTTCAAATGTCTTATCCGAGCTGATGTCGTCGCTCACCTGAATGTAGAGTTTCTCGCTCCGCTTGATTGCTACAAAGTCTATTTCCTTTTTATAGAGTACGCCGACATATACCTCGTATCCGCGGCGCAGCAGCTCGATTGCCACCATGTTCTCGTATACGCGTCCCCAATCCATATCACGTGTACCAAGAAGCGCATATTTAAACGCATGGTCCGCCAGATAGTACTTCTCGCCGCTCTTAAGGTATTTTTTGCCGCGAATGTCGTACCGACGAACTTTATAGAAGGCAAACGCATCGCACAGGTACCCCATGTACGCACCGACCGTCTTGTTCGTAATCTTTAGCCCATCCGCATTTAATGCATCAGTAATGTTGCGTGCCGACGTTATGTTGGAGACGTTGTCCATCATGTAATCGGCAATGCGCAGTAGCGCCGATTCGTTTCTCACGTTATGCCGCTGCACGATATCCCTCACGATGAGCGTTTTAAAGACATTGGAGAGATATTGATAGCGCTGCTCCTGCAATGGATAAGGGTAAGAGCCGGACATACCGCCGGTTCTCGCGTACTCATCGAAGTCGCGGTCGACCTCGTCCTCGTCGCCATAGGAGCGATACTCCTCAAACGAGAATGGGAAAACCTCGATCTCGAAGGTGCGCCCCGTAAAGAGCGTCGACAGATCGCTCGACAGCAAAAAGGCATTCGATCCGGTGATGAAGATGTCGTACTGCTCGGATGCATGGAGGCTGTTGATCGCGCGTTCAAAGCCGTCGCACATCTGAACCTCGTCGATAAGCAGGAAGTTTTGCTTGTCGGGCACTCGATGCTCTTTTACATAGGCGAGCTGGGCATGATATTCGAGCAAGCCTTCGAACTCATCGAGGTTGTAGTTGATATGGATGACATTCGAATTGGGCAGATTTGCCTCCACGTAATCGCGGAGGGCCTCGAGCAATTTTGATTTACCGCTACGTCGGATGCCCGTGATGACCTTGATATCCGGCACGCCAATAAGGCTCGTCAATGTGTCCATATATGACGTTCTATTGATGAGTTTCATTTGCGGCCTCCTCGCGGTCTTTTATCGCTATTCCTCAAAAACGAATAATTTTCAGTTTTGAGGAATAGGCTCTGTAACGAATATACCTCGCTAAAGGCCGAGCTGGCTTAATTCTATTCCTCAAAATCGAAAGATTTTCAGTTTTGAGGAATAGGGCGCTGGCGACCCATCCCCCAGGCAAGCGAAACCCTCCCCGGCACAGGCCGAGGAGGGTCTTGTTGTCATCGTTGTCTTTGAGCGCTGACGCCTCGCGCTACAGCCCGCGAATGCGCACGGCCTCGGGCGGAAACTCCTGCTCGCCGGCGTCGGTCTTGATGGTCGCGCGGCCCCAGATGTCCAGGCCCGCAAACACGCCGACCGCGAGCGGCAGGCCGTTGGGCGACACCGCCGCGACCTGACGACCCAGCAGCGGCACCATATCGAAGTACTCACCCAGCACCGGGGCCAGCGGGCCGGCAGCGCCCTGTGGTGTGTTGGCGGCAACCGCCCAGGCGTCAACGCGAGCGAGCACCGCCGCGGCCAGCGCCTCGACCAGCGCTTCGTCAGCAACATCCACGCCAAGCTCGCCTAGCGCCGCACGCTCAACATCCACCGTCACCGCGGCAAACATGCCCGCGGCACCGGCACCGCCGTTGACGGCGACGCGCGCGAGCGGCGTCTCAAACGCAGGCGCGCCGCACACGATGTCACTCGGCCACTGGATACCCACCTTGCCGGCAAGCCCCAGGCCCGGCGTTGCGGCCGTGCCCACGAGCGCGTCCATCATGCCCATTGCGGCCACAAACGGCAGGCCGTGGAAGGCGTGCATGTTCACATCGGGGCGCACGACCAGCGAAAACGTCAGCGATGTATCGCCCGCGCTCCACGCGCACCAGCCCGCGGACATGCCCTCGCGGCCCGCGTCACGCGCCGCGTCGAGCTCGGTACCGGCGGCAACAGCATTCATCTCGATCATCTACATACGCCCCAATTCGCCCACGATATGGCCCACGCGATCCTCGGGCTCCTTGACCTCGACGCCGTTGTAGCGGAAGAACCGCGCCGGGTCGTGCATCAGGTCCTCGAGCGGCACCAGCACAAAGTCGCGCTCGCCGATCAGCGGATGCGGCAGACGCAGCTTCTTGCCGCCGTGGGTCTCGCCGTCCATCCACAGCAGGTCCAAGTCGATGGTGCGCGGGCCGTTTGCCTTGGCCTTTTTGGAGCGGTCACGCCCCAGCTCGGCCTCAATCTTCATGAGCTCGTCAAGCAGCACCAGCGGAGCCAGCTCGGTCTTGATCTCGATGACGGCGTTGGCAAACGCGTCCTGGCGCGTCTCGTAGGCCGGCTCGCTCTCGTAGATGCGCGAGCAGTTGGACACGCAGGTGAGCGGGATTTCGGCAATCATGTCGCGCGCAGCGCGGATGTTGTCGCAGCGATGCCCCAGGTTGGAACCCACGGCCACAAACGCGCGGCGCGGCTGCGGCTTGGCAACGGCCCAGTAACCGTTCAGGAACTGTGCAAAGCCCGCAACGTCATGCACGCGCACGATGTTGGCGCCGGCCTGGATGGCGCCCAGGCACACGCCAAACGTGGCGGCATCGCGCTCGGCGGCCTCGGTCACGCCCGAGACGGCGCCCACAAAGCGCTTGCGCGACACGGCGCACATGAGCGGGTAGCCCAGCGACGCCATCTTGGCGGTCTCGCGCTGGATGACGATGTCCTCGTTGGCCGTCTTGCCAAAGCCCGGACCGGGATCGATGCAGATACGGTCACGCGACACGCCGGCATGGATGAGCGTACGGGCCTGGTCGGACAGGAAGCCCATGACGCGGCGCATGATGGGCGCCGAATCGGGCAGGGTAAAGCGGCGGAGCTGAGAGGTGGGCACGTAGGCCTCCTCGCGGCGGGCGCTGCGGCGCATCATGGCTGCCAGGTGGTCGCTGGGCTCTGGTGCGGCTTCGGTAGCTGCGGGCACGGTCTCGGGCGCAGCAGCGGCAGGGGCAGCCTGCTCGGCAGCCGGCGTCTCTGGCTCGGACTCGGGCGCGGGCTCCGATTCGCCAAACGGCAGCGAGGGCTGTACCACACCGCCCGGAAGTTTGGCCTCAACCTTGGGCTCGCCCAGCAACTTGCCGCGACGGCGACGGGCCGGCTTCTCGGCCTCGCGCGCAGCCTCGGCAGCCGCTTCGCGTGCCTTCTCGGCAACAAACGCCGCAGCCGAGGTATCGAGCTGCACCGTTGCATGCGTGCGTGCGGGTACGGCGACCTCGCCGGCGTGCATTACGATGACGCCGCAGGTGCTCGTCTTAACGAACTCAACCATCTTGGGATCGGTGAAGCCCGTCACGTCGTTGACAATCGAAGCACCGCAGCGCACAGCCGCCTTGGCAACCGCCACATGACGCGTATCGATCGAGACGATGGCGCCCTCTTTGGCAAGCCCGCGCACGACGGGCAGCACGCGACGCGCTTCCTCGTCGGGGTTGACCGGGGTAAAGCCGGGGCGCGTGGACTCACCGCCCACGTCGATGATGTCGGCGCCGGCATCGAGCATCGCCAGGCCGTACTCGATAGCGGCATCCTGGTCAAAGTGCTCACCGCCGTCGCTAAACGAATCGGGCGTCACGTTGAGGACGCCCATGATGCGCGGACGGTCAAAGCTGAGCTCGTACTTTCCGCACCGCCATGTCTTGCTGTCGTTCGCCATGAACATCCTCCTAAAATGCCCACGCCGCCGCGCTCGGGCGCTGGCGGCGGGGTCGCTTTGCAATCAGTCTTTCTATTGTATCCGCGCGCGCGGGCTAGAACGCAAACGCGGCCGCGATGTCGCAAGAAATCAGCAGGTCGGCATTTGCATCCTGATCGGTGGGCGCCAAATTGCAAATGGCCAGCGTATCGCCAGTAAAGTAACGCGTGAGGCCCGCCGCCGGATACACCACGAGCGAGGTTCCGCCCACGACGAGGGCGTCGGCCGCGGCGATGGCAGCAACGGCGCCGGTAAGCACATGCTCGTCGAGCGGCTCCTCGTAGAGCACCACATCGGGCTTGATGCGACCACCGCACGCAGGGCACACGGGCACGCCCGCGGCATCCTCGTGCTCGCGCGCGCAAATCCATTCGGCGCTGTAGACCGCGCCGCACGTCTGGCAGATATTGCGGTGGACCGAGCCGTGCAGCTCAAACACGCGCTGCGAGCCGGCCATCTGGTGCAGGCCGTCGATATTTTGCGTCACCACGGCGTCGAGCTTGCCGGCGCGCTCCAGCTCCGCCAGCTTGGCGTGGCAGTGGTTGGGCTTGGCGTTAAGGGTGATCATCTTGGTCCGGTAGAAGTCGAAAAACTCCGCCGGATGCGCCTCGTAGAAGCTGTGCGAGAGCATAGTCTCGGGCGGATAGGAAAACCGCTGGTGATACAGGCCATCCACGCTGCGGAAATCGGGGATGCCACTCGCCGTGGAAACGCCCGCGCCGCCAAAGAAGACCACGTTGCTATGGGTTTCGAACAGCTCCGCCAGCGCGGCGGAGGCCTGTTTGGGGTCCGATATTGCCTGCGTCATATATGTCCTCCGTCCGTGTCTTAGGGACGGCGGCGTTCGCACTATCACTCGCGGACTCCGCCCCGCTCTTGTTGCGTTAATCTTAAGCCTGCCAACCCCGTCGAAAGGACACCATGCCTCAGACTTACACTTTCGCCTCGTGGAACGTCAACGGCCTGCGCGCCGTGCTCAAAAAGGACCCGAGCTTTATCCAGATCGCGCAAGAACTCGACGTCGATATCCTGGCGCTGCAGGAGACCAAGCTGCAAGAAGGCCAGGTCGATATCGATCTGCCCGGCTATCACCAAACCTGGAGCTACGCCGAACGCAAAGGCTATTCGGGCACTGCGGTCTTTAGCCGCCAGGAACCGCTGCGCGTGCTGCACGCCGATGCGCTGTTACCCTACGCCGGCGAGGGTGGGACCGCCGAGCTCGTCGCCCGAGCCGCAACCGAGGGCCGCGTCTGTGCGCTCGAGTTCGACAAGTTTTGGTTCGTGGACGTCTATACGCCCAACGCCCAAAATGAGCTCGCGCGCATCGATGTACGCATGGCCTGGGACGATGCCTATCGCGGTTTTTTGGCGGGCCTCGAGCGCGAGACCGGAAAGCCCGTCGTAACCTGCGGCGACTTTAACGTGGCTCACGAGGAGATCGACCTTAAGAACCCCAAGTCCAACCGCGGCAACGCCGGCTTTTCGGACGAGGAGCGCGGCAAGTTTACCGAGCTGCTCGACGCCGGTTTTACCGACACCTGGCGCGCGGCCAATCCGGACGTCGAGGGCGTCTACAGCTGGTGGAGCTACCGCTTTAATGCCCGCAAGAACAACGCAGGCTGGCGCATCGACTACTTCCTGGTAAGCGACGCAATCGCCGGCAACGTACGCGACACCGGCATCCGCGGCGACATCTTCGGCAGTGATCACTGCCCCGTCACCCTCACCCTGGAGCTCTAACCCCCAAACGATCCCCCGGGGACGGAGGGAAACAGATCATTTTGGCTCTCCGAGGACACCTGCGTAATACATCTGCCGCGAAAAGCGCCCATCTACTACGTTTAAGCCGTTACCCTCAACCATAACCATGTTCTACGAAAAACCGCAGGCTTTCTACCTGCGGTTTTCTTTTCACATTGTTCACTGTGGTTGAGGACGGCGACCTAAACGTAGTAGATGGACCGCTTTCGTGGCGAGCACTCCCAGCTGGTCCCCAGTGACGGAGGAAAATTGGTCATTTAGCCTTCTGGAGCCCGCTGCGACCGTCATACGAGTCGGCGTGCGCAAAACTATGCCAGTTTACGGGGCTGAATCGCAGATCCCTGACCACACGCAATTCGAGCAAAATAAAGCCGCAGGTAAACGGCTTGCCCTATTACGGAAAATGCCGGTATGGTCGGTCTGTGTCAATCCAGCCCCGTAAACCGGCATAGTTTTGATATGACACCAAGGCAATATTGATTCTCGCCCCGGCGCAACCGCCATTACAGCCCGTACTTCACGACGACACGGTTAATGCGACGGCACCAAGGCTTGTACAAGGCGGCCAAGAACACGCAGGTCGCGAGGCCGTGCGTGATATCGAACGGCACCGCCGTAGCAAGACGCGCTACGGCGCCTGCCCAGGTGAGCGGCTGCACAAAACCGATGATGTCATACGCGTTGATCACGACGCCATACAGCAAGCCCGAGGCAAAGCCATACGCCAACAGCGCCGGCATTCGCACGGTTCCATCGGCGCGATCAAACGCGCCCGCATGCGCCAGCGCGCCGCCAACATAGCCAACCAGACCCCAGGCATACATCTGCCACGGCGTCCACATGCCCTGTCCAAAAAAGAAATTACTGGTCAGTGCCGCCAACGCGCCGACCATAAAACCATTGCGACGGCCAAGTGTCGCACCCGCGATAATGGCGATAGCGCTCACGGGCTTAAAATCGGGAATGGGCCCAAACAGGATGCGCCCCGCCGCGGCCAGCGCCGCCAGAACCAGCGTGGGCATAATCTGGCGCAGGCCCGGGCGCGAGGTCTCGTAGCCCGCAAAGAACAGTGCGAGCACGAGCGTCACTACAACCAGCATGGCAAGCGCCGCCTGCTCAATGCCCGCCAGCAACGCCGCAGTCATCACTGCCGGTACCGCCAACAACAGCGGGATCTCCATTTTTGCGAGTAGGCGCGAGGCGCGATGATCCGTCATCCCATCACGCCCTGTAGAACACGTTGTCGGCAAAGAAATCTGCCGGAGGCTCCATACAGGCGATCTCGCCGTCGAACATCATGGCGACGTCGTCGGACACCTGCTCGGCAAAGTCTAAGTCGTGCGTGGCAATGACGACGGTGCCGCCGGCCTGCGCATGCTCGCGCAGGGCTCGGGCGATAATGCAGCGACTTGTCAGATCAAGGCCCTTGGTGGGTTCATCAAGCAGCAGCAGCTCCGGACCAATCAACAGCAGCTTTGCCAACGCAAGCAGCTGGCGCTGACCGCCCGAAAGATCGTACGGGTGACGCGCCTCCAAGCCCGCCAGACCCAGGCGCGCTGTCTGCTCCTGTGCTGCGGCCTCGTCGTATCCGCAGGTCGAAGCCCATTCCATCAGCTCGTCGCGCACCGTTTCGGCGACCAGCAATGCCTTGGGATTCTGTGGCAGCAGCGCCGCCGAGGCCGCCCCACGCACCATGCGGCCACGCTGCAGCTTAGCCGTCTTGGCCAGCACCGAGAGCATCGTCGACTTGCCGCAGCCGTTTCCGCCCACGACCGCATGCACCGCGCCGGCCGAAAACGTCACATCGAGCCCGCGCAGCACCCAACCGCCCGCGCGATCGTAGCGAAACCAGCCTTCCGACAGGGTGGTAGCCGACCCGCCGTGCATTTTTTGGAGTATTCTGCCTCCATCCGTGCGCGGGAGGGCTTCCGAGCCGTTCTCGAGCGACGTTTGCGCCACAAATTCGGACGATTTGTCCAATTCCAAACTTTTTTTCGCGCTCGATACGTCCCCGGGTGGCTCCAGAGAGCCCAAATTGTCCTCACGCCTGCTGAATACTCCGTTTTTTGCACATCGGATGGCACCCCACCCCAACATGTCATCGGAAAACAGCGATTCTCGGCGCCCCAAAGAAGCCATATCCGCCACCTCGCGCACGCGACCGCCCTCAATCCGGTACGCACACGTCGCATACTCGAGCATCGGCCGCGGTTGATGCGTAGCCACAACAACCGTGCAGCCCAGTTCACGGTTCACGCGAAACAGCGCGTGCAGAAAATTCTTCTCGGCAACGGGATCGAGCTGAGACGTGGGCTCGTCGAGTAACAGCACGCGCGGACGCAGCGCCAGAACGGCGGCAAGCGACAGCAGCTGCTTGCGGCCACCCGAAAGCGTATCGGTATCGCGATGAAGCCAATCCTCCAGACCAAAGAAATAGCTGGTCTCGGCAACACGGCGGCGCATCTCGTCGCGCGACACACCCAGATTCTCTAGGCCAAACGCCATCTCGTGCCACACGGTCTCGCACACAATCTGGTTTTCGGGATCCTGGAACACGTAGCCCACGCGCTCCGCAGACGCGCGCACGTCCATGTCGGCAACGTTCTCGCCCAGCACGAGCAGTTCGCCAGCGCGCTCGCCCGCCGGAGCAATCTCGGGCTTGAGCAGCGAGAGCAGCGTCGACTTACCCGATCCGGTACCGCCAACAAGCAGCGCAAATGCACCTTGGGGAACAGACCAGTCGAGCCCCTCGAGCACCGCAGCATCAGCCCCGGGGTAGGCAAAGCTCAGGCTCCGCACCTCAATCGCCGGCATATCCGGGCCGCACGCCGCGCCCGACACCGGGCCCCTATCCAACCGAGCCATCAGCCAAACCTCTTCTCATCGATCGCATGCAACACACAGGGCAGCACCATCCAGACAGCGTACACGACATAGCCCAGCCACGGCGCGGGCACCGAAAGCTGCGGGTAAAACGAATACTGCGTTGTCGCGGTCCATGCCACTGCCACCGCGGCGGCACCAAACAGCGCAAGCCCCACCAGCGCGGCAGCGTCGCCGCGCCCCAGCCGATACCGCGCGTACGTCGTGCGACGCGTCGCGGCGCCCCACCCGCGCGAGCGCATGGCATCCGCGCGCTCAAGCGAATCTTCCATGCCCCAGCCCATCAGCACGCTCGATGCCCGCAGGCGCGAACGCACGGGATCGGTGGGCGCACGCCCCGGCACATCGACCGCGTCCTGCACCGCCAGCACCGTGCGGCCGCGGCGCAAAAACTGTGGGATAAGCCGCATGCACATCGAGATCATGAGCGCGATCACCGGCGCGGCGTTGCCCAACAGTGCGAGTACCTTGTCGTATTCGAGCATCGACGCCGCGGCCTCAAACCACAGCACGCTCGCCACAAACAGTCCGCCCATGCACAGGCCGTAAACCATGCTCTCTAGATACACCGCGCGCATGCCAATACGAAACAGCTCGGTCGAGCCCGATGCACTAAACAGCGGATTGACCAGCGCGATAATCAAAATCACCGGCAGCTGCCAGCGAAGTGCGCCCATCGTGCGGGCAGCCCCGCGCGTCGCAAATCCATACGCCAGCCCGCCTGCGAGCGACAGCGCAATCAGCACCGGCTGCATCGAGAACATGGTGAGCCCCAGCGTCAACACAATATAGAGTGCCGGCACCGCCGGATGCGACATTGAAAATGCCCCCACGGGCTCGGCGCCCGAACCCTCTCGCATGTTGTCCATAGGCATCCCCGCCCTCCCGCCAAATCACCGACGCCGAAGCACTGCCGGCACCGCCCGCAAGCAGCGCAAACACCACGCCGGCGGCAGCGACATCGGCCGTCGCACACCAATCGCTACGCGCTCATCATATGCCTGCGGTATCATATTGCGCCGTGTATCGTTTCCAAACACACGTCTCTATAACGTAACAGGAGATCACATGGACGCAACCGCAATTATCCTCGCCGCCGGCGAGGGCACCCGCATGAAGTCGAACCACTGCAAGGTTTCGCACAAGATCCTGGGCAAGCCCATGGTCCAGTGGATCGTCGACGCCACCATCAAGGCCGGCTGCAGCCGCGTCGTGGTCGTCATCGGCAGCCACGCCGACGAGATGCGCGCCCTCATCGATGGCGCCTATGCCAACAGCGCCACCAAGGTCGAGTGCGTCGAGCAGACCGAGCGCCTGGGCACCGGCCACGCCGTAAAGGTCGCGCTCGAGGCCTGCGGCATCACGCAAGGCCCCGTCGTCGTGCTCAACGGCGACCTGCCGCTCATCACCGCCGACACCGTCGCCAAGTTCGCGCAGACCGTCGCCACCGGCGAGCTCGCCTGCACCGTCATGACCATGACCCCGCCCGATCCTTTTGGCTACGGCCGCATCAAGCTGGGCGCCGATGGTCAGATCGAGCGCATCATCGAGCAGAAGGACTGCACGCCCGAGCAGGCCGCCACGCTGCTGGAGTGCAACGCCGGCTGCTACGCCTTCGACGGCGCGCAGCTCGCCGCCCACATTAACGAGATCGGCAACGACAACGCGCAGTCCGAGTACTACCTGCCCGACATGCTCGAAATCCTCAAGGGTCACGGCCAGGCGGTCTCCATCTTCCACTGCGATGACTACCGCGACGGCCTGGGCGTCAACAGCCGCATCCAGCTCGCGCAGCTCACCGCCATCGCGCGCGACCGCATCAACGAGCACTGGATGGCCGAGGGCGTTACCTTCATCGACCCCACGCAGGCCTGGATCGGCCCCGATGCCGTCATCGGCCGCGACACCGTCGTGTGGCCGCAGACGCATCTGATCGGTCACGTCACCGTGGGCGAGGAGTGCCAGCTCGGCCCCAACAGCCGCCTCACCGACACCACCGTCGGCAGCGGCTGCATCATCGATGAGACCATCGCCATCGAGGCCGTCATCGAGAACGGCGTCGACTGCGGCCCGCGCGCCTACCTGCGCCCGGGCACCCACATGCTCGACGGCTCCAAGGCCGGCACGCACGTGGAGATCAAGAAGTCCACGATCGGCGAGGGTTCCAAGGTGCCACACCTGTCCTACATCGGCGACACCACCATGGGCTCCGGCGTCAACGTGGGCGCGGGCTCCATCACCTGCAACTACGACGGCGTCCACAAGCACAAGACCGTCATCGGCAAGGACGCCTTTATCGGTTCCGACACCATGATGGTCGCGCCCGCCCAGATTGGCGACGGTGCACTCGTGGCCGCCGGCTCCGTCATCACCGAGCCGGTCCCGGCCGACGCGCTCGGTCTGGGCCGCGCCCGTCAGGTAAATATCGAGGGCTGGGCCGCCGATTATCGCCGCCGTCTGCACGAGGACGACGAGGTATAACGTTTTACCAAGCACAAAAGGAGCTGTTCCATGGGGACGGCTCCTTTTTCTATCGTGACCTGCGCGGCCGGATGAGTGGTCGGTTCGTGTCCGTTGACGGTAAAGACGTTATCAAGACTCGATAAACCCCGTCGCGCGGTTACAATGCAACAAGGCATCTATATGGCATTCGATGTATAAAGGAGAAGGGTAATGCCGATTAATGATCCCGAGAAGTCGGAGAATATGCGCAAGTCCATCCGCGTGTATTCCGGTTCCTCCAACCGTCCCCTCGCTCAGAAGATCGCTGAGTACCTTGGGGTCGAGCTTTCGGGCCTTACGCTAAAGCAGTTCGCCAACGGTGAGATTTACGCCCGCTACGACGAGACCGTCCGCGGCGCCGACGTCTTCCTGATTCAGTCCGTGGCCGGCGGCAACGTCAACGACATGCTCATGGAGCTGCTCATCGCCACCGACGCTGCCAAGCGCGCATCCGCCCGCTCCATCACCGCCGTTATCACCCACTACGGCTATGCCCGCCAGGACCGCAAGGCCGGCCCGCGCGAGCCCATCACCGCCCGCCTCGTCGCCAACCTGCTCGAGCGCGCCGGTGTCGACCGCATCATCACCCTCGACCTGCACCAGGGTCAGATCCAGGGCTTCTTTGATATCCCGGTTAACCACCTGTCCGCACTGCCGCTGTTTGGCCAGTACTACAACGACATGCACTTCGACACCGACAACCTGGTTGTCGTCTCCCCCGACGTGGGCCGTGCCAAGGCCGCCAAGAAGCTGTCCGACATGCTCGGCTGCGACCTGGCCATCGCCCACAAGGGCCGTCCGCGCCACAACGCCGCCGAGGTCATGGGCATCATCGGTGACATCAAGGGCAAGACCTGCGTCATCAACGACGACATGATCGACACCGCTGGCACCCTGTGCGCCAACGTCAAGGAGCTCAAGGCTATGGGCGCTGGCGACATCTACGTCTGCGCCACCCACGGCATCTTCTCCGGTCCGGCCATCGAGCGCCTGAACGACGCCCCGATCGTCGAGTGCGTCGTCACCGACGCCATTCCCGTCGAGGTCGGCGGCAAGATCAAGACCATCTCGGTCGCCGAGGAGTTCGCTCAGGCCATCTCCGCCGTTTACCACGAGGAGCCCGTCTCCACGCTCGTCGGCGGCGACTTCGCGCTGTAGTCGCTCGACCCTCGCATCCCTCCGGAAGCCCCGGACACGCCTGCGGGGTTATCACGCGAACGTCCTCGCCGCTTTGCGGCTGCGGGATGTTCGCTTTGATAACCCCTCCCGGCGTGTCCGGGGCTTCCTGCTGTCTCGGGGCAGCTGTTTTCTGAAATGACTTTGCTGCAACCTTTCCTCGCCTTCGGCGGGCGTGGTAGCCTTTGTCGTTGATTGGACTATTTACGTAACGGAGGACAAACATGGCAGCTGCACAGCCGCTCAAGATTCGCATGGTTGCCGGACTTGGCAACCCGGGCGAGGAGTATGCCGAGACCCGCCACAACGCCGGCTTTAAGGCAATCGACGAGCTGGCCCGTCAGGCCGGCGTCACGTACTGGAAAAACCAGGCCGGCGCCGAGGTCGCGCTCATCAACATCAACGACCCCGAGGAAGAAGGCGGCAAGCGCCAGATTGTGCTGGTCAAGCCGCAGTCATATATGAATACCTCGGGTGGCCCCATCTCCAAGCTCTGCCGCGAGTACAAGATCAAGGCCGAGGAGCTGCTCGTGATCCACGATGAGCTCGACATTCCCGCCGGCGACGTGCGCGTTAAGGTGGGCGGCGGCCACGCTGGCCACAACGGTCTGCGTTCCATCATCGACAAGATGGGCAGCCGCGACTTCAGCCGCATCCGCACCGGCATCGGCAACCCTCCCGGCAAGATGGCCGTCGCCGACTACGTGCTTAAGCAGCTGCGCGCCCGCGAGGCCGAGGATTTCCAGGACACCTGCGCCCGCGCGGCCGACGCCGCCGGCCTGGCGATCGTGCACGGCGTGGTCTATGCCCGCGACCATGTCAACGGCGCCGCCTCCGCCAACGGCAAGCACTAAAACCTACCATTTAGGGACAGGTTTATTTTGGCAGGTTTTACCTGCGGAAACGCTCCATTTGCGGCATCGTAATAAACCGCGCGCCGCCATACGCACATAGCACCCCAAAGGGAGCCGGCCTCATCACAACCCGAGGCCGGCCCCCTTTGCCGTTTTACCCGATAAAACTGACCAAAATATACCTGCCCCTGTTTGGTAGGCCGAAGTGGATAAACCCTGCTCCCAACCGCCGAAGACACACGTAAGTGACATGTCCATGAGGGTATAATTTGCACCGTATGTCTGCACAACGCCTGTGCGCGTACGGTTTTATTCGGGCTACCGTCCATTTCCGTGGAGGCACGGTTCGGCGGCCCTAACAAGAGAGGGGTTCTATGTATAAGATCCTGGAGAAGACGCAGTTCTCTGAGAAGGTGTTCAAGTTCCGCATCGAGGCGCCTGCAATCGCCAAGCATGCGCACGCTGGACAGTTCCTCATGGTTCGCGCCAACGAGACGGGCGAGCGTGTCCCGTTTACCCTGGCCGGCTGGAACGGTGACGAGGGCTGGGTCGAGTTCATCTTCATGGTGATCGGCAAGACCACCGAGATGCTGTCCACCTACGAGGCCGGCGAGTCGCTGCGCGACGTCGTGGGCCCGCTGGGCGTTCCCACCGAAATGGCCGAGGGCCCCTGCGCCGTCATTGGCGGCGGCGTCGGCCTGGCAATTGCCTTCCCGGTCGCCAAGCACCTGGTCGAGACCGGTCACGAGGTGCACGCCATCATGGGCGCCCGCACCAAGGACCTCCTGCTCATGGAGGACCAGTTCCGCGAGCTCCTCGACGAAGATCACATCCACATCACCACTGACGACGGCTCCTACGGCGAGCAGGGCGTTGTCACCGCTCCGCTGGAGCGCCTGCTGCAGGACAAGGCCGTGAGCCAGGTCTTCTGCGTCGGCCCCGTTCCGATGATGAAGTTCTCGACCCTCACCGCCCAGAAGTACGACACCCCCATCACCGCGTCGCTCAACCCCATCATGGTTGACGGCACCGGCATGTGCGGCTGCTGCCGCGTCGAGGTGGGCGGCGTGACCAAGTTCGCTTGCGTCGACGGCCCCGACTTCGATGCCACCCTGGTCGACTGGGATGACCTTCGTGCCCGCCAGGCCGCTTACCGTTCCGAAGAGGGCGAGTCCCTCAAGGCCTATGAGGAAAAGAGCTGCGCATGCCACTAGTTAACGGTCGTTTCGTTGCCGATATGAAGTCGCCCCGCACCCCCGATAACGAGGAGCCGGCTGCCGAGCGCGCCTGCGACTTCCGCCCCGTCGACAAGGGCTTCACCGAGGAGATGGCGCTGGCCGAGGCCGAGCGCTGCCTCAACTGCAAGAAGCCGTTCTGTGTTGAGGGCTGCCCCGTCAACATCAACATCCCCCGCTTTATCGAGCAGATCCGCGCAAAGGACTTCGGCGGCGCTCTCGATACCATCCGCGAGGACTCCATGCTTCCCGCCATCTGCGGTCGCGTCTGCCCGCAGGAGAACCAGTGCGAAGGCAAGTGCATCCGTGGCAAGAAGTCCGAGCCCGTGGCCATCGGCCAGCTCGAGCGCTTCCTGGGTGACCGCCCCGAGCTCGCCTCCACGCCCAAGATGGCCCCCAAGAACGGCAAGAAGGTCGCCGTCGTCGGTTCCGGCCCGTCCGGCATCACCTGCGCCGGCGAGCTCGCCCGCAACGGCTTTGACGTCACCGTCTTCGAGGCCTTCTTCACCGGCGGCGGCGTGCTGGTCTACGGCATCCCCGAGTTCCGTCTGCCCAAGGCAGTCGTCAAGCGCGAGATTGACGGCCTGGAGGACATGGGCGTCAAGTTTGAGTACAACTCCGTCGTGGGCAACATGGCCACGGCCGAGGAGCTGTTCGAGCAGGGCTTCGACGCCATCTACGTGGCGACCGGCGCTGGCCTGCCCAAGTTCCTCAACGTCCCCGGCGAGAACCTGCCCAACGTCTTCTTCGCTAACGAGTACCTCACCCGCGTGAACCTGATGAAGGCCAACAAGTTCCCCGAGTACGACACCCCCACCAAGCACGGCAAGAACGTCGTCGTCTTTGGTGGCGGCAACGTGGCTATGGACGCCGTCCGTACCGCCAAGCGCCTGGGCGCCGAGCACGCCATCATCGCCTACCGTCGTACCGAGGACGAGATGCCCTGCCGTCGCGCCGAGCTGCACCATGCTAAGGCCGAGGGCGTCGAGGTTCTGCCGCTCGTCTCCCCGCTCGAGTTTGTCGCTGGCGAGGACGGCTCCGTGTGCGCCGTCAAGGTCCAGAAGATGGAGCTCGGCGAGCCCGACGAGTCCGGCCGTCGTCGTCCGGTGCCCATCGAGGGCGCCATCGAGGAGATCCCCTGCGACGTCGCGATCTCGGCTATCGGCACCAACGCCAACCCCTTCGCAAAGAAGATCGGCGGCAAGATGGAGCTCAACAAGTGGGGCTACATCGTTGCCGACGAGGAGACCGGCCAGACCACCGATCCCCGCATCTGGGCCGGCGGCGACATCGTCACCGGTGCCGCTACGGTCATTCTGGCGATGGGCGCCGGCAAGAAGGCCGCCGCTTCGATCACCAAGAGCTTGCTGGGCGAGTAATCACCTACAGCGCTAGCCATCAAACGGCAAAGTCCCCGTCGAGCACACGCCCGGCGGGGACTTTTTCTATGCCGGCCGCCCGAAACGCCACAAAGGTGCATATCCCCTTGTGGTGGTTTTGGTCGGCTAGCCTTCGAGCTGCGCCGCTTTGTAGCGGTAGGCAGCGGCGATGACGTCTTTACAGCCTTCGCGTCCCAACTTGGCGCGGTTGACAACGATATCCTTGCCGCTCGTCATCTTCCACTTTCCGGCGCTGTAGCGCTTGTAGAACGCCTCGCGCGCCTTCTGCTGCTGCTTGACCAGCTTGGCGCCCTTCTTTTTGTTGAGGCCGCGCTTTTTGCGCACAATCTCGACGCGGTCCTCAAAGGGTGCGGTCACCAACACGGCAATGTGGTTGGGGTTGTTACGCAACAGGTAATCGGACAGGCGGCCTTCGATAATGCAGCTCTCGGTCTCGCCCAGATCCAAAATCACTTGGCTCATCTTTTGGAACAACTTATCCGAGTACGAACGCGCATCGTAACGGTCGGGCAGAAACGCCATGTTCTCCACGGCCAGACGTTCGTCATAGGCGGCCATCTTGTCGAGCGACTCACCCGCACGCAGCGACGCGCGCACCAGCAGCTCGTTGTCATACAGCGGAATCCCCAACTCGTTGGCAAGCATGCGGCCAATCTCGTGGCCCTCGGCGCCAAAGTCGCGCGCGATGGTAATGACCACAGGACTCTTCTTGTTCACCAGATCGCTCATCGCGATTCCTTTCTAACAAATGAGAAATAGGCGATTCCTGATTCCCATTTTGTCACTTACGACCGTCCTGGTTTCCCAAGTGCGGCAGATTGCCCCGAAAGAGGAGCGCCGCGTACTAAATGTACGCAAGCGACGATTGAGGGGCAAGGTGTCGTGCTTGGGGAAGCAGGACTACGCTGCCACGATACGACGTTGATACGCCCTCACCAGCAGCGAGATACCAAAGTTGAGCACAAAGTACATCGCAAACACCAGGCCGT
>JAYBEF010000034.1:0-43256 GCA_037277825.1 Collinsella sp.
GCGTCACGCGCACGGCGGAGTCGGTGGTGTTGACGCCCTGACCGCCCGGGCCGCTCGCGTGGTACACGTCCACGCGGATGTCATCGGGACTGATCTCGATGTCGATATCATCGGGTAGCACAGGGATGACCTCGACGCCGGCAAACGTGGTCTGGCGGCGCTTCTTGTCGTCGGTGGGGCTAATGCGAACCAAGCGGTGGACACCGGCCTCGGCGCGCAGCATGCCAAATGCGTCCTTGCCCTCGACGGTAAAGGTCGCGCGGTCGATGCCGATGACCTCGGCCGCGGGACAGTCGTTGATGGTGACCTTCCAGCCGCGACGCTGGCAATACTTCATGTACATCTTAAAGAGCATGAAGGTCCAGTCCTGGGCCTCCAGACCACCCTGTCCGGGCTTGATGGTCACAATGGCATCGCCGTGATCGAACTCACCGGTAAACCAGCTCGAAAGCTCAAGCTCATCGATGGCACGGGCCAGGCGCTCAGCCGTGGCTGCAGCCTCCTCGCGAAGGGCGGCGGCGTCGGGGTCATCCCCCATCTCCTCGGCAAGCTCCAGCGCGGCGCGGGCATCGGAAAGCTCGCCGCGCGCGGTGTCCACGGCAGCGATATCTTCCTTGGTGCGAGCGATCTCCTCCATGGTGGCACGGGCGGCGTCGGCGTCATCCCAAAAGCCAGGGGCAACACTTTTGGCCTCGAGCTCGGTCACGCGGGTACGCTTCTCGTCCAAGTGGAGATACGACTCGACCTCGCCGAGCCGGTCCGCAAACGCGTCCAGCTCGGCGGGCGTTACCTCTAAAGCCTCAGCCATTAACGATTCCTGCCGTGGCAGTGCTTAAACTTCTTGCCGCTACCGCAGGGGCACGGGTCGTTGCGGCCCACGTTGACGTACGGATCGTCGCTCTCGGACTTGCGATAGGTGGTCACCTTGCCACCGTTGTTGACGGCAGCCGGACCACCCTGGACAGCCGTGCGGGCCTGCACCTGCGCCTGCTTGCGCAGCACCGAGTCGCCATTGTCACCATCGACCTCGGCGGGACCGGAGAAGCGCGCGCCCTCGAGCGCGGGCTCCTCCTTGTGCTCAACGGCACGCGGGGCAGCCTTGATCTCGATACGCAGAACCGTGCGCAGGTAATCCTCGTACATGGTGTCGACAAGCATCTGGAACGCGCCGTAGGCCTCGGTCTTGTACTCGACCAGCGGGTCGCGCTGGCCAAAGCCGCGCAGGCCGATGCCGGTCTTGAGGTAGTCCATCTCCTGCAGGTAGTTCATCCAGCGGGTATCGATGACGCGCAGCATGACCTGGGTGTTGAGCTCGCGCATCAGGTCCTCGCCCAAGCGCTCGGCCTTCATGTTGTAGCACTTCTCTACGTAAGCCAGGACATCGGCGGCCAGGGCCTCATAATCCTCGTCGGGGAACTTCGGCGTATCGATGTGGCCGGTGAGCTCCACAACCCACTTGCGCAGGCCCTCCAGGTCGCGCTCGCCATCGTGACTGTCCTTGGTGCAGAACTCCTGCACGCAGCGGTACACGGTGTCGTGCATGACCTCGGTGATATGGTCGGTCAGGTCCTTGCCGTCCAGAATCTTATTGCGCTCGGCGTAGATGACCTGGCGCTGCTTGTTCATGACGTCGTCGTACTCAAGGACGCTCTTGCGCATGGAGAAGTTGATGCTCTCGACCTTGTGCTGGGCGCTCTCGACGGCCTTGGAGATGATCTTGTGCTGGATGGGCATGTCGTCGCCCATGTCGGCCGTGACCATCATCTTGGAGACGCGGTCCATCTTGTCGCCGCCGAACAGGCGCATGAGGTCGTCCTCGAGCGACAGGTAGAACTGGGTCTCGCCCGGATCGCCCTGACGACCGGAGCGGCCGCGCAGCTGGTTGTCGATACGACGGGACTCATGGCGCTCGGTGCCGATAACGGTCAGGCCGCCGGCGGCAAGCACGCGCTCGCGCTCGGCCTTGCAGGTCTCCTTGGCCTCGGCGTTAAACTGCTCGAGCTGCTCGGGCGTCACGTCCTCCATGGTCAGGCCCTCGTACTCCAGGCGTTCGCGCACCAGCTCGTCGGGGTTGCCGCCCAGCAGGATGTCGGTACCACGACCGGCCATGTTGGTGGCGATGGTCACGGCGCCGTAACGTCCGGCCTGGGCAACGATGTGGGCCTCGCGTTCATGGTGCTTGGCGTTGAGGACCTCATGTGCGATGCCGCGCTTGGTAAGGGCGGCGGACAGCTTCTCGGAGCTCTCGATGGAGACGGTGCCCACCAGGACCGGCTGGCCCTTGGCGTGACGACGCTCAACGTCGTCGGCAACGGCGTTGTACTTGGCCTGGATGGTGCGGTAGACCAGGTCCTCGTGGTCAACACGCTGCACGGGCTTGTTGGGGGGAATGACCTCGACGGGCAGCTTGTAGATCTCGCGGAACTCGGCGTCCTCGGTGAGCGCCGTACCGGTCATGCCGGAGAGCTTGTCATACAGACGGAAGTAGTTCTGCAGGGTGATGGTGGCCAGCGTCTGATTCTCCTCGCGCACGAGCACGCCCTCTTTGGCCTCGATGGCCTGGTGCAGGCCCTCGGAGTAACGGCGGCCTTCCATAATGCGGCCGGTGAACTCGTCGACGATCTTGACCTCGCCGTTGGTGACCACGTACTGCTTGTCGCGGTGGAACATGTACTGGGCCTTCAGCGCCTGCTGCAGGTGGTTGACAAGCTGGCCGGAGAGATCGGCATAGATGTCATCGATACCCAGGCGGCGCTCGATCTTCTTAAGGCCGCGCTCGGTGGCGGCAATGGTGTGCTTGGCCTCGTCCATGACATAGTCGCCCGTGGGCTCGACGTCCTCGGTGGCGGTGAGCATGTCGTGCGACACGTCCTCGCCGCGCTCAAGGCCACGCACGGCACGCGCGAAGTCCTTGTAGGTACTGGCGGACTTGGTGCCAGCGCCCGAGATGATCAGCGGGGTGCGGGCCTCATCGATCAGGATGGAGTCAACCTCGTCGACGATGGCGTAGTTGTGACCGCGCTGCACGCGCTGCTCGGGACGGGTAACCATGTTGTCGCGCAGGTAATCAAAGCCGAACTCGGAGTTGGTGCCGTAGGTGACGTCGGCCTGGTAGGCCGGGCGCTTGAGCTCGAGCGGCATGTTGTTCTGGAGCAGACCGACGGTCATTCCCAGGTACTTGTAGATGCGGCCCATCCACTCAGAGTCGCGCTTTGCCAGATAATCGTTGACGGTAACGACATGCACGCCCTTGCCGGCGATAGCGTTGAGGTAGCCGGCCAAGGTGGAGACAAGGGTCTTGCCTTCGCCGGTCTTCATCTCGGCGATATGCCCCTCGTGCAGCGCCATGGCGCCGATGAGCTGTACGTCAAAGTGACGCATGCCCGTGATGCGCTTGGAAGCCTCACGCACGGTGGCAAAGGCCTCGGGGAGCATGTCGTCGAGCGACTCGCCGTTGGCGTAACGCTCGCGGAACTTATCGGTCTGGGCGCGGAGCTCTTCCTCGGTCATCTTCTCAAACTGGGGCTCAAGACCGTTGATCTGGTCGACGATCTTGTAGTAGCGCTTAAGGTCCTTATCGGATCCAAAGGACAGCAGCTTTGACATGAATCCCATGTGGTTTTCCTTTTTGGCCATCGCCCACGCCATGCAGCCTTGGGCGAGTTAAACACAGATAAATGTACTTTAGCCAAACAAGGCACGGCCTATACGGTCGACCTCGACCGCCACGTAATAACTACGACCAACCTGCCAAAAAGGGACTGGTTTATTTTGGCAGGTTTTATCTGGGCAAACGCTGTCTCTCTGCCATTTGGTGCAAGCCAATCTGCCCCCTTCGCACCAATCTGGTGCAATGGGGACAGGTTGGCTTGCACCAATAAAAAGAAAAGGGCCGCGCACCCAAACGGATGCACGGCCCTTATGCCATGAATGCGAGCGATTCCGCGGCGAGCTATTTACTCAGCAGCCTCGGTGGTCTCGGCCTCAGCAGCGGCCTCCTCGACGGGAGCCTCTGCGGGAGCCTCGGCGGCCTGCTTGGCAGCCTCCTCGGCGAACTTAGCGGCACGCTTAGCCTTCTCGGCAGCCTTAGCCTCAGCGGCGGCCTTGCGAGCGGCCTCGGCCTCAGCAGCCTTGGCGGCCTTGGCAGCCTTGGCCTCCTCGGCCTTCTTGAGCTGGGCGGCAGCGGCGCCACCGAACTTGTCGGCGAAGCGCTGGACGCGTCCACCGGTGTCGACGAACTTCTGCTGGCCGGTGTAGAACGGGTGGCACTCGTTGCAAAGCTCGACCTTCATCTCGGACACGGTAGCGTGCGTCTTGAAGGTGTTGCCGCAGGAGCACGTCACCGTGCACTCGACATACTGGGGATGGATACCCTGCTTCATGGTAGGACTCCTTATTGGTCAGGCGCTGGTTACCGATCAGCGCATAAGGCGTCTTGGTTTCCGACCAAGACAACAAACTCGGCTATGGTACCACGGCGTCGAGCGTCCCACAAAAGGTTCACGGTCTTTGCGTTGTGCATCGCGCCCAAGGCACGGCAGACGACACGACGAATCGCGGCAAACGGGCGCCTTTGCCCCTTCTCCCATGTTGCAGACGTGTAACGCCGCAGCAAAGGTGCCCTTTTTGCGCCAGACAGGTACAATGATGAACACTGTACCGTAGCGGAGCGCCCCGCGCGCCGCAATCACGCGAAAGGGTTTCCCATGGCCGAGATCTCGTCCTCCCGCATCGTCATCACCGTCCTTGGCAAGAACCGCCCCGGTATCGTCGCCGGCGTCACCCGTGTTCTGGGCGAGGCCAACGTCGACATCCGCGACATTACGCAGTCCATTATCGAGGACATCTTCACCATGACCATGCTGGCCGACACCGCCGAGTCCAAGCTCGACTTCGCCGAGCTGCAGAAGGCCCTGGCCGAGGCAGGCGAGCTTTCGGGCGTCAACGTGTCCATTCAGCGCGAGGACGTCTTTAACTTTATGTACCGCCTGTAGCGAACAAGCCGCTCGGGGCAGCCTGACGTCATATCGTCCAAGCGCGCCGCCCCAAAGCGGACCGGAGAGGAGCGCGCATGGCCTACGACGCCAAGAAAATCTACTACCGCTTCGACGATCACCTGAGCCGCCTGGTTCTGGATTACGAGGCGAGCCGTCAGATTTCGCCCGAAAGCGAAAACCTCTACCACGGCCTGCCGACCGACCCTTATGACAAGGACCTGTTTGTCGAGCACAATGTCAAACGCGGCCTGCGCAATGCAGACGGCTCGGGCGTGGTCGCGGGCCTCACTCGCATCTCGGACGTACATGGCTACAACAAGGTCGACGGTAAGGTCGTGCCCGATCAAGGCAAACTCACGCTTCGTGGCTACAGCATCGAGGATCTGGTCAACAACGCCCAGGCCGAGAACCGCTATGGCTACGAAGAAGTCGCCTATCTGCTCATCACGGGCTCCCTGCCCACCAAGGAAGAGCTCGACGGCTTCTGCGAGCGCCTAGGTGCCTTTAGACATCTGAGCGACGAGTACGTCAACGAGTTCCCCATGACCACGGTGTCGTCGAGCATCATGAATGTGCTTCAGCGCGCCGTGCTGCTGCTCTACGCCTTCGACGCCGAGCCCGACGCCATTACACCCGAGCACGAAATCGACGTCGCCATCTCCATGCTCGCCCGTCTCCCCCGCATCGCCGCCTTCGCGCATATGGCCTCGGTCGCCAAGCGTCGCGGCTCCGAGGTTCATGTACCGCACCCCACACCCGGCCTCTCCACCGCCGAGACCATCCTGCAGGTGCTCCGCGGCGGCATGGCATTCACCCGCGACGAAGCCATGCTGCTCGACGTGATGCTCATGCTGCATGCCGAGCACGGCGGCGGCAACAACTCCACGTTTGCCTGCCGCGTGCTGTCCTCCTCGGCCACCGACCCGTATTCCGCCTACGCCGCGGCTATCGGCTCGCTCAAGGGCCCGCGCCACGGCGGCGCCAACGCCAAAGTCGTGTCCATGCACGAGGACATCCGCGCGCATGTCTCCAATTGGGAGGACGAGGACGAGGTCGCAGCCTACCTGGGCAAGATTCTCGACAAGCAGGCCTTCGACGGCACGGGCCTCATCTACGGTATGGGCCACGCCGTCTACACGCTGAGCGACCCGCGCGCCGAGGTGTGCCGCCGTTACGCGCGCACGCTTGCCGCCAAGAAGGACCTGGGCGATGAGTTCGCGCTCATCGAGCGCATCGAGCGCCTGGCACCCCAGGTCATGCGCGATCACGGCATGACCAAGCCCATCTGCGCCAACATCGACCTGTACACGGGCTTTATCTACAAGATGCTCGGCGTGCCCGAGACACTCTTTACGCCGCTGTTCGCCGTCGCCCGCATGGCCGGCTGGTCGGCGCACCGCATGGAAGAGCTCTTCTGCGCGCACCGCATCATCCGTCCCGCGTATCGCCCGGTTATCGAGCCGCTGGAGTACAAGCCGCTCGCCGATCGCTAGAACGCGGACCGTTATAGAACCCGAGCGTGGCCAGGGCATCACCGCCCTCGGCCACGCTTTTTATGCCAGTAGAAAGGATCGCAACAAATGATTGTGTTTTCCGATATGGATGGAACGCTGCTGACGAGCGATAAGCAGATGAGCGACGCCACCTGGGCAATGCTCGACGACCTCGCGCGCCGCGGTATTGAGTTTGTGCCTTGCACGGGGCGCCCGCTGTCGGGCATCTTTGAGCCCATCCTCGCCCACCCCGCCGTACACTACGCGGTCTGCGCCAACGGCGCCAGCGTCTGGCAGCTCGACGACGGTACGCCCACCGATACCTCACGTGCTACGCGCATTTTGAGCCGACCGCTCGACCGCGCCATCGCCCACCGCGTCCATAGCATTGCCGCCGGCCATGACGTCACCTTTGATATCTTCGCCGACGGCCAGTGCTTCCTCCCCCGTTCGCTCTACACGCGCTTGGACGAATTCTGCGGCGGCGACCCCCACATCGCGGCTTCGCTCAAGCGCACGCGAACGCCGATCGACATGGATATCGACAGCAAGATCGACGAGGTCGAGACGCTCGAACGCATCGCCATGTACTGGCACGACCCTGCCGATCGCGACGCCATCGCGGCGGAGCTCGGCACGCTCGGAGGCATTGAGGTCACGCGTTCGTACGCCATGAATATCGAGGTCATGGGCGAGGGCGCCACCAAGGGAACGGCCCTCACGTGGCTATGCGAGCACCTGGGCGAGCGTCTCGCCGACGCTTGGGCGTTCGGCGACAACATCAACGACATCCCCATGCTGCAGGCAGCGGGCCACGGCATGGCCATGATCAACGGCGAACCCGAGGACCGCGAGGCCGCCGACGCCATCACCGAATACGACAACGACCACGACGGCGTCGCCCGCACCATCATGGCCGCCCTCTCCTAGCAGCAGCAACCCGGCAGAAAAGGAACGTCCCCATCTGCCGAATTAGGCGAGACTCTCCAGCACGCGACGGAGCTCCTGCTGAACGGCGTGGTCGCGGTTGCAGCCTACGACGCGATCGGCAACCGCTTTGAGCGCGGGGCGCGCGTTTTCCATTGCGCAGCCCGTGCCGACAAAGCGAATGATCTCGTAGTCGTTCATCGAGTCGCCAAACGCCATGATCTCGTCGCGTCCAATGCCGTAATGCTCCGCGAGCTGCGCGATGCCCGAGGCCTTCGACACACCGGGCTGCATGGCATCGATCCACGCGTTGCCCGAAGGTGCAAAAGTAAAGAGCTGACCAAGTTCGCGCTGTAGCACGTAGGCGCTGTCCATAACGGCACCGTCATCGCAAAAGATACTCGCCTTGATGATATTTACACTGGGATCGGGCAGCTCCCAAATGCGCTCGGCATTGGGAAGGTCCTTATCGACCTCACGCACGAACTTGCACTCGTCATCGAGCAGGAAGGACTTGGTTCGGTCAAAAAGCGCAAGATGCAGATTGGGAAACGTCGCGACAGCCTGGGCGAGCCTTCGAATCGCCAGGTGCGAATACACCTCACGGTCTACCATTTTGCCGTCGGCGTAGACCTGGGCACCGTTAGCGGCGACAAAGTCCATCTTGTCGCGAACGGGCGCAAAGAACTCGCACAGGCGATCGTAGCGACGACCTGACGATACGGCAAAATGCACGCCACGCTCGTGTAGCGCCAGAATCAGTTCGTAGGTCTCGGGAGGCACCTGGCCGTTTTCGTCAAGCAGCGTGCCGTCCATATCGGATGCAATCAGTTTAAACATAGAAAAGCTCCCTTCGGGCTTGTTGGAATCGAACGTGTATCCGATTCCAACGTACCCAAAGGGGGCTCAAATAAGACTCCGCGGGCGTAAACGTTACAAGGACCTGGCAAATAGCTCACGCGCGCCAGGGGTCCCACATTCGCAGCGCCAGGCAACACGTCAAAGAGTGTCGCAGGCGACTAGCCGTTTAAGAACGTCCCCGATGACTAGTCGGCGTAGGTGAAGGTTGTGACGTCGAACATGCCCTCGGGGCGAATGCGGAGCGTCGGGATGACCGGCAGGGGCAGGAAGATGATGCCCATGATGGGGTCGAGCGGCGGCTCAATACCCATGGCGCGCGCCTTGACCATAAAGTCGTCGTGCTGCGCGGCGACATCCTCGGCCGTACCTTCGCTCATCAGACCGCCGAGCGCCAGCGGAATGCGCGCCACGACCTCGCCGTTGCGCACCAGCACGTGACCACCCTGGCCCACAGCCTCAACAGCAGCCATCATATCGGCAGCGTTATCGCCCACGACGCACACGTTGTGCGAATCGTGGCCGATCGTGGAGGCAATCGCACCACCGGTGATGGTGAAACCGCGCACCCAGCCGCGACCGATATGCTTGCCGACAAGACCCAGGCCCGCAGGACCATCACCGTCGGCGCCCTCGGCCTGCAGCGACACGCCGCGGCCATGGCGCTCGATCAGCATAATGCGGCGCAGGCCCTCGGCGCTCTCGGGGCGAACCATACCCGTGATGGCCTTACCCGGCACCACGTCGATCACGGCCTCGCCCGGCTTAAAGGCATAGTCGAACACGTCGAGCGAAAGCTTCGGCAGCTTAACGGACGCGCGCAGCTCATCGGCAAGGGCCGCAACCTCGGCCATCTCGGGTGCAATCTCGCCCACAAAGGTACCGTCCTGCGCCACCAGGGCACCGGCGGCATATACGCGATGCGGAGCCGTGGCAAACGTCAGGTCATTGAGCACCAGCAGGTCGGCACGCTTGCCCGGGGCGATGGCGCCGCGGAGCTCGTGCGGGTCGCGGCAGCCGTGATCAAGGCCAAACGCCTCGGCCGTGGAGAGGGACGCCATAGAAATGGCAACCACGGGGTCAATGCCGGCCTCGATAGCCACGCGGCAGGCGTTGTCGATCATACCGGTCGAAAGTGCGTCGGAGGGGGCACGGTCGTCGGTCGCAAAGCAGCAGCGGCGGGCACGGGCGGGGTTTTCCAGCAGTATCGGCGACAGGTTGGCCAGGTCATGGCTGCACGTGCCTTCGCGCAGCATCACGTACATGCCACGAGACAGCTTGTCGAGTGCCTC
This sequence comes from Collinsella sp., assembly GCA_037277825.1. Classification (GTDB taxonomy): domain Bacteria; phylum Actinomycetota; class Coriobacteriia; order Coriobacteriales; family Coriobacteriaceae; genus Collinsella. Next base: position 9,568 of record JAYBEF010000034.1, read on the forward strand.
TTCGGGAATCGTCGACTCGTGGTCGGCGATAATACCTGCTGCGGCATAGGCGTTGAGGTCCTTGCCGGCAACGAGCGGGGCGTGACCGTCGACCTGCTTGGACGGCGTCTGGTTGGCAGCGTCGATACGAGCACAGGTCTCGGGATCGGCCATAAAGACGCCCGGTAGGTTCATCATTTCGCCCAGACCAAAAACATCACCCGGATGTTCGGCAAAAAACGCCTGCATATCGGCAGCGGTGATGACGGCACCGGCCTGCTCGTCGGGCAGTGCGGGCACGCACGAGGGCATCATGTACTTGATGGAAATAGGAGCGCGACGACCGTCCTCGATCATAAAGCGCAGGCCGTCCAGGCCGGAAACGTTGGCGATCTCGTGGCTGTCGGCAATGGCAGTGGTGGTGCCACGCGTCGCCGCCATGCGCGCATACTCGGCGGGACGGATGTTCGAGGACTCGATATGCAGATGTCCGTCGATAAAGCCGGGGGCGATATAGCGACCCTGGCAGTCAATGACCTCGGCAGCCTCGTAGGTGCCGGCGGCATCGTCGCGACCGTCGTAGAGCACGCCGACGATTACGCCGTCCTTGACGGCAACGCTACCGGGCGCCACGCGCTGACCGTACACGTCGACAATCTGCGCATTGGTAAACAGCGTGTCGACGGGCACGCGACCCTCGGCAGCCTCGATCACAGACCTCATGACCTCAACGGACATACATTCTCCTTTAACTGTAGAAATAACTGCGGAGCGGACGAGCCTTCACCGCAGCAAGCCAATAGCAATTGTATGCCCAAAAGGAGGCCGCCGATAACACCCCTTACGCTTAACGGCACCGCCAAATGATCCCTTGGGGACGGAGGAAAACGGATCACCGGGCCAGACCGACCCCCTCGGTGATCCGTTTTCCTCCGTCCCCAAGGGATCATCTAAAAAGGCCGCAGTCGGGAACCCCGGCTGCGGCCCTATTGCACATGTTAGGTTGACCTACTTGCTAGACCAATTTAAAGCCCTTGCGCTTGCCTACGGAGAGGGTGTCGCCCAGCTTGAGGGCGCTCGGATCGATGTTGTAGCTCTTGGGAGCCACGGCCTTGCCGTTGATCTTGACGCCGCCGCCGTCGATGTCGCGACGGGCCTGGCCGGCGCTGGCCGAAAGGCCCAGGTCCTTAAGCAGACCGGCGAGGTAGATCTGGCCCTCGTCGTTAACAGTCAGCTCAACATGCTTCTCGGGGAAGTCGGCGAGCTGGCCCTCCTTGAACACGCGGTCGAACTCGGCCTGAGCCTCGTCGCCGGCACCGGCGCCGTGGTAGGTGTCGCACAGGTCGCGGCCCAGAGCGCGCTTAAGCTCATAGGGATCGGCAGAGCCGTCGGCCAGAGCAGCATCGATCTTGTCGACCTCGGCCGGGGTGAGCGAGCTCGCAAGGCGGTAGTACTTGCCGATCATCTCGTCGGGGATGGACATGGTCTTGCCGAACATATCCTTGGGCGCGTCGGTCAGGCCGATGTAGTTACCGTAGGACTTGGACATCTTACGGACGCCATCGGTACCCTCGAGCAGCGGCATGGTGAGCGCAATCTGGGGCTCCATGCCCATCTTCTCCATGAGCTCACGGCCGGCGAGCAGGTTGAAGAGCTGGTCGGTGCCGCCCATCTCCACGTCGGCCTTGATCTGCACGGAGTCGAAAGCCTGCATCACGGGATACAGGAACTCATGCAGGGCGATCGGCGTCTGAGACTGGTAGCGCTTGGTAAAGTCGTCGCGCTCAAGAATACGGGCGACGGTGAACTTGGAGCACACCTGCAGCAGACCAGCCAGATCCATCGACAAGATCCAGTCACCGTTGTGCACGATGGTGGTCTTCTCGGGATCCAGGATCTTCATGGCCTGGCTCACGTAGGTCTCGGCATTGGCCTCGATCTGCTCCTGCGAAAGCTGCGGACGGGTGGAATTCTTGCCCGAAGGGTCGCCAATCAACGCGGTACCGTTGCCGATGATGAGGGTGACGTTGTGGCCCAGGTCCTGGAACTGACGCATCTTGCGCAGCGGCACGGCGTGGCCCAGGTGCAGGTCGGGGCTGGTGGGATCGACGCCGAGCTTGATGTTGAGGGGCTCGCCCTTCTCAAGCTTCTTGCGAAGGTCGGCCTCGGGGACGATCTGCGCTGCGCCCGAGGTGATGATACGCATTTGCTCGTCGACAGACAGCATTGGGTATCCTCCTTTTGCTATAGCACCCTCACCGGATACGGCGGTGCTCGAAGTTCATAAACCCACTAATAATAACCAAAACGGCGCGACCGAACACCTACGACAGGAAAATCCTCGTCCTGCCGCATGCGTCGACAACGACCGGCAAACGCGTGCCGTCACGTTCGACCAAAAAGCGCGCCTGCTGACGGCGCGAGCAGTCACGGCAACGGACCTGCCCCGTCACATCCGTGGCGCAGGCGCCCTCGGAAGTCAGCAAGCAGTGCTCGCACACCATAAGCTCGGGACGGTCGGCGTCGACAGCCCCCAAGACACCGGGGCAAGCGGCAAGCTCGGCAACGCGCTCCGCGTCGTCAGCGACAAGCTCGGCAGGCAAATACACACGGCCAGCGCCGAGCCTGCGTAGCCAGGCAAGCGTAACCCGGTTCGCGCAAAACACCGGTGCCGCAACGTCAAACGCCACGCCCAGCTCACGCGCCATCGCCACCTGTCCCAAATTACGGCAGACGACGCGCCCGGCACGTCGCATAAGCGAGCGGGTACGCGGGGCATCGGCTGCGCGACAGACCTCGTCGAGCACCACGGTCGCATCGGACAGATCGCGCTCGCCACACGGGTCGGCATCCATCAGCTGCCAGGCAAAGACCATGCGAGCGGAAGCCCCCTTTTCCGTCGGCTCCGCCAACGCCGCCTCGGGCACGTCGTCAACAGTCACGGCGCCCTCAAAGGGCAGTATCTCAACGGCTCGTGCAACGGGTACGACCGCGTCCGCCTCGACCCGCATGCGCTTTAGCGCCGTAGCCGTCTGCTCCAACATACCGGCGCTGCGAATCAGGTACACCTCGCATCCCGCATCGACCTTGCGCTTGCAGTGCACGACAACGCGCTCCCCCGCCGCCGCATCCACCGGGCAGGGTACCTGGGGCCAGCGCTTGGGCACATCGGGGCGTGCATCGGCACCCGGATAGAACCGGATCTCGAGCGTGTCGCCCGCGGCCACGGCGGCATCGAGCTCGACGGTCACTTCCTCGTGGCCCACGGCCACCAGGCGCCCCACGCGCACGCCCTGGTTGATCGCACGCTCAAAGCTCATGAGCTCAGCACCCGATCGCCCCCGCAGATACGCGTCGGTAAACCCGCGGTTGAACGACCTGCCCAGCTCGCGCTCGAGCACCGACACGGCAGCGGCACCCCACGCGCCATCGCGCAGCATATCGAGTGCACGACGCCACACCCGCACCACGTTGAACACGTAGTCGGGGTTTTTCATGCGCCCCTCGATCTTGAGCGACGCCACCCCGGCCCCAACAAGCTCGGGCAGGTGCGCAATGCCCAGATAGTCGCGCGGGCACAGCAGACGATCGCCCTCCACGGAAACGACGCTCTCCCCCGCCTCGTCCACCAGGTCGTACGCCAGGCGGCACGGCTGCGTACAGTCGCCGCGCATCGCCGATCGTCCACGCCGCAGGGCCGAAAACTCGCAGGCGCCCGAATATCCAATGCAAATCGCGCCATGGCAGAACACCTCGATAGGCACGCCGGTAGCACACAGGGCGGCAATCTCGTCGACCGCCAGCTCGCGGGCGGTCGTCACGCGCTCGACCCCGAGCTCGTCGGCAGCCAGGCGCACGGCGCCTTCGCTATGGACGCCCGCCTGCGTGGACAGGTGAATCTCGACCCCGGGAATCGCCGTGCGCAGCGCGCAGGCCAGCCCGGCATCGGCGACAATCAGAGCATCGGCGCCCAGCTCCAGTGTATGAGCTCCCAACGCCACCGCATCGGACAGCTCATCGTCAAACACGAACACGTTGAGCGTTACGTACACACGCACGCCATGGGCATGCGCCACGGCGCAGCCGCGCGCAAACTCGTCATCCGTAAAGCCATGGGCGCTCACGCGGGCGTTAAAGCCGCCCAACCCCGCATAGATGGCATCGGCACCCGCGGCGATGGCCGCAAGCATCTGGTCGAGCCCGCCCGCCGGCGCCAGCAGCTCGGGCAGCGCCACACCGGCAGCATCCAATCCAGTCTCGTATTGTCCGCTCGGCCCCATCGCCCGAATCGCCATCGGCAAACTCCTTACCAAGGTATGCATTCACTCTGAAAAATGCCGTCTTCCAGCATACACGAGGCCTCGCGCGCCCCGTTTGGTTTATCGTGTAATAACTTATGTCCATCCTGCCCCGACGGCACATCCGCCGTCCGGCACGACATACCTGGAGGTCAATATATGGGTCCTCGCCAACGACAGGGACGCAGCCGTTCAAAGACGCATGCTCTGCCCATAATCCTGCTCTCGTTTTTGGGCTTTCTGCTGATTGCGGGCGTGGCGTTTGGCATCGGCATGGTCGGCAACGTCAACCGCTGGCTGTCCGATCTGCCCGACTACACCGACGCCAACGCGTATCTGGTGAGCGAGCCCACCGAGATCGTCGACTGCAACGGCAACAAGATCGCGAGCTTCTACACGCAAAACCGCAAGTCCATCACCAAGGACGAGGTCTCCCCCTACGTGCTGCAGGGCACCGTTGACGTCGAGGACGAGCGCTTCTATGAGCACGGCGGTATCGACCTGTGGGGTATCGCGCGTGCTGCGGTGGCAACCCTCGGCGGCGGGCACGAAGGCGCCTCGACTATCACCCAGCAGCTGGTGCGCAACACCATCCTGCAGGAGGAGCAGTTCGACTCGACCATCGAGCGTAAGGTGCGCGAGGCCTACATCGCCGTCAAGATGGAGGACATGTACTCCAAAGACGAGATCCTCATGATGTACCTCAACACCATCTATTACGGCCACGGCGCCTACGGCATCGAGGCCGCAGCCGAGACCTATCTGTCCAAGAGCGCCGCCGATCTCACCCTCAGCGAGGCCGCGCTGCTCATCGGCCTTCCCAACTCGCCCTCGCAGTACGACCCCACGGTCAACCCCGACCTAGCGCTGTCCCGTCGCAACAAGGTCCTCGACAACATGCTGCGCCTGGGCCACATCACGCAGGAGGAACACGATGCCGCACAGGCCGAGCCCATCACCCTCAACGTGACCGAGATTTCGGGCAGCGGCGTCGACGTATACTCGCAGCCCTACTTTGTCGCCTATGTTAAGCAGCTGCTGGAGCAGGAGTTCTCGACCGACGTGCTCTTTAAGGGCGGTCTGACCGTCAAGACCACCATCGACCCCACGATGCAGCAGGTGGCAGAGAATGCCGTCCGCCAGCAGCTCGACACGCTCTCACTCGACGGCCTGGACATGGGCATGGTCGTCGTCGACCCCAAGACCGGCTACATCAAGTGCATGGTGGGCGGCTACGACTACAACGCCGACGAGAACCACGTAAACCATGCCACGGCCAAGCGTCCCGTCGGCTCCACCTTTAAGGCCTTTACGCTGGCAACTGCCATCCAAAACGGCATGAACCCCAACGTCACCCTCAACTGCAACTCGCCGCTCAAGGCCAAGGGCACCACGACCGAGGTCCAAAACTACGCCAACCATAGCTATGGCAACATCACGCTTAAGCAGGCAACGGCATACTCCTCCAACACCGGCTACATCCAGGTGGCGGAAGCCGTCGGCAACAGCAAGATCATCTCACTCGTCAAAAAGCTCGGCATCGATCCCGCCAAGGACAACATCGAGAACGTTCCCGTCATGACCCTCGGCACCGGCTCGATCTCGCCGCTCGAGATGGCCGCCGCCTACGCGACGTTTGCCAACGGCGGCTACTATCGCCAGCCGATCGCCATCACCGAGATTGACTCTCGTACCGGTTCGGTGCTGTACCAGCACACCGACAATCCCTCACAGGTGCTTACCGAGGGCGAGGCCGCAGCGGTCACCGATGTTCTGTCCGGCGTCATGCAGGGCGGCGGTACGGGTGCTGCCGGTGCCCTGAGCGTCAACCAGCCCTATGCCGGCAAGACGGGCACCACCGACAACACCACCAACCTGTGGTTCTGCGGCTATACCCCGCAGCTGGCGTGCGCCCTGTGGACCGGCTATTCCGCGGGCGAGATCCCCATCCAAAAATACGGCACGGACCTGCTGGGCGACAGCACCAACCTGCCTGTCTTTAAGCGGTTTATGAACACCGTTCTGACCGGTACCGAGCGCGAGGAGTTTGCGACCGGAACGGCTCCCACCTACAAGAACAACAGCGTCTGGAAGTTCTACGGCACCAACAACACCAAGAAGACGGAGAACGACGACAAGGACGAGAACGAGGACGAAGAGGAAACCACTACCACAACGACTACCACGACGACCACGACCACCGAGACCACGGGCGGCGACACCACCGGCGGCACCGGTACGACCGGTGGCTCGACGGGCGGATCCACTGGTGGTTCGACCGGCGGCGATGGCGGCACGCCTACGCCCACGCCCACTCCCGACCCCTCGCCCACGCCCGACGATACGGTCGGCTAGAAATCATCCGGCCATAAGCAACAAGGCCCCCGAGCAGCTTATTGAACTGCTCGGGGGCCTTTTAGTTTGAAACGACCAGGCGGGCGGTCTTTATACCGGCAAACAAAAGGGGGTACCGACCAACGTCGATACCCCCTTACAAGCCACTATGTCACGCACACAGTGCCGAGCGCACGACTTGCACGCCTACTTGCGAGAATTGCTCAGCTTATTGATCAGCGCCTCAAGACGCTCGCCGTCCTCGGCCGTCTGGGCAATAACCAAAATCGTATCGTTGCCGGCAAGCGAGCCAAGCACATCGGGCAACTCTGCCGCATCAACAGCGGCGGCGATGCCGGAAGCCGTGCCAGGCTGAGCCTTGATCATAACCAGATTATCGGTGCGCAGAACGCCCGTTACGAGCTCGGAAACCATACGCTGCAGGTGCAGGTCCTCTGCCAGAACATAGATGCCCTCAGGGAGCTTACGCAGCCCCATATCGGCAATATCGCGAGAGACAGTCGCCTGCGTGCAATCAAAGCCCATAGCGCGGAGCTCATCGACCAGCACGCGCTGCGTGCGGACGTCCTTATTGCGCACAATATCTCTAATGGCATCCTGGCGCCCATTGCGTTTTTTAGCCATACAAACCCTCTCTCCAAAAGATGGCGGAGACAATCAATCAGTGATTGAATAGTTTAACGCTATTTGAAGGCTTTTGTGTATAAGAACGCATTTCGAAACAATTCTATGCAAGTTTATTTCGAAATGAGCCGTTTAGGCGGTTTTTGCGCCCGTCCGGTTAAGAAAAGCTGCCAGATGCGTACACATCACGCAGCGCGCGGGCTTGGCGCTGGCGATCGGCCCAAACAACAGACCGAGCCCCCGATGGTTATCCTTGAGCGCGGCGACCATCTGACGGGTTCGAGGCGCATCGAGCATATCACGCATGCGGGCGGAACGCTCGATTGACGAGACCCCATGCGGGCTCAGACACAAATTCTCGATGCAGGCGACCAGTCCGGCAAAGTAGAACTTTTGGCTTGCCAGCTTGAGCCGACCACCGCTGTCTGCTTCCGAGAGTGAGTCCGCAAGCTCGTCGAGCGCTCGAGTGTCATCGGATACCTTGGCATACATGGTGGGATCAAAGGCATCTGTAAGTTTAGGTGCCGCCGTGTGGAAACAAGCATCGCCGCAGCCGGACACGCATCGTGTCTGCGAAAGCGCGCATGCCATAAACCCAACTGTGCGAAACACCTTGTCGCACAAAAGGCATGCTTCAAACAGCGAGCGGCTGTACATCACACCAGAGGTCTGAACGACTAGGCCGCCTAAAATCAACTGAGGCAGCCCGGCCACCATCGAAGATTTGCTATCAATGGAAATATGAGCAGCATCCAAGACGCGCGAATGGCGCTCTCGATGTGCATCATAGCGGTCGAGCGACACCGTGGGGAGCACTATGTCTGCCGTAGTATCGCACGCGATATTGACCATCTTGGAAAGGGACTGCGGAGCAAACCACTCATCGGCGTTCATAGCGATGATTTGAGAGCCGCGCGAGGCAGCAAAACCGGCACGAAGACAAGCGCCGCGCTTCGCGTCCTCGACGTCAATCAAATCAATATGAATGTCCCTGTCGGCAGCAACTTGAAGCGAATGGCGCACACCGGGCGCAGCATCGCGACAGACAACGACAATCTGCAAATCGTAGAGGTCTTGGTTCTGGATACTCTCGAGCGCACGCATCGCATAGCTGGGCGAACCTTCTACCACAAGGATCACCGAAAGTCGCGGATGCGAGCCACGTCGAACCAAGTTATCCGTCCTCTCGACAGCAGTGAATCAAACTGTCGTTCATGGTACACCCCGGCAATAAAAGCAATGAGACACCGGTTGTATTGCACGCCAAGAACAGATGTTGCACACGCGCAGCCCACAGATGACAGGTGCCGACGCACGACGCGCCGAGCCCTCCCCTAGTCGAGCACGACAAGCTCGGCGGGATCGTAATCCACGCCCATAAACGTAAGGCCGCAGGCAGGAGCCGTGGGGCCCGCAGCGGTACGGTCGCAAGCATCGATGACCTCGCGCATCCACTCGGGTTCACGGCGATGCATGCCAATCTCGACAAGCGTGCCCACGATCGTGCGGACCATCGAATGCAGAAACGCATTGCCCTCGATGGTAAACGTCAGGATGTCCTCGCCAAACGCAACCTCATGGCCAAACTCGGCACGCATCACGCAGCGGTGCGTGGGCTTGCCCACGGCAGAGGCGACCTTGCAAAAGCTCTTAAAGTCCTGCTCGCCCAAAAGCGCAGGACAGGCAGCAGCCATCGCGTCGACGTCGAGGGGATAGCGATGCCACCACACTGCACCGCGTGACAGCACGGGTCGCGCATCACGGTCGGCAATGCGATAGGTGTAAGTGCGAGAGCGCGCGTCAAAACGTGCAGAAAAGCCCTTACGAGCCTTGTAGACCTCGTTTATGGCGATATCTTTGCCCAGGAGGGCATCCATAGCCCTCAGCCACCTACGGCGCGTCAAAGCGAGCTCAGCGTCCGTTACGGGCACGCTGATGTATTGGGCCACCGCATGAACGCCGGCATCGGTACGCCCCGCGCACGTCAGATCGATTGGGCGGCGCAGCAACGTCTCGATTGCACGGCGCAGCTCGCCCGCAACCGTCGTCTGGCCCGGCTGCTCGGCAAATCCGCTATAGGAGGAGCCATCGTAGGCCACGCGAAATACAAGGGTGGCGTCGAGCTCGGGGGTCGAATTGAAATCAGACGGCGCAGTCATGGGCGCTCCCAACAAACTAGCAACGGTATTGCGACAAAAAAAGAGGGGTACGCGAACGTACCCCTCGAATATAGCCTATGCAGACAGAATGTCTACTCAGCGGTCTCCTCAGCAGGAGCCTCCTCGACAGCCTCAACCTTCTTGGGAGCAGCGGCCTTCTTGGGGGCCGGAGCAGCCTTCTTGGCCTTAGGCGTGCAAGGCTCGGTGACGAGCTCCATGATAACGATAGGAGCGTTATCGCCCTTACGGTTACCAAGCTTCATGATGCGGGTGTAACCGCCGTTGCGGTCCTGCCACATGCCCTGAGCAGCCTTGTCGAAGATCTCGGCAACGAGCTGCTTATCGCCGAGCTTGGCGATAGCCAGACGACGAGAGTGCAGGTCGCCCTTCTTGGCCCAGGTGATGATCGGGTCGACGACCGAACGCAGCGCCTTAGCGCGGGTCTCGGTGGTCTTGATGCGGTCGTTCTCGAAGAGGGCCTTAGCAAGGCTCTTCTTCATGGCCTTGGTGTGGCTCGCATCGGTGCCGAGCTTCAGGCCCTTCTTAACGTTGTGACGCATGGTCTAGTTTCTCCTCAAATATGCGAAGCATTAAGCCTTCAGGCTCAGGCCCATGGACTCAAGCTTGTCCTTCACTTCCTCGATCGACTTAACACCGAAGTTACGGATGTTGAGCAGATCGTTCTCCGAGAACTCAACGAGCTGACGGACCGAGTGAATGCTGGCGCGCTTAAGGCAGTTGTAGGAACGGACGGAAAGGTCCAAGTCCTCGATCTGCTTGTCCAGCTCGGCGTTGTCGTTGGTAACCTCGGGAGCGAAGATCGAAGCCTCCTCCTCGACCTCGGGGGTCTCGGCAAGGTTCATAAAGGCGGCCATATGCTGGTTGATGATATTGGCAGCCTGGACCACGGCGTCGCGCGGGGCGATGGAACCGTTGGTCTCGATCTCGAGGACAAGGCGGTCGTAGTCGGTATGCTGGCCGACACGGCAAGCCTCAACGAGCTTGGCGCAACGGGACACCGGCGAGTAGAGCGAGTCGACGTTGATCACACCGATGGGATCGTTGTCACGCTTGTTAGCCTCGCCAGAGACATAGCCGCGGCCATAGCCGATGCGCATGCTCATGGTGAGATGGCCACCCTCGGTGAGCGTAGCAATGTGCTGCTCGGGGTTGACCAGCTCAAACTCGGACGGAATAAAGAAGTCCGCACCGGTGACCTCGCAGGGGCCGTCAACCGAGATGGTGGCGGTCGCCTCGTCGGTCGTGCCGAGAGCCCTGAAGACAAGACCCTTGACATTCAGGACGATGTCGGTGACATCCTCGACCATGTTAGGGATGGTCATGAACTCGTGCTGTGCACCATCGATCTGAATGGCCTCGACGGCGGCACCCTCGAGCGAGGACAGAAGAACACGACGAAGCGAGTTACCCAGCGTATCGCCGTAGCCACGCTCGAGCGGCTCGACGGAGACACGAGCAGAGGTCTCGTTAATCTCTTCGACCTGAACCTGAGGCCTAATGAATTCTGACATGTATTACCTCCAGCCTCAGCAGCCCGGATGGACTACTTAGAGTAGAGCTCGACGATGAGCTGCTCGTTGATATCACCGCTGATCTGCTCACGCGTCGGCAGAGCGAGCACGTTACCAGACAGCTTCTCGATATCGACCTCGAGCCAGCCAGGGACCTCAAAGCGCTCGGAGGAAATCAGGGCCTCCTTGATGGGGAGGAGGTCACGGAACTTCTCGCCGACAGCGACGACGTCGCCGGCCTTGACGCGGTAAGACGGGATGTCCACGCGCTTGCCGTTCACGGTGAAGTGACCGTGACGGACGGACTGACGAGCCTCTTTGCGGGTGCGGGCAAAGCCAAGACGGAAGACAACGTTGTCGAGGCGAGACTCAAGGATAATCATGAGGTTCTCACCGGTGACGCCGTTCATCTTACGGGCCTTGTTGAAGTAGCCGTGGAACTGCTTCTCCAGAACGCCATAGATGAACTTGACCTTCTGCTTCTCACGCAGCTGCATGCCGTACTCAGATTCCTTGCGACGGCGCTTGGGCTGACGGATAGATTCCTTCTTGCTGCTGTAACCGAGCTCAGCGGGATCGATCCCGAGCTGACGGCAGCGCTTAAGAACAGGAGTCCTGTCGATTGCCATATTGATACGATCCTTTCAGTTACACGCGGCGACGCTTCTTGGGGCGGCAGCCGTTGTGCGGAATGGGGGTCTTGTCCTGGATGCTCGAGACCTCGAGGCCAGCAGCCTGGAGGGAGCGGATGGCGGTCTCACGACCGGAGCCGGGGCCCTTAACGAAGACGGAAACCTTCTTCATACCGTGCTCCATGGCCTGCTTGGCAGCAGCTTCGGCAGCCATCTGGGCAGCGAACGGCGTGGACTTACGGGAGCCCTTGAAGCCCACCTGGCCAGCCGACTTCCAGGAAATGACGTTGCCCTGGGGATCGGTGATCGAAACGATCGTGTTGTTGAACGTAGAACGAATGTGAGCCTGGCCCACGGAAATGTTCTTACGGTCCGCGCGCTTCAGACGGGCAGCGCGAACGTTCTTCTTAGCAGTAGCCATCTATCTAGCGCTCCTTATTTCTTCTTCTTAGCACCGATCTGACGCTTCGGACCCTTGCGGGTACGAGCGTTAGTGTGGGTGCGCTGGCCGCGGACCGGGAGGCCCTTGCGGTGACGAAGGCCGCGGTTGCAGCCGATGTCCATAAGGCGCTTGACGTTCTGGTTGCGCTCACGGCGGAGGTCGCCCTCAACCATGATCTGATTCTTATCGATATAATCGCGGATGGCGTTAACCTCATCCTCGGTGAGGTCCTTAACGCGCGTATCCACGTTAACGTTGCACTCGACGCAAATCTTCGTCGCAGTGGTGCGGCCGATGCCGTAAATGTAGGTCAGACCGATCTCAACGCGCTTCTCACGCGGGAGGTCGACACCATTAATACGGGCCAACGTAGTCTCCTCTCTTAACCCTGACGCTGCTTATGACGGGGGTTCTCGCAAATGACGAGGACCTTGCCGTGGCGCCTAATGATTTTGCACTTATCGCACATCTTCTTGACCGAAGGACGTACCTTCATCGTTCTTCCTTTCGGTAGCGCTCAAACTACTTCCCTACTATCTACTCGCCCAGCCGCAGGCGTTTAAAACTATGGCTGGTCTTCACACGCAAACCGACCGTAGGTTGAGCTAAGCCTGCAGTCGGAAAAGAGCGTGTATGCGTGTCGCTATTTATAGCGATAGGTGATGCGACCGCGGGTCAGGTCGTACGGGGAAAGCTCCACGACAACCCTGTCACCGGGGAGAATGCGGATGTAATTCATTCGGATCTTGCCAGAAATGTTGCACAGAACCGAATGACCGTTCTCGAGCTCGACCTTAAACATGGCGTTGGGCAGCGGTTCCTTTACCGTACCCTCGAGCTCAATTGCGTCTTCCTTCTTCACAAGCAATCATCTTTCTCTAGAAAACGACAGCGATTGAGTATTCTACAATACGCATGCACGTATCGTAATATCTTCGTAATGGCTCCACATCTAAGTGGAACTTGTTACATTTCTCCGCCTTGGAGGGAGCACCAAGCACCTTGGGCATCCGTGGTAAGAATCACCGGGCCGTCATTGGTAATGGCGACGGTGTTCTCGTAGTGCGCGGCGGGCAGGTGGTCGTTGGTCGTAACGATCCAACCATCGGAGCCCGTGCTCACATGATTGGAACCCATCGTTACCATCGGCTCGATAGCGATGACCATACCAGCCTGAAGGCGAACGCCTCTCCCCTTCTTTCCATAATTTGGAACGTTAGGGTCCTCGTGCATCACGCGGCCGATACCATGCCCCACGTAATCGCGAAGCACGCCGTAACCGTGAGACTCGGCGAGGGACTGAACAGCATACCCGACGTCCCCGATATGGTTACCGGGAACAGCCTGCTCGATGGCAGCCTTTAGGCAATCGCGCGTAACCTCGCACAGGGCCTTGGCCTCGGGCGTGGGGGTGCCGACGAAAAACGTCCAAGCGTTATCGCCGACCCAACCGTCGAGAACGGCTCCCGTATCGATGGAGATGATATCGCCATCGCGCAGAATCATATCGGGGTTGGGAATACCGTGGACCACGGCATCGTTGATTGATGCGCAAATGGTTCCGGGGAACCCGCCGTAACCCTTAAAGGCCGGGGTGCCGCCATGCATGCGGATAATCTGCTCGGCAAGCTGATCGAGTTCGAAGGTCGACACGCCGGGGCGAACCATGGCTCCAACGTGGCGGAGCGCCATCTTAGATAGCGCTCCTGCCTTCTTCATCTGCTCGATTTGCGTTGCAGACTTAATCTTGATCATAGACCGAGAGCCTCTTTGACATCCCCGTACACGGTCTCGCGAGCCTGATCACCGTTGACCGACTTGAGCAGACCCTGACCACGATAGTAGTCGACGAGCGGGCTCGTGGACTTCTCGTAGACGTCGAGACGGTTCTTGATGGTCTCGGGCTTGTCGTCGTCGCGCTGATACATCTCGCCGCCGCACTTGGGACAGGTAGCATCGGCAGCCGTGCCGGTGTAACCGCAGGCGCGGCAGGTGCGACGCGAAGACAGACGATCGATGATGACGTCGGGGGCCACATCGACCAGAAGGGCGCAGTCGATCTCGCGACCCATAGCGGAGAGCTCGGAATCGAGCGTCACGGCCTGGGCGGTGTTGCGCGGGAAGCCATCGAGGATGAAGCCCTGCTGGGCGTCATCGGCGGCAAGGCGCTCCTTGACAAGGTCGATCACGAGCTGGTCGGGAACGAGCTCGCCAGCGTCCATGTACTTCTTAGCCTGAATACCAAGCTCGGTGCCACCCTTGACGGCAGCACGCAGCAGGTCGCCCGTGGAAATGTGAGCGACGCCAAACTCGGCGACGAGCTCCTGTGCGACGGTGCCCTTACCGGCACCCGGAGCTCCGAGCAATACGAGGTTCATGAGCAATCCTCCTCTAGCCTATTTAAAGAATCCATCGTAATCATACATCTTGATCTGGCCTTCGAGCTTATCGACCGTGTCGAGCACGACGCCGACCATGATGAGGATGGACGTGCCGCCAAACGCCTGGATCAGATGGTTACCCGTGAAGGAGAAGATGATCGAAGGCACGATGGCGATGAGCGCCAAAAAGACAGCGCTGGGAAGCGTGATCTTGTTGAGCGCGTTCTTGATGTAGGCCGCGGTAGCCCTACCCGGACGGACGCCCGGAATAAAGCCGCCCTGCTTCTTAAGGTTGTCGGCCGTGTCATCGGGGTTGAACACCATGGAGGTGTAGAAGTACGCGAAGAACACGATGAGGACAACGTTAAGCACCCAGTTGAGCCAACCGGTCGAAAGCGCAGAGGCAACTGCCTGGATCCAGCCGATGCCGGGGAAGAACACGGCAATCTGGGCCGGGAAGTACAGCAGCGCCGAAGCGAAGATGATCGGCACGACACCCGCGGTGTTGACCTTGATGGGCAGGTAGGTGGTCTGGCCACCCATCATGCGACGGCCCACGACGCGCTTAGCGTAGGAGACCGGAATGCGGCGCTGGCCGCGCTCAAGGAAAACAATCAGCGGGATAACCAGCAAGATGATGGCGCAGATGATCACCATGGTGATGATGCCACCGGCATTGCCCTCGGTGCTGGAGAAGATCGCCTGCGGCAGGCCGGCCATGATGTTCGCGAAGATGATCAGCGACATGCCATTGCCGATACCGCGCTGGGTGATGAGCTCACCAATCCACATGATCAGCATGGCGCCCGCGGTGAGCGTGCCGACGATCATGAGGTCGAAGATGATCTCGGGAGCGCCGGCGCCAGTAAAGCTGATGCCGAAGCTCTTAAAGAGGAAGAGGTAACCCACGGAGTTGAGGATTGCCAGAGCCAGGGTGAGGTAACGCGAATACTGCGTAATCTTGGTCTGACCGACCTCGCCCTCGCGGGCAAGCTCATGCAGGGAAGGCACAACGGCCTGGAGCATCTGGAGGATGATCGAGCTGGTGATGTAAGGCATGATGCCCAGGGAGAACACCGAAACATAGCTCAACGCGCCACCAGAGAAAAGATTCAGGAGGGCCATAGCACCTGCGGCGACCGAATTGTTATCGGTCGAGAAAAGGCCCAGCATCCCCTGGAAGGGAATGCCGGGCACAGGAACGTGCGCACCAATGCGGTACACGACGAGCATAGCTATGGTAAAAAGAATCTTTTCGCGCAATTCTTTGATGCGGAAAGCATTCTTAAGACCATTTAGCACGGCAGCTCGACCTTTCCGCCGGCGGCCTCGATCTTGGCCTGCGCAGAAGCGCTGACCTTGTCGACCTTGACCGTGAACTTCTTGGTGAGCTCACCATTGCCGAGCACCTTGACGGGCTCGAACTCGCTCTTGGTGATGCGAGCGGCCTTAAGAGCGGCACCGTCGATCACAGCGCCGTCCTCGAACTTGCGCTCGAGACGCTCAACGTTAACGGCGGTGTACTCGATACGACGGGGGTTGCGGAAGCCCGGAAGCTTGGGCAGGCGCATAGCCAGCGGAGTCTGGCCACCCTCGAAGCCGGCACCCTTGGTGCCGCCAGAGCGGGAACCCTGGCCCTTCTGACCGCGGCCAGAAGTGGTGCCGTGACCCGAAGAATTGCCACGGCCGACGCGCTTGCGGTTCTTGGTGGAACCGGGCGCGGGAGTAAGATCGTGAAGCTGCATTTGCTACTCCTCTACAATCTCGACAAGGTGCTTGACCTTGAAGATCATGCCGCGGACGGACTCGTTGTCAGCAATCTCGCGAACCTCGCGGATCCTGTGGAGACCGAGGGCACGGACAGTACGGACCTGGTCCTGCTTGCAACCGTTGGTGCTGCGGACCTGCTTGATCTTGATGGTGTCAGCCATGCTTAGTTCTCCTTACCGACGAACATCTCGGAGACCGTCAGGCCACGGCGAGCCGCGACGTCCTCAGGGCTGGAGAGCTCCTTGAGGCCCTCGACGGCAGCCTTGATGATGTTGAGGCCGTTGTCGGTACCGAGGGACTTGGACAGGACGTTCTTGATGCCAGCAAGCTCGAAGAGGGGACGCACAGCGCCGCCGGCGATAACGCCGGTACCCTCGACAGCGGGCTTGATGATGATGCGGCCGGCACCAAAGTGGCCGAGAACCTCGTGCGGAATGGTGCCCTGCTCGGTCACCGGCACGTGGAACATGTTCTTCTTGGCATCGAGAGACGCCTTGGAGATGGCCATGGGCACCTCAGCGGACTTGCCCATGCCAACGCCGACGTTGCCCTTGCCGTCGCCAACGACGACGAGAGCGACGAGGCTCATGCGACGACCACCCTTGACGGTCTTCGACACGCGGTTGATGTAAACGACGCGCTCCTCGAACTCGGAGGCCTCGCGCTGCTGCTTCTGATTACGAGCCATGTGCTACATACCTCCTAGAACTCGAGACCGGCGGCACGAGCACCGTCGGCGAGGGCCTTGACGCGGCCATGGTAGATACGGCCACCACGATCGAAAGCGACCTTGGTGATGCCGGCCTCGATGGCACGCTTGCCAACGAGCTGACCGACCTTCTCCGCAGCCTCCTTGTTCGAGGTGTGGGTGCCCTTGAACTCGGCCTCGAGGGTCGAGGCGGAGACGAGCGTCAGGCTGGAGCCCTTGCTGTCGTCGATGATCTGGGCATAGATGTTGGCGTTGGTACGGGTCACGCGAAGACGCGGACGCTCAGCGGTACCCGAGACCTTGCCGCGAACACGACGCTGACGACGCTTGAGGCCTTCCAGCTTCGCCTTATGCTTGTTCATACGTAAACTCCTAAAAAGGTTGATCTTGCCAGCACCTAACGGGGTGCTGGTCTTATGCGAGTGAGTCGGTTACGACTACTTGGCGGCCTTACCCAGCTTGCGGCGGATGTGCTCGCCAACATAGTGGATACCCTTGCCCTTGTAAGGCTCGGGAGGACGATGGCCGCGGATCTCAGCGGCGATCTGACCGACCTGCTGCTTGTTGATACCCTTGACGTTCACGTGGGTGTTGTCGGGAACCTCGAAGGTGATGCCCTCGGGAGCCTCGACGATCACGGGGTGCGAGAAGCCCAGGGAGAACTCGAGATTCTTGCCCTTCTGCTGCACGCGGTAGCCGACGCCGGCGAGCTCGAGCTTCTTCTCGAAGCCCTCGGAAACGCCAACAACCATGTTGTGGATGAGGGCGCGGGTGAGGCCGTGGCGGGCACGGGTCTCACGCTCGTCGTCGGGACGGGAAACGGTGAGGACGTTGTCCTCGACGTTGATGGTGAGCTTCTCAAAAACATCGAGCTCGAGCTGGCCCTTGGGGCCCTTGACGACAACGTTGTTGCCGTTGACTGCCACTTCGACTCCGGCGGGAATCTGGACAGGCTTATTACCGATACGAGACACGGTGATCTCCTTTCCTTCTACCTACCGAGCGAATTACCAGACGTAAGCGATGATCTCGCCGCCGACGTTGTGCTTGCGAGCATCGCGGTCGGTCATGACGCCATGGCTGGTGGAAATAATGGCGGTACCAAGGCCACCACGGACGCGGGGCATGTCGGCAACGCCGGTGTACTTACGCAGGCCCGGCTTGGAAATGCGGCGGATGCCGTTGATGACCTTAGCCTTCTTGGGACCATACTTAAGCGTGATGTGCAGAGTCTTCTGGGGAACGGTGTCCTCGACATCGTAGCCCTCGATGTAGCCCTCCTCGTGCAGAACACGAGCGATCTCGACGAGCTTCTTGCTGCTCGGCATGGAGACCGTGGCCTTGTTCACAGAGTTAGCGTTACGGATGCGCGTAAGCATATCTGCGATCGGGTCTGTAAGGTTCATACAGATTCTCCTTCGTTCTTGATGAACACGTGCTCTTGGTTCTTCGCCGCCCTTAACGGCAAAGCCTTTTTAGCGCGTTTTCCCTGTTCCAAACTGATGCTTGAAACGCTGGTAGTGACTTACCAGCTGGCCTTCTTAACGCCGGGAAGCTCGCCCTTGAGTGCAAGCTCGCGGAAGCAGACACGGCACAGGCCGAACTTGCGGTACACAGAGTGCGGACGGCCGCAGCGCTGGCAGCGCGTGTACTCACGAGTAGAGAACTTCTGCTTGCGATTGCACTTGACGATCATCGATGTCTTAGCCACTTATATCCTCCTCACATAGAGTATTGTTCGCCCCAAGCGCCGCCCCCTTGTGGGAACGGCGCTTATAGGGCAGGTGAACCTATTTCTTGAACGGGAAACCGAAGGCGTCCAGAAGGGCCTTGGCCTCCTCATCGGTATTGGCGGTGGTCACGAAAGTGATGTCCATACCGCGCTGGTGATCGACGGAGTCGAAGTCGATCTCGGGGAAGATGAGCTGCTCGGTGACGCCCATGGAGAAGTTACCACGGCCGTCGAAGCTCTTGGCGGAGATGCCGCGGAAGTCGCGGATACGGGGGATCGCGACGGAGGTCAGACGATCGAAGAACTCCCACATACGGTCGCCACGCAGGGTAACCTTGCAGCCGATCGGCATACCGGCGCGCAGGCGGAAGGTAGCGATGGACTTGCGGGCACGGGTGATCATCGGCTGCTGGCCGGTGATGGCGCGCAGGTCGCGCACGGCACCGTCGATGGCCTTGGAATCGGTAGCGGCCTCGCCGACACCCATGTTCACGACGATCTTCTCAAACTTGGGGATCATCATGACGTTCTCGTACTGGAACTTGTCCTGAAGCTGCTGCTTGACCTCGTTGTTGTACTTGGTCTTCAGACGCGGCACATACTTCTCTTCTGCCATTGTTCACTCCTTCTTGGGGTTTTAAGCACGGGGCGTGGCCACGATGGGTTGTCCTCGTGCCTCCTGGCTGCATCCGCGCCGCTCATGGCATTTTGCGGTTTGGACTCGACGCAGCAGGAGCCGACAAAACAATCGGTACTATACGCGCATCGGGAGCGTATTTCCAGAAAAACCTCGTCTGCCTGCACAACTCCACAACTCCCCCGCACAAATGGGCCCCAAAAAGCAGTTGCGGTGAAATAGGGACTGTTTGGCGGCCTAACAGGCTTAAACAGTCCGTATTTCACCGTAACTTATTGGTGGGGATCCGATTAGCGCTTG
Source organism: Collinsella sp. (assembly GCA_037277825.1). Lineage (GTDB taxonomy): Bacteria > Actinomycetota > Coriobacteriia > Coriobacteriales > Coriobacteriaceae > Collinsella. The sequence goes on from JAYBEF010000034.1 coordinate 29,118, forward strand.
CGGGGGACGAGTTTGGTGCGGCGCAGGTGGATCATCTCGGCGGCGATGGAGATGGCGATCTCCTCGGGATCCTCCGCCTCGATGGCAACGCCAATCGGAAGGTGCAGCCCGTCGATTTGTTCCTGCGTAAAGCCCTCCTGTTCCAAGCGGGCCCGCACAAAGGCCGTCTTGCGACGCGAGCCCAGGCAACCCAAATAGGCGGGCTTGGCGCGCATCGCCTGAATCACCACGTCGATATCGGACTTGTGACCCGCCGTGGCAACGACCACCAAGTCGCGCGGACCGATGGGGCACAGCTCGCTCAGGTTCTTGTAATCGACCAGGCGTCGATCGTAGACACCGGGCACCCATTCGGGGGTCAACGTGCCGGGGCGATCATCGCAGGCCACGACGGCAAAGCCCGCCGCCGTGAGCACCCGCGCCGTCGCGGCGCCCACGTGGCCGCAGCCAAAGATATAGGTCAGGCCCTCGGGGCAGAGCGTCTCGATGTGCGCCGGGGGAATCTCGGAGGCGGCGTTGGTGTAGGTGACCTTACTTCCCTCCTCCACCAGCGAAAGCTCGGGGCAGCCCATTATGGTGCGGCGCGATGCCTCGCCATGGTACTCGGCCACATCGCCCTCGATCGCCTGGGCGACAAACGGTTCAAAGTCGATGACGAAGTCGCCGATGCGCCGATAGGCCAAAACGTCGGCAACCGACTGGAACAACGGCACCTGCGATACATCCAGGTGCAGATAGCACAGGCAGATGGCTCCGCCGCAGATCATGCCAGTATCGGAGTTCTCGCCGCCCATGGTGTAGCGGACCAGACGCGATTGCCCTGCGGCCAGCAGCTCGCGCGCCTCGTCCAGCGCAAAGAGCTCAATCTCGCCGCCGCCGATGGTGCCCGCCTGGCTACCGTCGGCAAAGAAGGCCATCCAGGCGCCCACGCCGCGCGGCGATGACCCTGCCGTACCGGCAACTACCACCAGCTCGCACGTCTTACCAGCCTTCAGAGCGCCAAGCGCAGCATTCACCACATCGAGCTTTTCCATTGCAATTTCCTATCCCTGGAATACACCGGTGAGCATGGCGAGCGCCTCGAGTACGCCGCCGCCGACCGACGTCGCCTTGTCCGAAATATAGTTGATATAGCTGGCATCGCCGCGCGGGTCGACGTCGGCGCACTTAAAGCCCTCGGTCACCTGAACGCCGTCGGCCAAAAGGCCGCGCAAGCAGCCGTCAATCTGCGTGACCATGGGAGTATCACCCGCATACCCGATCACATCGCCGGCACTCACGATGTCGCCGATCGCGCGGTCGGACCTAAACACGCCGGCGGCGGGGCTGTGGATAACACGCTCCTTGCCGTATCCGCCGATCATGCCCGGCACGCCCGTATTGGGTTGGGGCGAGCCCTGGGTGATGACGCGGCCGAGGAAATGACCGCGCATGGTCTCGACCACGGCGTCGCAATCGACCGGAGCGGTAAAGCCCGGCCCTACCGCGATGACGGCAGGAGCCATGTCGCGCGTGGTGCCCAGATTGCGCTTAGCTAGAATCGCGTCTACCACGGCCGCGGGTCTAAGTTCGCCGAGCATCTGTGCCTGGGGGTCCACCACCACGGCGACATCCCCCGCCTCGGTAATCTCAAGCACCTCGACCGGCGTCTGCGCCAAGCGGGCACGAATGCCCTCGACCTGGACCTCGCCCAGGCGAATGGCCTCGCAAAAACTGATCGTGCGACGGATGCACGTGGGGACCGCGATATCGGCCATGACGACCGACACACCGGCGCGCACCAGACGAGCAGCCACGCCCGTGGCGATATCGCCTGCGCCGCGAACATAAACGAGCATTCCCGGGGCACCTCCCTGTGCTACGGTTTGAGCAGAGCAAAAGCGGTTCGACCGCTACTCTGATGATTATTTATTATCACAGTATTATACGGCGGTGAACAGATGGAAACGGTTAGCGGCAATCTTGCCTCGGCGCTCAGGATCGAGCCAGGCATTACCGCGATTATCGGCAGCGGCGGCAAGTCGACCCTGCTAAAGACGCTCGGCCTTGAGCTTATGCGCGCCGGCGGCAGGGTGCTTCTCTGTACCACCACGCACATGTTTCCCGTCGCCGGTGTGCCATGGGACGGGTCGAACCGTCGCCTGGACGCCGCGCCTTGGCAGCCGGGGACCCTGCATGTTCCCGGCTGCACCTGCGAGGCATGCGCGGGCATGAGCCGCGGAAGTATCTGCCAGGCGGGTGTTTTGGACCCGGAGACAGGTAAGCTCTCCTCCCCTGCCGAGCCACTCGACGAGCTGGCGCAGCGCTTTGACTATGTGTTGGCCGAGGCAGATGGCAGCAAGCGACTCCCACTCAAGGCCCACGCCGCCTGGGAGCCGGTTATTCCTGCCGGCACTGCCAACGTCATCTGGATCGTCGGCGCCTCAGGCTTGGGCAAGCCCATCAACGAAGCCGTCCACCGCCCCGAGCTCTTTTGCGAGCGTTGCGGCTGCGAGCTCACCGATATCGCCACGCCCGAGCGCGTCGCCCAGGTGCTCAATGCCGAGATGCAGGCGCTGGGACTCAGCACCGCACGCGTCATGCTCAACCAAATCGACACGCTCAGCGACCCCACGATGGTCGACCGCTTCGAGGCAGCTCTCGACCGCCCCGTCATCGCCACCAGCCTCAAATAGCCGGCGCTGCCCCAGCAGACCTATAAGTTGCGGTGGAATAGTTCCTGAAACGGCCTATTTGGCGGCTAAACAGGAACTATTTCACCGCAACTGCGAAGGGAATCCGGCGCCCTTCTTGTTAGCGGGGGACGTAGCGGCCGGGTTGGGCTCCGGTGGGCTCGCCATCGCGTGCCGCCAGCACGCCGTTCACAAACACGGCTTTGGCGCGACCGTGCGCCTCAAAGCCCTCGAGCGGCGTGTAGTCCACGGCCTGATGCTGCGTCGCGGCACTGATCGTCCAGCGCGCCTTGGGATCCCACACGCACACGTCAGCATCGGAGCCCTCGGCAAGACACCCCTTGCGCGGATACATGCCAAAGACGCGCGCCGGGTTCTCGCTCATCAAGCGGCACAGATCCTCAGGACCCAGCTGTCCCTCAAAGCTCGTAGCGATCGCGACGGGACGATGCTCCACACCGGGCCCGCCGTTGGGAATCGCGCGGAAGTCGTCGCGCCCGCGGTCCTTTTGCCCGTGCAGGTTAAAGCTGCAGTGGTCGGTCGCGATCGTATCGATCTCGCCGGCCACAAGTGCCTCGCGCAGTGCCGCACGGTCGCCGGCATGGCGCAGCGGCGGGCTCATCACATACTTGGCACCCGCAAAGCCGTCCTCGCCCTGCTCCAAGTAGCACGTATCGTCGAGCATCAGATACTGAGGGCAGGTCTCGACATAGATATTCTTCTGCCCGCGCGCCTTGGCGGCACGGATGGCCTCGAGCCCCAGCTTGGTCGAAAGGTGCACCACGTTGACCGGTGCGTCGCCGGCCAGGTGCGCCAGATATAGCAGACGGCTCACTGCCTCGGCCTCGCACACATCCGGACGGCTGAGCGCATGGCCCTCGGGCCCGTGGATACCCTGCTCAAACACGCGCTTCTGCAGCTCATTCACCAGCGTGCCGTTCTCGCAATGCACGCACAGTATGCCGCCAATATACTTGAGCTCCTCGAGCACCTCGAGCGTCTCGGCATCGTCCAGGCGCAAATGATCGTAGGCAAAGTAGGTCTTGAACGACGACACGCCCGCCTCGCGCATGGCCGAGAGATCGGCGCGGTTGCGCTCGTTCCACTCGGCGAGTGCCATATGAAAGGCGTAGTTGGCCGTGCAGGTTCCGTCGGCGCGGTGATGCCACTCGGCCAAGGCATCGGGCATGGTCACGCCGCGATCGGCCGTCGCGTAGTCCACGATGGTCGTCGTGCCGCCGCAGGCGGCCGCGCGCGTGCCGGTCTCAAAGCTATCGGCCGTCCAATCCATGCCGGTCCAGCACTGCATGTGCGTGTGGCCGTCGATGAAGCCGGGAAACACCCAGCAGCCCGCGGCATCCTCGACGGTATCGCCCTCAGCCGGCTCAATCGCCGCGGCGATCCGCACGATCTTATCGCCATCCATGGCAAGATCGGCGCGGCGAAGCCCCTGTGGCGTCACGAGCGCGCCGTTTTTGATGATGATCATAATTGCTCCTTATTGATTGATGCAGTTGGCCACGCGATCAAAATACGAGCAGGCAGCGATATGCTCCGTTATGCGTTGCTGTCCCTTGGCGGTATCGACGTCCCACAGCTCGTAGGCACGCGCCTCGACCAACACCACATCGGTACGGCCCTTGAGGATCGAACCGCCGCCGTCCTTGCCCTCAAGACACATAAGTGCACCGAACAGTTCCGCCGGAAAGAGCACCGGGCTCGAAGGCTCACCGTTGCACGCAAGACGCACTGGGTGCTTGCGGCCACGCTCGTCAAATGCACGAACCATAGCCTCAAAAGAATCCGAACTCACGAGCGGCTGGTCGCCCGGCAAAAAGAGGCAACCTTTCCAGTTGCGTTCGACTCCCCACGAAAGGCCCGCACGGACGCTTTCGCTGCGCAGCTCGCCATCGTGCAGCACGCACGGGCAATGCTTGTCCTCGCAAATCTGAGCGACCTCGGGCCAACGCGTCGAAACCACGACGTCAAAGCCCCGGGGAACCGAATCGATGGTCCGGGCAATCAGCGGCTCGCCATAGATATCGGCAAGCATCTTGTTAGAGCCAAACCGCTTGCCCTCGCCCGAAGCCATAATGACGCATCCAAGTTTCATGGTGATACCCCCCCTGAAACCATCGTACCCATAACTCGCGCCGCGGGCATCCACATCGAAAGCGCTTATCCTGCACGCCCGCGATGCAAAAAGGGGGCACCCCGCCGGTTGGCAGAGCGCCCCCTTTACATGGCTTACCTCAACCCGGCTTTAGGCCTGGAGCCAACGGGCGGTGTTGCGCTCGTCGAGGGCCTTGAGGGTAGCGGCGGGATCGGCAACCTTCTGCAGGAACATCATGGCAGCGATGGCGTACGGCTTGTAGCTGGCCTCCTTGTACATGCCCACGCGGTGCATGTCGAAGACGTCGGCGTTGACCTCGCCGTGCTCGCAGGAGACACCGGAGATGTCGGCGGGCAGCGGGTGCATAAAGATGGTGTCCTGGCCGTTGGCAGTCTTCTCCATGAGCTCGGTCGTGGAGCACCAGTCCTGATGGGTAGCGTTCTGGGCGAGCAGCTCCTTCTCGAGCGCTGCGATGCCGGCGTCGTCGCCCTCAGCGTACAGGTTGGTACGCTTCTCCATGGCGGCAAACGGAGCCCAGCTCTTGGGGATCACGATGTCGGCGCCCTCGAAGGCCTCGGCCATGGTGTTGACCTGCTTAAAGGTGGTGCCGGACTCGGCGGCGTAGCCCTTGGCGCGCTCGACGACCTCGGGCATGAGGTCGTAGCCCTCGGGGTGGGCCAGGGTGACGTCCATGCCAAAACGGGGCAGCAGGCTGATCAGCGACTGCGGGCAGGACAGCGGCTTGCCGTAAGAGGGCGAATAGGCCCAGGTGACGGCAACCTTCTTGCCCTTGAGGTTCTCGAGGCCGCCAAACTCGTTGATGAGGTAGAGCATGTCGGCAGAGGACTGCGTGGGGTGATCGGAGTCGGACTGCAGGGAGATGAGCGTGGGACGGTGATCCAGAACGCCGTCCTCGTAGGCCTGCTGCACGGACTCGGAGACCTCGGCCATGTAGGCATCGCCCTTGCCGATGTACATGTCGTCGCGGATGCCGATGACGTCGGCCATGAAGGAGATCATGGTAGCGGTCTCGCGGACGGTCTCGCCGTGAGCGATCTGGGACTTCTTCTCGTCCAGGTCCTGCAGCTCAAGACCGAGCAGGTTGGCAGCCTTAGAGAAGGAGAAGCGCGTACGGGTGGAGTTGTCGCGGAACAGGGAGACAGCCAGGCCCGAGTCGAAGATCTTGGACGAGACGTTGTTCTCACGCAGCTCGCGCAGGGCGTCGGCGACGATGTAGAGCGCCTTGAGCTCATCGGTGGTCTTGTCCCAGGTGTGCAGGAAGTCGCTGCCGTACATACCCTTAAAATCGAGGCCGTTCAGCTGCTCGACGAGCTCGGTAAACTTAGCGTCCATGGAAATGTCCTTTCTAAAGATGAAACGATCGCAATGAGTAGATGTGCTCCGGCATGCGCGTGTGGCTAGAACATGCAGAGCACCATGACGAGGACCCGCCACCGTTGAGGAAGCATGGGAGATAACGACCGCGGGCCCCAAGTCAACAGGAGGCGCCGGGGGCATAAACTGTCCCCGGCTCAACAAAATCGAGGAATGGGACTAATCGATCTTGTTGTTGGTCAGACCGGCGCGGAACACGGTGGCGTCGCCATCGGCCTGGCTCGGATCGTAGAGGTTCAGGGCAGCCACATACATGGCGGCAGCGGTGACCAGGTCGTCCTTGTAGGTGACCTCGTTGGGAGCATGAGCCTGAGACTCGGCACCCGGGCCAAAGCCCACGCAGGGGATGCCGTAGCGGCCCTGGATGGAAACGCAGTTCGTGGAGAAGGTCCACTTGTCGCACAGCGGGCGACCGGTGCGCTTGTCCATGCTGGGCTCGCAGCCGATGCGCTCGTCACCGAACATGGCCTTGTGGGCGTCGACGAGGGCCTTGACGTGCGGAGCGGTCTCCTTGTTGATCCACGTGGGGAAGTAAGCCTCGGTCTCGTAGACCTCGCCGGTCCAGGACGGACGGTCGTACATGTACATGGAGACCTTCACGTCGTCGCCGTACTTCTTGGCGGCCGGCAGGTTGCGGATCTCGTCCAGGCAGGACTCCCAGGTCTCACCGGCGGTCATGCGACGGTCGATGGAGATGGCGCAGGAGTCAGCGACAGCGCAGCGGCTGGGGCTGGTGTAGAAGATCTGGCTGACGGTGCAGGTGCCGCGGCCCAGGAAGCGGGCATCCTCGAAGTGCTCGGGGTTGTACTTGGGATCGAGCATCTTGACGAGACCCTTGATGTCGGTCGACTCGTCGCAGCCGTTGTTGTTGAGGGCGCGGACGTCGGCGATGATGTCGGCCATCTTGTAGATGGCGTTGTCGCCGCGGTCGGGAGCGGAGCCGTGGCAGGAGGTGCCGTGAACGTCGACGCGGATCTCCATGCGGCCGCGGTGACCGCGATAGATGCCGCCGTCGGTGGGCTCGGTGGAAATGACGAACTCGGGCTTAATGCCGTCCTTGTTGTAGATGTACTGCCAGCACATGCCGTCGCAGTCCTCTTCCTGGACGGTGCCGACGACCATGATCTTGTAGCCCTCGGGGATGAGGCCCATGTCCTTCATCATCTTGGCAGCGTAGGTAGCGGAAGCCATGCCGCCCTCCTGGTCAGAGCCGCCGCGACCGTAGATGATCTCGTCGGTCTCGTAGCCCTCGTAGGGATCGGCATCCCAGTTCTCGATGTTGCCGATGCCGACGGTGTCGATGTGGGAGTCGATGGCGATGATCTTGTCGCCCTCGCCCATAAAGCCCATGACGTTGCCCAGGCCGTCGACCTTGACCTCGTCATAGCCAAGGCTCTCCATCTCGGCCTTGATGCAAGCGACAACCTCACCCTCCTCGCAGGACTCAGAGGGATGGGAGATCATAGCGCGCAGAAAGCGAGTCATATCAGCACGATGGGACTCAGCAGCAGCCTTGATTGCGTCGAAATCGAGTTCTTTAGCCATTGTTCATAACCTTTCAAACGAAGGAATCTACCTGTGAGGTGGCGGAGCGATACCTATTTACTCCGCCCCAACGATTAGCAAGTGGGATATTCGCCTTCCCAAACAATGCGGCGATACTGGTCGGGGTCGGTGTCGCCCTCGGTGGAGAAGCAGAGCACAGAGCTCGTCTTGTCCAGGCCGATGAGTTCCTTGAGCTCGGCGTACTCGGGATCGAGCATGAGAGTCTCGACCAGACCGGTGGTCACAGCGCCGGACTCGCCGGAGATGACGCGCGGGTCGCCCTTCTCGGGAGCGCCCAGGGTGCGCATGCCGCGAGCGGTGACCCAGTCGGGGCAGGACACGAAGGCAGTGGTGTGGTTGCGCAGGATATCCCAGCCCAGGATGTTGGGCTCGCCGCAGCACAGGCCGGCCATGATGGAGGGCATGTCACCGTCCACGATGCGCGGATCGCCATCGCCGGCGGCAGCGCCCTTGTACAGGCAGGCGGCAGGCGCGCACTCAACCACGACGAAGGTGGGCGGGTTATCGGGATACAGGTTGGTGAAGTAGCCCACCACGGCGCCGGCGAGCGAGCCTACGCCAGCCTGGACAAACACGTGGGTCGGGCGGTTGATGGCCATCTCGCGCAGCTGCTCGGCAGCCTCGGAAGCCATGGTGCCGTAGCCCTCCATGATCCAGGACGGGATCTTCTCGTAGCCCTCCCAGGCGGTGTCCTGAACGATGACGCCGCGCTCGCAGGCGTCGGCCTCGGCGGCGGCCATGCGCACGCACTCGTCGTAGTTGACCTCTTCGATCGTCACCGTGGCGCCCTCGGCGGCGATGTTATCGAAGCGAGGCTTGGTGGAACCCTTGGGCATGTGCACGACGGCCTTCTGGCCCAGCTTGTTGGCAGCCCATGCCACGCCGCGGCCATGGTTGCCGTCGGTGGCGGTAAAGAAGGTAGCCTGGCCAAAATCCTTGGCAAGCTGATCGGAGGTCAGGTAATCGAAGGTGCACTCGGCAACGTCCTTGCCGGTCTCGTCGGCAATGTAGTTGGCCATGGCAAACGAACCGCCCAGAACCTTAAAGGCGTTGAGGCCAAAGCGATAGCTCTCGTCCTTAACGCACAGGTTGGACAGGCCCAGGCGCGCGGCCTGGCCGTCCAGGCGGGCAAGCGGAGTGACGGTGTACTGGGGGAACGACTGGTGGAAGGCGCGGGCCTTCTTCACGTGGTCGAGGCTCATGATTCCCAAGTGCTTGTCATCGCTCTTGGGCATCGTGTTGCCCGCCCACTGGATCTTATCGGCCATACGGTGAACTCCTTAAGTTCTCTCTTGCCGGCCCCCGCATACGCGTTTCAGCCCATTCCCATTCCTGCGACTGAACTTTTATGTGGATGCCAAACAAAAAGTTTGTTAGCACTGTTCTATCACACTTTTTGATTGCTAAACCTAACAAATTGTTTGTTGCCGTAATCGGTACTTTTTCGCCGCCGAACGGTTACATAACGCAGCGACGCTTTCGTTATTTGCGAACAAGTGGGGTTTATGGCAAAGTGAGCCCAAACTAATTTTTAGGAAGGCACCCATGACCCCCGCACAGATTGAGTTTTACAAGCGCCTTGCACACGGCCTGGCGCTCCAGTTTGGCCCCAACTGCGAAATCGTCGTCCACGATCTGGAGACCGAGGACGTGGACCACTCCATCGTAGTGATTGAAAACGGCCACGTCAGTGGGCGCAAACTGGGTGACGGCCCCAGCCATATTGTGCTTGAATCCATGCACGATGGCACCACCGACGTACACGACCGCGAGCCGTACCTCACTAAAACCACCGACGGTAAGCTGCTCAAATCGTCGACGATCTTTATCCGCAACGACGAGGGCAAGCCCGTCGGCATTTTGGGCATCAACTTTGACATTACGCTTATGAAGGCATTTGAGCGCTCGCTCGACGCTTTTACCGGCACCGGCGGCACGGGCTATACCGAGCCCGAGCCCATTACCAAGAACATCGGCGACCTGCTCGAGGACCTGCTGCACGAGTGCGAGCAGTTTGTGGGCAAGCCCGCGGCGCTCATGACCAAAGACGAGCGCATTCGTGCCATTGGCTACCTCGACCGTCGCGGTGCCTTCCTCATTTCCAAGTCGAGTGAGCGCGCCTGCGAGTTCTTTGGCATCTCCAAGTACAGCTTCTATAGCTACCTCAATGAGGCCAAGGCGGCGGCCGGCGACAAGTAGGCACTCGCCTGGATTGCCCCTCCCTTTTTGGGCGCGAGTTCTGGAAAGCACGAATCCGAGACCGAGCCGCTTGGGAAGTTCCATATAATCGATGTCATTAGTATTTCGAAAGGATGGGACAGAATGGCGTTGAGCAAGGCATCATGCACCGGTCGCGGATTGATTCCGGCAATTGGTGGACATGTGCACCGCATGTTCGATGAGGGTGAAGACGACCTGTTTTCGCTGAGCCTTGACGACGTGATGGATGATCGCCCGTGGACCGCCGACGAACTCATGGGCGGCGGCGGGGCTCGCCCGTCAAGCCCCAATCCCGCACTTGCGCCTGAGCCCGTATCTGCGCCGACTCCTGCGCAGTCGCCTGTTTCGACGCCCGCGCCTACGCCCGCACCCACTTCGGCGCCCACGCCCGCTCCCCGCCCCGCAAGCGACCCGTCCGAGACGGCGGCATTTCTCGCAGCAGCGACGCAGGGCAAATCGGCCGACAGCACCGTTATGTACAGCGCCCAGCAGTTGCCTGTTCCTGCGGCACGCAAGCCTCCGGTCGCAAGGCTCGATGAGCCCGTTGCCCATCAGGTTGCCTACGATTCCTGGGCTGCAACCGATCTGGATGAGACCTCTACCGGCATGCCGGCGCTCGATGTTCCAGTTAACCCGCTTTTTGCCGCCAACACGAGCGCCGCGGACTATGAGGGCGGTGCGGCATATTCCGGTTATTCCGATGGCTATGCTGGCACCGGTCGCATCGAGACCGAGGATTATGGCACCGCATCGAGCGATTATCTCAACGATCCGTACGCCGCCACGCCTGCACCGGAATATGACCCGGAGGCCGCGTCCGCGCCGGCGTATACCAAAAGCACGGGCGAAGAGCGCTTCGCCGATTATTACGCCGAGGAAAAGGCGCTGCGTTTCTCGGAATTTCCGCAGGCAGTCAAGGTTGCCTTTATCGCCATTATCATTGCCCTGCTCGGTGTCATTGCGTTTGAGGGGTTCCAGCTGTTCCGCGGCCCCACCCAAGCGGAGTCGGAGACCCAGCAAAAAGAGGACGACAACCAGTACCTGGACATCAACACCCTCAAGGGCGACCCCAACGACGGAGACGACGAATAACAAATGCCAAAAATTGAGGGTCGTAGACCAGATCAACCCCGTGCGCTCATTGCCGCACGGGGTTGATTTTTGTCCGCGCGTGCTAATAGACTCCATCGTGCCCGCAAGCAGCGGGCGCGTTTTATCCAGAGTCGGGGTAGAGAGTTGGCTCCACGATCCCGACGCCAACCGGCCAAGAGGCACGGTGGCCCTGCCAACATCGATGAAAGGAGTCCGTATGGACAATTTCTCTGTGCGCAGTGAGCGCAACTTCCACAACCTAGCCGCCAAGCCAAAACGAATGCATCTTCTGGACAAGCCGAACGGCTATGCCTCGGCCATGGTCAAGAGCAGTCTCCCCCACCAGATGCGCTTTACCGTGCAGGCGCTCGAGAAAGAGCTCTACACCGCCGGCGACCCGCACGTACTGCAGATCAAGCTGCTTGGAGACGACTCGCGCGAGCTGTCTAGCTGGAAGCTGTTTGCCGACGGCACGTGCGTCGCAAGCGGTTCGGGTGACTTTGCCCGCGAGTGCTTCTGCGAGGGAGCTGAGGTGTTTCTGGACCTGTGCCGCAACGCCGTCGAGGCTGCCGAGCTGCGCCAGTGGAGCCAGAGGGAGTACGAGCTGCTGAGCGCCGCGCGTGGGATCGCGGGGGTGTAGGAACAGAAGCCTCATGACGGTGGCCTCAGCTGGAATGACGTGTCGCTCGATGAATGATCTCAACAACGTAGCCGATGCGCCGCATTTCACCTCAAAGGCACTGAGCGATCGGGCGGCGTCCAGCATTTCTTTGATACCCCCAATTGATTGTTCCAAGAAAGTCTCTTCATGCCCCCATAATCGCCCTTACGAGAAACGCGGACGAGACAGGCGTCCATATGCCGTCTCTAAACTAACGAGCCGTTCACGGAAAGAACATCTGGCTAGCATGGGCCAAAGATATACTGGTATCGCTGCAACAATTATGGAAGATCGGCACCACCAATGACCTCCTTGAAATTCTCCAGGCGCTTCGCGCTTAGCCTGCTCGCCTCGCTGTCCGCCACCGTAGCGCTTGCTTTGCCCTCAACCGCCCTAGCCGCGTCGGACCCGAACCCGCCCAGCATCTCCAACGTGACGATATCCGCGACGACAGTCACGGCCGGCTCCACGCTGCATGTCGGCTATAGCGTCGATGACCCTGACGGGGTACGGTCCGTCACGCCCATAGTCGAAGTCGTTGTCGAAAACGATACCGGAGACCATGGAATCAGTTCCCGTCTCGCCTTCTCGTCGACCGGCAACACGACCGCGGGCTTCGATATCTCCACCTCCCCGAGCGACCGGCCCTGCAGGTACCGGATCATCGGCCTCGGCGTGACCGATAGTCTTGGATGGGTTACCGATGTCTACGACACGACGTATGCCGAGGAGAAGGGGCTCGACTGTCCGTCCTTCACCACCGACCCCCTCGAGTATGAGGTGACCGAGGGACCCGAGGACCAAAACCCGCCGACCGTGTCCTCCGTGTCGCTCTCGAGCAGGGAGGTCGCAACCGGTGCCGACTTCCACATCTCTTGGACCGTCTCCGATGCCGACGGCGTTCGCTCCGTTTCCCCCATACTGCGGCAGGGCTGGGAGAATTCGGACGACGGCTGCTCTGTTTCGTCAGCCTATTATCACGGAGGCTCGTCTATCGACGGGTTTGACCTCACATTCGACAGCAATAGGATCGGAAGGCACAGGCTGATCGGCCTTTCGGTCACCGATGGCCTAGGGTTCGAGACCGATGTGTACGAGAGTTCCTACGCCAGGGCCAACGGCATTTCGGGCGCGACTTTCTCGGTTGGCGACCCGAGCGAGCTGTGCTTCGAGGTGACCGGCAGCGCGATCGACCGGAACCCGCCCACGGTCTCGAACGTTTCCATCTCCGCGAAGAGGGTCCCCGTCGGCGGGATCCTCCGTATCTATTGCAATGTAGGCGACGCGGACGGCGTAAAGTCCGTCTCCCCGATCCTCGGCGACCCCGGCTATGTCGAGGACCCGAACTCTTTAAAGACCCGCAAAACGTTGAGCTGCAGCTACGATGCGGCAAGGGGCTATATCGAAATCGAGTTCCCCACGTCGCTCTCGATGGGCTCGTTTGAAATCCAAGCCCTCGCGGTCCTCGACAAGACGGGCCACGAGACCTTCGTCTACAGCTCCGCCTACGCCGAGCGTAACGGCAAGACCGGCGTTCAGACCTTTGATATGGCCGATGCGAAGGACGTCATCTTCGACGTGACCGCTCCGCTGCACGCTGTCACAAAGGGCGACGGGCAGACATATTCAAAGGGCAGCGAGGGCGGTCTGGCTTTCCGGTTCAGCGGTCCGCTCGATGAGTCCGCCCGACTGCTCGTGGACGGGTCCGAAACGTCCGCTGAGAATTACACTGCGACCAAGGGCAGTACGATTGTCGAATTCAAGCCCGCCTTCCTCGACTCGCTGGCAGCCGGCAGCCATACGGTCACGGCCGTCTGGAAGGACGGAACAACGACTGACGCCTCCTTCGCCGTTGATGATAAGGGCCAAGGGGGGCAGACGGGCGGAAAGACCGATGCGAGCTCATCCGATGGCACGAAGGGCGATTCTGTCACCAACGAGAAGGATGACGGCAGGGCGTCTGCGGAAAATCCGAGACGCGCCACGGGCGATAAATCCAAACTTGCCGCAACTGGTGATTCCACTTGGATAGTCAATATCGTACTGGCCACGGCGGCTGCAGTCTGCTTCATGGCTGCGAGAAGGCTTCGCTCCAAAGCGGCATGGCGGGAATAGCATCCCCAAAGCGATCACGACTGGGAAGGGCGGCTGGATAGCCGCCCTTCGCTTAAAAACAACTGCAACAATATCACGGGCGACATGCGGCTTAGGGAAGCTGACGACAAGAGACTAAACGTTTGGCGCGCGAGGGCGCCAGTCAGCACAATCAGCCCAGTCAGTGCGCTCCTCTGGTCCTAAGGACCTTGTCGAGATGCTCAATAATCGTGAGCGCGGCCCCTTCTTCACCAACATTTTCGCCGCAATCTGAGTATTTGCTCGCTTGAGCGCTGTTGAATATCGCGAAACAGCACCGCCGATAT
>JAYBEF010000035.1:0-3504 GCA_037277825.1 Collinsella sp.
AGCGAAAACGTTCCTAAGCGAGCAAGGTGGCGTGAAAGAGGAGGGCATAGGCCTTGTGGCCATGCCCGACGATTGAACGCCAGATTGCCGCTTAGGAACGTTTGCAGCGTCGAGCGGTTACGGCGTTTGGCAAAACGCCGTAACTTAATAAGTTTGGTACCTTGACATTGATTTCTCACGCTCCTAAATTGGTTAGGCACAAAACAATTCCACTACCTAACTAAAGAAAGGAGCAACACTAATTCATGTGCGATGAACCTCTTAACCTTTGTTCGCACGAGCCCGGCGGTGACCCGTCGCAACCGGTAGACATACCCGAAGCGGTCAGCGCCGAAGACAAACTCGCCAAGCGCATCCTGAGCGGCCTGGGTTTTTGCGGCCATTACATGCATTTTCATGGCGGAGGCGTGTCCGGCAAGGCGCCCATCATCTGCCTGCTGGCCAAGCAGCCCGGCGGCGAGATGTCGCAGCAGGAACTCGGCATGCACTTTGACCTCAAGCCGGGGTCGCTTTCCGAGATCCTGTCCAAGCTCGAGGTCAACGGCCTCATCGAGCGCAGCCGTAACCCCAAGGATCGACGGCAACTCACCATTCGCCTGACCGAAACCGGCCGGGAAAACGCCCGCATCGACCAGGCGGCCCGCATCCGCTTTAGAGAACGGGCCTTTAGTGCCCTCACTCACGACGAGCGCGAGCAGCTCGCCGAGATGCTCGAAAAAATCCGCGTAACCTGGGAGGAACTGGATGATTAAAACCCTCATGGGAAGCATCCGCGATTACAAGAAGGTCACGATCGCCACGCCGCTGCTGGTGCTTGGCGAGGTGCTCTGCGAGATGCTGATTCCATTTATCACCGCCAACCTGATCGACGCCATCAAAGACGGCGCCACCGTAGCCGAGATGCTTCCCACCGCGGGCTTTTTGGTGCTCATCGCGCTGACGTCGCTTGCTTTTGGCGCCGCTGCCGGCATCACCTGCAGCCATGCGAGTTGCGGCTTCGCCAAGAACCTGCGTCACGACCTGTTCTATAAGATCCAGACGTTCAGCTTTGCCAACATCGATGAGTTCTCGAGCTCCTCACTCGTCACGCGCCTGACCACCGATATCAACAACGTGCAGCAGGCCTTTATGATGATCATCCGTATCGCCGTGCGCGCGCCGCTGGTATTGATCTTCGCCTTTACCATGGCGTTTACCATGGGCGGCAGCGTCGCCATGGTCTACCTGGTCATCATTCCGCTGCTGGGCTTTGGCCTGTTCTTTATCATCTATAAGGTGCGCCCGATCTTTGCCCGCGTGTTCCGCAAGTACGACGCCCTTAACGAGTCCGTCGAGGAAAACGTCACCGGCATGCGCGTGGTCAAGAGTTACGTGCGCGAAGACTTTGAGAAGGAGAAGTTCGCGACCGCCGCACGCGACGTCCAGATGGACTTCACCCGCGCCGAGAAGCTGCTCGCCTTTAACAATCCCATGATGAACATCTGCGTCAACGGCGCGTTTGTCGTCATCATCTACCTGGGCTCCAAGCTCATCATCACGAGTCAGGGCACGCTGTTCGACGTGGGCCAGCTCTCCTCGATCTTTACCTATGGCTTCCAAATCCTCATGAGTCTGATGCAGCTGTCGATGATCTTTGTCATGGTGACCATGGCCGACGAATCGGCACACCGCATTACCGAGGTGCTGGCCGCCGAGCCCACGATCGCCGATCCCGCCGAGCCCGTGCTCGAGGTTGCCGACGGTTCCATCGACTTTGACCACGTGAGCTTTAAGTATTCCGCGCATGCGAAGCGCCAGGCGCTCGACGATATCGACCTGCACATTAAGAGCGGCGAGACCATCGGCATCATCGGCGGCACCGGCTCGGCCAAGTCCACGCTCGTAAACCTCATCGCCCGTCTGTACGACACCACCGAAGGTACCGTGCGCGTGGGCGGCGTGGATGTGCGCGACTACGACTTGGACGCTCTGCGTCACCAAGTGGCCATGGTGCTGCAGAAAAACGTGCTGTTTAGCGGCACCATTGCCGAGAACCTGCGTTGGGGCGACCCGAACGCCACCGACGAAGAGGTCCGCGAGGCGGCACATCTGGCCTGCGCCGACGAGTTTGTCGATGGCTTCCCCAAGGGCTATGACACCTGGATCGAGCAGGGCGGCTCCAATGTCTCGGGCGGTCAGAAGCAGCGCCTGTGCATTGCGCGTGCCCTGCTGCGTCGCCCCAAGATCTTGATCCTGGACGACTCCACCAGCGCCGTCGACACCAAGACCGACGCCAAGATCCGCGCAGGGCTGGCAAGCTATCTGCCCAACACGACCAAGCTCATCATCGCCCAGCGCATTAGTTCCGTGCAGGATGCAGACCGCATCATCGTCATGGAGGGCGGCCGCATCGCGCAGATCGGCAACCACGATGAGCTGCTCAAGACGAGCGAGATCTACCGCGAGACCTTTACCTCGCAGAACAAGATGTCTGCCGAGGGCGAAGAGGCCGTCGAAGCCGACACCGAGGCATCCGCAACACAAGCTCAGACCCAGGAAGGAGGCGAGGCACATGAGTAAGGCAACGACCGCCGAGCGCGCGCTCAACCGCAAGGGTGGCACCATGTCGCGCCTCATCAAGACGCTCTTTGGCTTCTACCCCGTGCTTTTGCCCCTCGTCGTCGTCGGCGTGGTGCTCTGCGCCATCATCAACTCCATCGGCGCGACCTTCCTTCAGAGCGCCCTGCAGATTATTAGCGAATCGTGGCAGTCGGGCGATTGGGAAGCTGCACAGCCCAAGATCGCACAGCTCGTGACCACCCTCGCCTGCATCTACGGCGTCGGCATCCTGTCCTCGCTGTTCTGGAACCGCGCCATGGCCATCGTCACGCAGGGCTCGCTCGAGAAGCTGCGCGAGAAGATGTTCAACCGCATGCAGGACCTGCCGATTCGCTACTTCGACACGCACCAGCGCGGCGACATCATGAGCCACTACACCAACGACATCGACACGCTGCGCCAGATGATCAGCCAGTCGCTGCCCAACCTGCTCATGACGACCATCGTCATCGTCACGGTGTTCTTTATCATGCTGTACTACAGCGTTTGGATGTGCCTGGTCATTGTGGCAGGCGTCGCCTTTATGACCTTTATGACCAAGCTGCTCGGCTCCAACTCCGCGCGCTTCTTTATTGCGCAGCAGACCGAGCTCGGCGTTGTCGAGGGCCATATCGAGGAAGTCATGAACGGCCAGAAGGTCGTCAAGGCATTCTGCCACGAGTCTGCCGCCGAAGCCGATTTTGACGAGCGCAACGAAAAGCTCTTCGAGGTCTCGCAGAAGGCCAACATGTACGCCAACATCCTCATGCCCATCCTTATGAACCTGGGCAACCTGCTCTACGTGCTGGTCGCACTGGCCGGCGGCATTTTCCTAGCGCTGGGCGTGCCCAACCTGAGCATCTCGGGCATGGCGCTGTCCATCGCCGTCGTGGTGCCGTTCCTCAACATGACCAAGCAGTTCTGCGG
>JAYBEF010000036.1:0-24469 GCA_037277825.1 Collinsella sp.
TATGCGGAGTATGCTAGCACGTTCCGCGCCGGCGAAAAACCCTCAACACTGGTTTCATACGTAAGAAATTTCTCGTGGTCGTTAGCCTTCTCTAGGAGCAAAATACCTGAAAGCACTTTAACTAACGAAAGAAGGCTGCCATGCGCACAATCGGAATGAGCGACTACACCGTCGGCGAGGATTGCTTTACCGAGCTGCCCGCCGCACTGGCGGAGTACGGCGCGAAGAAAGTCGCCATCATTGGTGGCAAGCGAGCCCTAGCTGCGGCGCTGCCGGGCATCGAGGCGGCGCTTGAAGGTACCGACGTCGAGATTCTGGAGACGCGCGTCTACGGTACCAACAGTACGCGTGCCAATATCGCCAAGGTCGTAAACTCCCCCGCCTGCCAGGAAGCCGACGTGCTCATCGCCTGCGGCGGCGGCAAGGCACTCGACACCGTCAAGACGGCTGCTATCGAGCTCAAGAAAATCGTCTTTACGGTACCGACGATCTGCTCCAACTGCTCGGCCGCGACCGCCATTGCCGTTGTCTACAACGACGACGGCTCGCTCGAGGGCTATTCATACCCCAACCGCCCTGCGCACATCTTCATCAACCCCAAGATAATCGCCGAGGCTCCGGCGGAATACTTCTGGGCCGGCGTGGGCGATGCCCTGTCCAAGCAGCCCGAGGTCGAGTACGCCACGAGCGCCGGCAACCTAGAGCACACGGCAGGCCTTGGCCTGGCACTCGCCCATACCTGCTCCGAGCCGCTGTTTACCTATGGTGTGCAGGGTCTTGAGGATGTGCGCCAGAATCTGTCGAGCGAGGCCGTCAAGCAGATCGCGCTCGACATCGTGGTCAACACGGGCTATGTCTCGAACCTGACCAACCAGAACGATTACTACTACAACTCGAGCGTGGCACACGCGTTCTACAACGCTACCTGCAGCATTCCGCGTGAGGGCACCTACCTGCATGGCGAGGTCGTGAGCCTGGGCGTGCTGGTACTGTTTGCCTATACGGGAGACACCGAGAACCTTGAGCGCTACGCCGCCTTTAACAAGCAGATGGGGCTGCCCGTAACGCTTGAGCAGGTTGGCCTTACCGAGGCAGATATCCCGGCCCTGTGCGAATACGCGCACGCCACCAACGAGTGGAAGCAAGGAAACCCCGAACCCTTCACCGACGAAAAATTCGCCGCCGCCATCAAGGCTGCCAACGCCTACGGCCACACCCTCCTCGCCTAACCTACCAAAAAGTGACAGGTTTATTTTGGCAGGTTTTATATGGGTAAATACCATTGAACAATTGGTGAGATAGTTTAGCTTGCCAGCAAAAGGGGCGACCATCTACTCGATGGCCGCCCCTTTTATTTACTACTTCAACATGCTGGGGTCGAACTCGCTAGCCGGAATCACACGGTACCCGTGACGCAGCAGCAGATCGACAAAAACACCGTTACCCGTTGTGAGCGTGCCGCTGAAGGATCCGTCGTAGATCTGGCCCACGCCGCACGACGGACTGCGATCCTGCAAGACGCACGCAGCGATCTCGGACGGGCCGCCCGCTTGCTCGCATATATCGAGCGCACGTTGAGCGCCTAGACGAAACTCGCGATCGACCGAGGTACCCCCGCAGGTACGGACCTCGCCATTCACAATCTCGGACGGCTTGCGCGGTGTGGGCAGGCCGCCAAAGACCTCAGGGCACACCAAGAGGACCTCGGTCCCCGTACGTTCGCAGGCCTCGACCAACGCGCGGTGGTAGTTGTCGAGCCCGTTATACTTGCAGCTCTCGCCCATCAAGCAGGCACTTACCACGATCTTCATATACAACTCTCCCCACGCAAAACGCCCCATTTGAGATAAACACTCAAATGGGGCGATTGACACTGCGCAACCAGTATTACTGCTGCTTTGGCATCAGCGGATTTTCGCGCGTGAGGAGATTCATGAACTCCTCGCCCGTGATCGTCTCCTTCTTGTACAGATAACGAGCCAGCTCGTGGAGCTTGAACTTGTTCTCCTTCAGGATCTGCAGGGCGCGGTCGTGCGCATCCTCGATCAGCTTGGCGACAATCGCGTCCACGCGCTCGGCCGTACCGGGGGCACAGGTGAGCGACGTGTCCTGGTTGAGGTACGCATTCTGAACGGTACCGAGCGCCATCATGCCAAACTCATCGGACATACCAAAGCGCGTCACCATGTTACGGGCGAGCTTGGTGGCCTGCTCGATATCGTTGGCGGCACCGGTCGTCATCTCGCCAAAGATGAGCTCCTCAGCTGCACGGCCACCGCAATAGACGGCGAGCTTGTCCAGGACCTCCTGACGCGTGGTCAGGAAGCGCTCATCCTCCTCGACCTGCATGGTGTAGCCCAGAGCACCGCTCGTGCGCGGCACGATGGTAATCTTCGTGACCGGCGCAGAGCCCTTCTGGCGGGCGGCAACAATGGCATGGCCGATCTCATGGTAAGAAACGACCTGCTTCTCGTGGTCGGACAGCACCGTGGACTTACGCTGCTGTCCGGCGATGACGACCTCCACCGACTCCTCGAAATCGTCCTGCGTGGCACGCTTGCGACCCTCACGGACGGCACGCAGGGCGCCCTCGTTGATGATATTGGCCAGGTCGGCGCCCGAGGCACCGGGCGTGGCGCGGGCAATCGCGGTCAGATCGATCGGCGGCTCGGTCTTCACACTCTTGGCGTGGAGCTCGAGGATGTTCTTACGGCCGGTCAGATCGGGCAACTCGACGGGGATGCGGCGGTCAAAACGACCGGGACGCAGCAGGGCCGGGTCAAGACTGTCGGGGCGGTTGGTTGCGGCAAGGACAACGATACCCTTGTGGTTATCGAAGCCATCCATCTCGGTCAGCAACTGATTGAGCGTCTGCTCGCGCTCGTCGTTGCCGCTAAAGCCGCCGCCATCGCGCTTCTTACCGATGGTATCGATCTCATCGATAAAGACGATACACGGGGCCTTTTCCTTGGCCTGCTTAAACAGGTCACGAACCTTTGCAGCGCCGCGACCAACAAACATCTCAACGAACTCAGAGCCCGAAATGCTAAAGAACGGAACACCGGCCTCGCCGGCAACAGCCTTGGCAAGCAGGGTCTTACCGGTACCCGGAGGGCCAACAAGGAGAGCACCGCGCGGCAGCTTGGCGCCGATCTCCTCGTAGCGCTGCGGCTTCTCCAGAAAGTCGACGACCTCCTTGAGAGACTCCTTGGCCTCTTCCTGGCCGGCGACGTCCTTAAAGGTCACGCCCACGTCCTTGGAGGCGATCACGCGCGCGCCGGACTTACCCAGTCCGCCGCCGCCAAAACCGCCGCCGCCAAAGTTCATCGACGGGCCGTCATCGCCCATAGCCTTCTTCATGCGGCGGTTGAGCCACCAACCGATGAGGAAGAAAATCGCCATGGGAAGAATGAGTGTGAGCAGGTAGTAAGTCATCAAACCCGAGTTTTTATCGGGAACGACCGACTCCAGCGAAGCGCCAGACTCAAGCACGCGATCGGTAAAGCCCGCATCGTTCGGCACACCGGTCGTCTTATAGGCGATGTTCTCGTCCTCGCCCTTCTTGGTGTAATAAATCGAGTAATCGTCCGTGTTGTACTCGACCTTGTCGACACTCTTCTTATCGAGCGCTTTGACAAACGTCGAGTAATCGGTCTTCGTAATCTGCTGCGTGTGACCGATGTTAGGGAACAGAACGGTCGAGAGCACGAGGTAGACGACGAAGGCGATGAGCACGTAGAGGATCATATTCCGTCTACGTTTGTTGTCATCCATCTCCATCTGCTTGAACTCCATCTACTGGGGTTGATAATGTTTTCTAGAATACCCAACCCGGCCGGCGATAAACCGACGCCGGGCACGAAAGGACAGAGATGGCATCACTGTAAGTCGGCAAGGTTCAAATCTATACAGGCGACGGCAAGGGCAAGACGACGGCTGCGCTGGGGCTCGCGCTGCGCGCGACGGGCTACGGGCTCGACGTTCTTAGGCTGCAGTTTGCCAAGAAACTGCACTGCGCCGAACACGATGCCGCGCCGCGCCTGGGGCTGCGCATCGTACAAGCTGACCGCGACACGCCCGAGGCTTGCGCCGCACAGATCATGGAGCTCGCATGCGAGCAGATATCACAGGTCGACGTTCTGATTTTGGACGAACTCGGCGAGGCCATGCGCCGCGGCTTCGTGACACGCGAGGATGTCGAAGCGCTGATCGCGATAAAGCCCGCCACCACGGAGCTCGTGCTCACCGGGCGCGGGCTGCTGCCGTTGGCCGACCTAGAGGACTTAGTCACCGAAATGCGCCCCGTCAAACACTACTTCGACGAAGGCCTCCTAGCCCGCCAAGGCTTCGAATACTAGCCATTGGGGACGTCCCGAATGGCTAGGCGGTGGCGCGGCCGAGCCAGTTTCCGCTGTGATGGTAGACGATGAACATGGTTGCGGTGATTACCCAGGTTACGGGGTAGACAAGCAGCAGGTGCTCAAGCGACGGATCGAACGGCATAATCGCAAACACCCAGATCACCCTGAGCACGACAGTGCCAAAGATGGTGAGCATCATAGGCTGCAAACTCACGCCGGCGCCGCGAATGGAGCCCGACGCGTTTTCGATAATCGAGAAAATCGCGTAGAACGGCGCGATAAAATGAAGAATCGTCGTGGTGTACGCCGAAATCGAAGCATCGTCGACAAACAAACGCGACAGCGAGCCCGAGAACACCAGCAGCACGGCAGACAGGCCACCAATGAGCATAAACGACAGCACGAGCGACGTATGGTAGCCCTTGCGCATGCGCTCGTAGTTGCGCGCGCCAAAGTTCTGCGCCGAGAACGTAGTGATCGATACGCCGAGCGCCTCGGTCACCATCCAGATAATGCCATCCAGGCGCCCAGATAGACCCCAAGCAGTCGTGACATCGGCGCCAAACGAATTAACCGACACCTGGATCAGCACGTTCGAGATCGAATAGGCAGCCGATTGAAAACCGAGTGGCAGACCACACGAGATCATACTCTTGCAAATACCGCGATCGATACCGAGCTTAGACAGCGAAAGACGCCATGCACCCGGTGCGTGCATCATACGAATCACGATCATCGCGGCGTTGGAGCAAATGGTCAGCGCCACCGCGATGCCGCAGCCCAGAGCCTCCATATGAAGCACGGCAACGAAGATGACATCCAGCACCGCATTAACAAGGCAACCGGAAGCGATGATCACAGCAGGCCCGCGCGTGTCGCCCACGGCGCGCAGCAATGCCGTTCCCATATTGAGCAGCAGCGCCGCAACCATGGCGGCAAAATAGCAACGGGCATAGGCCACGCCCTCGGCCAATAATTCATGCGGCGTGTTCATAAGCACCAGCATGGGCTCAACGAACACTATGCCAAGAATCGAGAAAACGATACCGCCCACCAGCGCGAGCGTCATGGCTGTATGGACCGAACGACTCAGTCGCTCATCATCGTGCTGGCCAAAATACTGACCGGTAATGACCGCGCAGCCGGCGCCAACGCCAACGCAAAAGCCAATGCAGAGCTCGGTGAGGACCATCGTGGCCTGAATGCCGCCCAGCGCGAGCTTGCCGCCAAACTGGCCAACGATATACGTACCGATAAGCGTGTAGGCCTGCTGAAAAAACGAACTAAAGAAGATGGGGACGCACAGCGACAGCAGCTGTTGCCAAATGACACCCTGCGTTACATCGATAGCCGTAGATTTCTTAGCCACACGCCCTCCCCGCCAACGTATGTTAAACAACAAAACGGCAATTTAAGACCAAAGCCAATATCAGCTTAGCACCGACCGGCGTCGACCGAAACACCCCGAATCAGAGCCAGGTGCGAAATATCTGCCTAGTGATACAGCCCCGGCTGGTAGTGATACTCGTTGCTCACGTGCGGGCACAGCTGCCAAAAGGCGACGGCACTCGCCGCGGCCACGTTGAGCGAATCGACCCCGTGCGCCATCGGAATGCGCACCGCGTGGTCACAGCCGGCAATGGTCTTGGCGACCAAGCCGGCACCCTCGGTGCCCATAAAGATCGCCAGGCGATCAACCTCCTGCAGCGCAGAATCGTCCAGCGAAACGGAGTCGTCCGTCAGTGCCATCGCAGCGCACGAAAAACCGGCTTCGTGCAGTGCCGCCAGGCCATCGTGCGGCCACACACGAGCCTCGCTGCCAATGCGCGTCCACGGCACCTGAAACACGGTGCCCATGCTCACGCGGGCCGAGCGACGGTACAGTGGGTCGCAGCACGTCGGGCTGACCAAAATACCGTCAACGTTCAATGCGGCAGCCGAGCGGAAAATCGCGCCAACATTGGTGTGATCGACAATACCCTCAAGCACGCACACACGCACCGGACGATCCCCCGCCGCCTCGACGACACCGCCCAAGAACTCATCAACCGGAATCTGACGCGGGCGACGGAACGCCGCGAGCGCACCACGCGTCACGTTAAAGCCCGTCAACTGCTCCATGAGCTCCATGGAGGCCACGAACACGGGAACCGGACCCGCTCCCTCGCGCACGACAAGCTGGTCAAACAGCGGCATCATCTGGTCGAGCCAGCGCTCGCCCAAAAGAAAGCTCACCGGCTCATATCCGGCGCGAACCGCACGCTCGATGACCTTGGCACTCTCAGCGATAAAAATGCCCTTCTGCGGCTCCAGCACGCAGCGAAGCTCGCGCTCGGTCAGTCGCACGTAGGCATCGAGCCGCTCGTCCTCGAGCGAATCAATTCGCAGAACCTCAACGGCATCAGTCATAGCAGCCAGCCCGCACCCTTCTTTACAGCACATCTATACCAAACGAGGCGACGCTAAGCGCCGCCCCATGCATTCAATCAACCCGATGATACCGTTCACGCCAGACGATTTACGCCTCAACGCGACGATACGTCACGAACTCATAATCGACACCCTCATCGCCCTCGCCAGAGGCAATCGTGGCAACCCCGTCGCGCCGCGCAACTTCCCACGCAGGATCGGCATCCAGATTAGGAAAGTACGTGTCCACGGCATGGGCGCAATGGTTGTGCGTGACCTCGGCCTCGGCGCAATACGGCAAAAACTGCCGATACACCTCACCGCCACCGATCACCCAGGCAACAGGCTCATCGGCTACCGCGGCGAGCGCCTCGTCAACGCTATGCACCACGTCAACGCCCTCGGGCGCAAAGCTATCGTCGCGCGTAAGCACGATATTGCGACGGTTCTTGAGTGGACGCCCACCGGGAAAACTCAGCAGCGTCTTGCGCCCCATGATGACCGGGCAGCCCTTGGTGCAGGCCACAAAATGGCGCATGTCGGCGCGATTGGACACCACCATGTCGCCCTCGCACCCAATGCCCCAATCGTCACACACGGCAACGATAGCAGATAGCTTACACGTCATGAGCACCACCTACACCGCAATGGGAATGTTCTTGACCTGCGGACCGTGCTCGTAGCCCTCCACAATCAGGTCGTCGGTCGTAAACGCATAGAAATCGTGCACGTCGGGGTTAAGCGTTACCTTAGGCGCCGCAAACTGCGGACGCTCGATAAGTTCGCGGACAATATCGACATGACGGTCGTAGATATGGGCGTCGGCGATCACATGCAGCAGCTCGCCGGGAATCATATCGATCGACTGCGCAACCATCATCAGCAAGATGGCGTACTGGCACACATTCCAGTTGTTCGCGGCCAAAATGTCCTGGCTGCGCTGGTTGAGAATCATGTTGAGCGTCGGCTTGTCGTCCTGCGGGCGCTGCGTGACGTTATAGGTCACGCTGTACGCGCACGGATACAGGTGCATCTCGGACAGGTCGCTAAACACATACGTGTTGGTCATGATGCGGCGACTGTACGGTGTGTGCTTAAGATCGTACAGCACTCGGTCCATCTGGTCGAAATCGCCCTCGGCATAATGGCTCTTCTGGCCAATCTGGTACCCGTAGGCCTTGCCGATGGAGCCGGTCTCGTCGGCCCACTCATCCCAGATATGACTGTTGAGATCATGCACGTTATTGGACTTCTTTTGATAGATCCACAGGATCTCGTCCATGGCGGACTTGAGCGCCGTGCGGCGCAGGGTAAGCGCGGGGAACTCCTCGCGCAGGTCGTAGCGCGCCGTGACGCCAAAGTTTTTAATGGTATAGGCAGGGGTGCCGTCCTCCCACACCGGGCGGACCTTTTGGCCCTCGGTGGTGGTGCCATGGTCCAAGATATCGCGGCACATGGTTACAAACTGTTGATCAGCTTTGCTCATTGACCCTCCTGTCAGTCGCCTACAAGCGAGATTCATTGTAGCCCAGGCGCACGCGGCCCCACAGCCCAAACATAAGCCCTCATTTTCTGACATATGCCAGAAATTCCTTGCGCAAATCCGCACGTTCGCTATTCTATTGTTGACATATGTCAGATTTGGAGAGTGTATGGCTGGAAGACGCGAAAAACTGCGCCGCGTTGGGATCATCCCCGAATATCGCGGCTTTACCCCCGATGGCCTTGCCAGCGGAGACGCTATCGATATGACGGTCGATGAGCTCGAAGTACTGCGCCTGTGCGATCTGGAGGGCCTCAATCAGGAGGCCGTCGCCCTGCACATGGGTATCGCCCGCGCCACGGTGGCGGCAATCAGCA
Source organism: Collinsella sp. (assembly GCA_037277825.1). GTDB lineage: Bacteria > Actinomycetota > Coriobacteriia > Coriobacteriales > Coriobacteriaceae > Collinsella. The sequence goes on from JAYBEF010000036.1 coordinate 8,631, forward strand.
GTCGCGCGCATCGCAAGGTGGCAAACGCGCTGGTCAATGGACGGGCGATCGTCATCGAAGGCGGCAACATCGCGTACTCCCCCATCACCACGACGACGGCCGCATGGCCAGCAAAGGAGGTCGGCACCATGAGGGTGGCAACAACGTACGACAACGGCAACATCTTTATGCACTTTGGCCGCAGCGAGCAGTTCAAGATCTACGACATCCAGGATGGCAAGGTGCTCAACGAGCAGGTCGTAGGCACCGGTGGCACCGGCCACGGCGCCTTGGCGGGCCTGCTTGCCAACGGTGGCGTTGACACGCTCATTTGCGGCGGTATCGGCGGCGGCGCTATCAACGCGCTTGCCCAAGCCGGCATCACGGTCTATGCGGGCGCCCAGGGCAGCTGCGATGCCTGCGTCGAGGCCCTCATTGCCGGCACGCTCGCACAGAACGGCGAAGCCACCTGCGACTGCCATGGACATGATCACGAGCACATCCACGAGCATGGCGAGTCCTGCGGCTGCCACGGTCACCACGACCATGACGGGCACGAAGGCTGCGGCTGCCACTAGCGGCAAGCACCTCGTCGAGAACGCGCTTCCACGCGTGCGACAACCAGCGAACAAACGGCGAAGGCCGTCTGGAATACCATCCAGGCGGCCTTCGCCATACACGACTCAACTAGTCGTTACTTCTTGTTGCGCATCTGCGCTTCCATCTGGCGCAGCAGGTCCATATCGGACTTGGGGCCGCCCGTTCCCAGGCCGCCCATGCCGCCCAGGCCCATGGCATCCAGACCGGGAATATTGGGCATGCGCATCTTTTTGCCCTTCTTACCCTTCTTGCCCTTCTTGCCGCCAGCCTGCGCCTGATTGGCCATCGTGCGCATGCGGCCCATCATCTTATTCATCTCGCCCCACTGCTTCATAAGGCTATTGACCTCGGTGGGGGTCACGCCGGCACCCTTGGCAATGCGGGCACGACGCTGGCCGTTAATGATGGAAGGACGCAGGCGCTCCTCCTTGGTCATCGACATGATGATGGCTTCGTTCTTGTCAAAGATGCCCTCGTCCAGGTTGCCGCCCATCTGGTTGAGCGCGCGCTGACCACCGGGAAGCATGCCCAGAATGCCCTTCATGCCGCCCATCTTCTTGACGGCCTTCATCTGGTCGAGCATGTCGTTCATGGTAAAACCCTCGCGCAGCATACGCTCGGCAGCCTCGAGCTGCTCGGCGTCGGCCGCCTCCTGGGCCTTCTCGATAATGCCGACGACATCGCCCATGCCTAAAATGCGCTTGGCCATGCGGTCGGGGTAGAACGGCTCAAGCGAATCGGGCTTCTCGCCCATGCTCACGAACTTGATGGGCTTGCCGGTCACCTGGCGCACGGAAAGCGCGCCGCCGCCACGAGCGTCGCCGTCGAGCTTGGAGATGATCACGCCGTCAAAGTCGGTGCGCTCGGCAAAGGTCGAGACGACGTTGACGATATCCTGGCCGGTCATGGCATCGACGACCATCAGCACCTGATCGGGCTTAACGGCCTTCTTGATGTCCACGGCCTCCTGCATCATCTGCTCGTCGATCTGCAGACGACCGGCGGTATCGACGATGACCACGTCGCGCAGGTGGTCGACGGCCTCCTGGATGGCGCCCTTGGCGATATCGACCGGGTGCTCGCCGTCACCGCGGAAGACCGGCACGCCGATCTCGCCGCCGAGCGTGGCCAGCTGGTCGGCAGCAGCGGGACGGTAGACGTCGCACGAGGCGAGCAACGGCGAGCGACCCTGCTTCTTGAGCAGGTAGGCCAGCTTTACGGCAGCCGTGGTCTTACCGGAGCCCTGCAGACCCACAAGCATGATGACATTGGGAATACGGTTGCTAAAGACGAGCTTGCTCTCGGTGGAGCCGAGCATCTCGGTAAGCTCGTCGAGCACAATCTTGACGACGTTTTGCGCCGGAGAGAGCGACTCCATGACCTCTGCGGTCATGCAGCGCTCCTTAGTCTTGGCGACAAACTCCTTGACAACCTTAAAGTTAACGTCGGCCTCGAGCAGCGCCATGCGAATATCGCGCATGGCCGAAGTAATATCGGCCTCGGTCAGCTTGCCCTTGCCGCGCAGGCGGTCAAATGTATCGTTGAGGCGATCGCTCAGGGAATCAAACACTAGTCACTCCTTAATTGGACTCGCCCACCAGGGCGCGGCAGAAATCTTTGGCATTGAACTCCTGCAGGTCATCGACCTGCTCGCCCACGCCGATGCGCAGGATCGGGAGCTTGAGCTTCTCGGCCACGGCCATGGCGATACCGCCCTTAGCCGTGCCGTCGAGCTTAGTCATGATAATACCGTCCAGGCCCAGCGCCTCGTTAAACTCGAGCGCCTGGTTCAGACCGTTTTGGCCCGTCGCGGCGTCGATCACAAGCACGACCGAAACCGGCATGGGACCGGCGGCCATATTGGCGGCGCGCTTACGCGTCACGTTAACCACCTTGGCAAGCTCGCGCATGAGCTCAGGGCTCGTGTGTAGACGGCCGGCGGTATCGATAAGCACCAGGTCGCTGCCGCGCTTGTCGGCCTCGTCGAGCACGTCGTAGCAAACACTTGCCGGGTCGGAGCCGCGGTCGCGCTTGATGACGGGGACGCCAGCGCGCTGGCCCCACACATCGAGCTGCTCGATAGCGGCAGCACGGAAGGTATCGGCCGAACCGATCACGACGTTCTTGCCGCGGGCGGCCATGGCGCTCGCGATCTTACCGACCGTCGTGGTCTTGCCGGCACCGTTAATGCCCACAAACAGCACGCAGCTCGGCGTATCGGAGAACGGATCGCGCTCGATGGGCACAAAGTGCTGCTCAAGCTGCTCGGCCAGGGCACGGCGAAGCTGTGGAGCGGTCTTGAGGTTCTTCTTGGCCGCGGCATCGCGCAGGTCATCGGAGACCTGAATGGCGATCTCGGCGCCCATGTCACCCATGACGAGGGTGTCCTCCAGGTCCTCCCAAAAATCCTCGTCGACCTCACCGCCAAAGTAGAAGACCTCGTTGAGGGCCTCGCGGCTGCGCTCAAGTCCGCGCGAGAGAGCATCGAAGAATCCCATTATGCATTCACGACCTTTCCGGTTTCGCGATCGAGTTTTTGCGAGACGACGCGACTGACGCCGTCGGCTTGCATCGAGACGCCATAGAGGACGTCAGCGTCCTCCATAGTACGGCGCTGATGCGAGATAACCAAGAGCTGCGTATCGGAACGCAACACATCGAGCGCGCCGATGAGCTTGGACAGGTTGGCGTCATCGAGCGCCGCCTCGACCTCGTCCAGCACATAGAACGGCACCGTGCGCGTGCGATACACGGCAAAGAGCAAGGCGAGCGCCGTCAGACTCTTCTCGCCGCCCGACATGAGCATCATCTTGGTGATGCGCTTGCCGCGCGGCTGCGCCACGACCTCGATACCCGTCTCGGCAGGATGCTCGGGATCGGTCATCTCCAGATGCGCCTGTCCACCCGGGAACAGCATGGCGAAGATCTCGCGGAAGTTCGCGTCGACCTTCTCAAACGTCACCAGGAACGCCTTGCGCATCTTGCGATCAATGGCCACCGTGATCTTGGTGAGCGCCTTGCGCGCGCTCTCCAGATCGGCCAGCTGCTCCTCGATGTAGTCGGCGCGGCGCTTGAGCTGCTCGTACTCCTCCATGGCAACTTGGTTAACGGGACCAAGGTTGTTGATCTGGCGCACAAGCTGGTTGAGTTCGCGCTCGGCGGCATCGCGGTCGGTAGGAGCAGGAAGCATGAGCGCTTCCTCGAGCACCGTCGTGCCATCGGCGGTGATGGCCTTGATGGCCGCCTCCACCTGCACCTCGAGCTTGCCGCGTGCGACCTTGAACTCGTTTTGCGTGGCAGAGGCGGTATCGACTCGCTCCTTAGCGCGGGCAACCTCTGCCTTGGCATCCTCGATGGTCTTCTTGAGCGAAGCGGAGTCCGCCTCCTCCAGAGAGGCCTGGTCACGCAGACGCGCTGCCCAATCCGACGCGCGTTCCAACAGGGCAGAATAGCGTTCGTGCATGGGGTCGACGCGCAGGCGCAGCAGCTCGAGCGAGCGCGAGGCCTGGCGTGTTCCGCGGATACGACGGTCGATGCCCTCAAGACGATGTTCCAGGTCGGGCACGCGGCCCTTCAGCGAACGCAGGCGTTCACTCGTCTGGGCTAGGCGAACCTTGGCGTCGGCGAGCTTGCCGGCAGCCTCGGAATCGTCACGGCGAACGCGGTCGAGTTCGTCGTTGGCCTCGGCAATCTGCAAGCCCAGATCGCTTGCCTGTGCACGCGCCTCGTCACGCGAACGGGTGAGCTCGTCAACGCGCGGGCGCGCGGCACGAACGGCCTCGGCAGCCTGCTCGCGGCGCTTGGAGATGCGCACGCGCTCGACCTCGGCATTGTTGGCGCTTTGCTCCAAGCGGCCGATCTCGGAGAGCAGCGAGCGGCGCTCGCCCTCAAGACGGGCGATCTCACCGGCGGCATCGCCCTCGGCGGCACGGGCCTCCTCGACGGCAACGTTGGCCTCGACGACTTGGTCCGAAGCATGCTCAAAGATGGCAGCCAGATCGGGTTCCAGGCCCTCGAGCTCACGGATGCGGCGCTTGCGCTCCAAGGCACCCAAAGCCTCGCCGGCATCAAGCCCCACGCGCACCAGGCCGCCGCAGGCGACGCGGGCGCCATCGGGGGTCACGTAAGTCACGCCTTCAACGACCGGCGCCGACAGCGCGGCAGCAAGATCGTCAACGACGTAATAGCCGCCGAGCAGCGCCTCGACGACGGGACCGTAGCCTGCGCGCACGGACAGACGATCAACCAGACGGGTACCGGAGGCGCCCTCAGCGGCGGTAGAGCCGCTCACGCCGCGCGCCACCAGCAGTGCCTCGCCCGAGGCCTTCTTTTGGTCCAGAGCCGCACGACCGGCACGCTCAAGCGTGGCGGCGTCATTAAACAGTAGGGCATCGATATCACCGGCGAGCAGCTGCTCAACCAGGCCCTCAAGCTCGCGCGGGGCCTCCAGCACGTCGCCCAGACGACCCAAGACATCGTCGCCCAGCGCACCCACCAGACGGCTCACGAGCGGCGAGCTGTCGGCCATGCGGGCATCGAGTTTCTTTTGGCTGGCAAGCTCCGAGCGCACCTCGGATAACTTGTTGCGTGCCTCGCTCTCACGGGCACGCAGGTCCTTCAGGGCCGCGCGTGCCGTCTCGGTGGCCTCACGCGCATCGACCTGAGCCTGGCGCGCTTCCTCAAGAGCGCCCTCAAGCTCCTCGGCGCGGTCGCGACGGCTCTCGAGCGAAGCCATGACCTCCTCGAGCTGCTCGTCGATCTGCTCCAGGCGCGAGGCATACATGTTGTCCTCGACCTCGGCATTGCTCAGCGAGTCCTTCACCTTGGCGAGCTCGAGCGCGGCGTTGTCGGCCACGCGCTGCACATCGCGTTGCTCACGCGTAAGCTGCGAAATCTGATTGTCGAGCGCCACGCGCCGCTCGTGGAGCTCTGCGGCGGCAGGACCAGCGGCGTCAACGTCCTCCTGGGCCTGCATGTGCGCGCCGGTCACTTCCTCAAGCTGCGCACGCGCGTCCTCGAGCTCCTCGACCACGCGACGACGCTGATGCTCGGAGCTCGAAATCTGCCCGCGCATGTCAGACAGGCGCGACACCATGTTGTGACCCTTTTCCTCGAGCAGGCGCATGTCGGAGTTAATACGGCCGACCACATCTTGCATATGGCGGCGCTGCTCGCCCAAGTCGCCCACAAACAGGCCCTTTTCCTCAAGCATAACCTGGAGCTTCTCGAGCTCGCGCTCCTTTTCACCCATGCGGTACTGCGCAAGCTCCAGCTCGGCAGCACCTTCCTTGGAGCGGCTCTCCAGGTCGTTCCACTGCGACTGCAGCGAACGAAGCTCATCGACAGCCAGCATCTGCGTAAGCTCGTTCGCGCGCGAGGACAGCTCTTTGTACTTGCGCGCGCGATCGACCTGACGCTCCAGCGGTCGCAGCTGACGGGCGATTTCCTTATTGATGTCGCGGGCACGCATCAGGTGCTCGTCCATCGACTTAATCTTTTTGAGCGCTCGCTCCTTGCGGCGCTTGTGCTTGGAAATGCCGGCGGCCTCCTCGATGAGGGCGCGACGCTCCTCGGGGCGGCTCTGCAAAATGGCGTCGAGCTTGCCCTGGCTGATGATGGAATGCGTATCCTTGCCCAGGCCCGAATCGTGCAGGATGTCCTGAATGTCCATCAGGCGGCACGGACTCGAGTTGATGAGGTACTCGCTTTCGCCCGAGCGATACATACGACGGGTGATGGCGACCTCGTCAAAGTCGACGGGCAACATATGGTCCGAGTTATCGAGCACCAGCGTGACCTCGGCGACACCCACCGGCTTGCGCGCCGACGAGCCCGAGAAGATGACATCCTCCATGGCCTGGCCGCGCAGCTGCTTGGCGCTCTGCTCGCCCAGGACCCACAGAATCGAGTCAGAGATGTTCGATTTTCCCGAGCCGTTTGGACCGACGATGACGGTCAGGCCTGGCTCAAACGTCATATGGGCGCGGTCGGCAAACGACTTGAACCCTTTGAGCGTAAGGGACTTGAGATACACGGTTCCTCGCTTACACGTGCTTCTTGTTCAGAATCACGCCGTTGGTGGTGTAACCCATGCGGTCGAGCGCTTCAAGCGCGGCAGCTCCCTCGGCTTCCTTCTTTGAGGAGCCGGAGCCGCGACCCTGGCGAATACCATCGATCAAAACCACAGCGGTAAAGGTGGGCGCATGCGCCGGGCCCTCGGAGCCAACGAGCTTGTACGCCGGGGGCTCGTGACCGTCGGCTTGCACGCACTCCTGCAAAAACGACTTGGGGTTCGCAGGATGCTCGGCACGCTCGGAAGCCAAATGCGGCTTAAGCGTACGGTGAATGAACTCCGCCGCAACGTCCCAGCCGGCATCCAGGTACAGCGCGCCCACGAGCGACTCATAGACGTTCTCGAGGGCCGAATGCAGGCCGCGCGCACCGGTACCGGTCTCAGAGGCACCAAAGATAATGATGTCGTCGATGCCCAACTCGTGAGAAACCTCGGATAGCGTGGCGCCCGAGACGAGCGACACCTTCAAGCGAGTGAGCTTGCCCTCGTCAAACTCGGGATAGGACTCAAACAGGGAGCGTGCGACCACAGCGCCCAAAATGGAATCGCCCAAGAACTCAAGGCGCTCATAGCTGGCAGAAACCGGCTGGCCCTCGACTGCCGAGGGATGCGTAAGGGCCGCGCGCAGCAGCACCTTATTGTTGAACTCGTGGCCCAGGATTTCCTGGGCGCGCGTAAGTCGTTCGGATAAAGTCAAGACTTAGGCCTCCTTGGCAGCTTCGATAGCGTCGACGGCGTCGGCGACAGAGTTGAGCGAGAGCAGGGTCTCGTCATCGATCTCGAGGTTGAACTCGTCCTCGATAGCCGTAACCAGCTGCAGGCGCTCGAGCGAGTTGGCATCGAGGTCGTCAAAGGTGGTCTCCTCGCTAATTTCGGCAACATCGACGCCCAGAACGTCAGCAGCGACCTCGGCGATCTTGTCGAAGATTTCGGAGCGGTCCATAGCGCTTCCTCTCATAGTACATGAATACCAAAAGAATGGTACCGCCCGGGCGGTACCAAGACACGGTTCTGATTCTACCCCACGACGTGCGCCGCGAAGCACATAACAGCGCTCTAACTCGCTCTTACAAAACGATACTGTCCATAGAGTTGGCGACATTCTCGACCAGCCCGGCGCGCACGGCTTCGGCCGCCGCGAGCGTACCGTTTTTGACAGCCTCGACCGAGGTGGCGCCATGGCCGATCAGGACCACGCCGCGCAGGCCCAGAAGAATCGCGCCGCCCTTGGCGTCGCCAGAGAGCTTGGCCTTAATCTCGCGCATCTGCTTTTTGATGAGCAGCGCGGCGATCTTGGTGCCGAGCGAGGCCATAAAGGCGCCCTTGAGCTCCTGCAGCAAAAACTTGGCAGCGCCCTCGGTAGCTTTGAGAGCGATATTACCCGACATGCCATCGGCAACGACGACATCGAAGTTACCTGAGGTGAGGTCGGTGCCCTCGCAGTTACCAACAAAGCCGGGAACGGCGGCCTTCATAGCAGGGAAACAGGCCTTGGTAAAGTTGGAGCCCTTCTCATCCTCGGTGCCATTGGCAAGCAGGCCCACGCGAGGATGCTCGATGCCCAGGACGACGCGGGCATAGGCGCTACCCATCTGGGCAAAACGCACCATGTCATCGACCTCCACATCGGGGTTGGCACCCATGTCGCACAGCACCGTCAGACCGCCGGCGCGATTGGGCAGCGCATTGGTCAGACAGGGGCGCACCGGCTGCTTCTTGCCTTCGGCCTGATACCTAAACGGCGTCACATAGGCGGTGGCGGCGGCGGTCATGGCACCGGTGGAGCCGGCGGAGAAGAACGCATCCGCGTTGCCCTTCTTAATGGCGCGGCAAGAAAGCACGATCGACGACTTACGCTTGGTCATCACGGCGCGAATGGGATCGTCATCCATGGCGATAACGTCAGGCGCCTCAAGGGCCTCAACACGTGCATGGGAAGCTGCAAAGGGATTGACGATTTCGGCGGGACCAGCTGCCAAGACCTCGATATCGGGATCGGCGGCAAGCGCAGCTTCGATACCATCGAGAACAACCTGAGGTTTCTCGTCTCCGCCCACAACGTCTACACAAACGCGAACGTTACTCATATACATGCTCCTTATACAAAAATGGCCGACTCATTGAGCCGGCCATTGTGGTTCCATTTGGAACGGCATCGCATCCAGAGTATACCGTTACTCGGTAACGATAACCTCGCGGTCCTTGTAGAAACCGCAGCTGGGGCACACGTGGTGCGGAAGCTTAACAGCGCCGCAACGGGGGCACGTGGACTGAGCCGCAGCCGAGATCTTCATGTTGGCGGAACGACGGGTGTGAGTGCGGATACGACCCTGCTTTTGTTTAGGTACGGGCATAGTGACCTTCCTTATGAACTATCCAGTGTGGCGATTACGCGCAAGTAGCGATACTACCACAGTTTTACTCATCAAGCTTGAGATTCTTCAATGCTGCAAATGGATTTTCCGTGGCAGCGGCCCATTCTGCCTCTGCCTGGGCGGCGCAATCGCATTGCTCGACGTTGAGATTGCAACCGCAAGTGGGGCAAAGGCCGCGGCAATCGGGCTTGCACAGGACAACGAACGGCGTGTCCATGACGACCGCGTCGTTGATGGGCTCTCCCAGATCGACGATGCGATCCTCGCCCAGGAGCTCGTAGCCGTCTTCGTAGGCCTCGGGATCCTCGGGCTCCTCAAAGAGGTAGAACTCCTCGATCTCGCCGGCGATATCAAACGAGGCAGGTTCCAGGCAACGGTCGCACTCGCCGGTGGCGTGCGCGCGGACCATGCCCGTGAGCAAGACACCGGTACCGGCATTGGTAAAGACAACGTCGTAGTCGATGCCGTCCTGAAGCTGGTACTCCTTCTCGCCTACCGTGTAGGTGGCGACATCGACCTTACCGGTCAGCGGATACGAATCTCCAGGAAACTCGAGCTGCTCGGAAAGATCGACGGTAACGCTCGGGAACTCAGCCATTACCACTGACCATTCTGTTGGGCGGCACCCTCGTTGAGCTGCTGACGGCAACGGGTAACGGTGCCGGTCAGGCTCTTAAGGTTCTCCTCCAGGTGCGTAAAGACCTGCTCTGCGTAGTCCTCGGCGGCATAACGCGTCTCGCGCTCGTACTGCTGGGCACGATCGCGGATGTCGTCGGCCTGCTGCTGCGCAAGGCGGACGATCTCCTGCTCACCGGCAATGGTGAGGGCCTGCTGCTGAGCGTCAGCGATGATGGAATCGGCCTGAGCGGCGGCGGAAGCCATAAGCTCCTCGCGCTCCTTAAGGATACGGCGGGACTTCTGCCACTCCTCGGGATAGCTCATGCGGATCTCGTCGAGGATGTTGAAGAACACGTCGGCGTCGATGACCTTGAACTGAGCGTTCTTGCCGAAAGGCGGCTTGGCTTCCTCGATCAGCCCTTCGAGCTCATCGACCAAGCTGACGATCCTATCGCCAGGAAAATTCTCGCCCGGCATCCGGTCTCCTTTCATAGGTAACATATCATCGTGCTAGTTTACCACATGCCACCAGGCAATAAGAAACGTCACGAAAAGCGATGTTTGAGCGCTTCGACCACGTTGGACGGGACAAACGTCGATACGTCACTGCCGAGCGAGGCGATCTGGCGAACGACCGAGCTCGAGATATAGCCGTACTGCGGCGCACTCATGACAAAGATGGACTCCAGCTCACTATCCAGGCGATAGTTAAGGTCGGCCTGCTGCAGCTCATACTCAAAGTCGGTCATGGCGCGCAGACCCTTGACCACGGCCCCCGCCCCCTGCTCACGAGCGAAGTCGACCAAGAGGCCGGTAAAGGGCAGGACCTCGACGCCGTCGATATCACCGAGCGCCTCGCGGGCCAGCGCCACGCGCTCATCGAGCGTAAACGTGGTGCCCACACCGTTTTTACCCTGCGACTCGGCAACAGCGACGATCACGCTGGGAAAGATGCGTCGGGCGCGGCGGATCACATCGATATGGCCAAACGTGATGGGATCAAAGGTGCCCGGGACGATCACGCGGTTGATGGTGTCATTCATGGGCGTCCTCCTGAAACGTCGTGGCATCGTTGTTATCAGCATCGGTGACGGCACTATCGCCCTCACCGTCGTCATCGCCGACCCAACGAAGCAGGTCGACCGAGGTAATGCCGTAGCGCTTCTCACGTACAGTCTCAAAGCCTACCGGATGCGCGCCCGCATCGGCGGCGGCATGCTCAAACAGGGCAAAAGCGCCAGGTGCAAGCAGACCCTGCTGAGCCAGGTTCTGCAGCAGTTCCTCGACCGGCTCGGCACCAAAAGCATAGGGCGGGTCGAGCAGGACCAGATCAAAGGGGCCGCCCGGTACACGACCGCGCGAGGCACTCGCCAGCATGTCGCCCGTGACCACGCGCCAACGCGCACGGTCACGGCAGAGCGACTCGATATTCTTGGTAATGAGCCGCGCGGCGTTGCGATCGATCTCAAACGTCGTGAGCGAGCGGGCCCCACGAGAGAGCATCTCTAACCCTAAGGCACCGGAGCCGCCAAAGGCGTCCAGCACACGGACCTCGTCCAGATCGAAATCGAATGCCGACATGACCATAGATGCGCACGCCTCGCGCACGCGATCAGTCGTGGGGCGGGTGACATCGCGACCACGGGGCTCCTCGATCTTACGACCGCGCCATTCGCCGCCGATGATTCTCATCCTCCGCTGACCTCCTTAAAAATGTGTCGATATCGCATGACGACCGCATCGCGCAGGGGGCGCGTCGCCACGGAGTCAAGGGTGCAAGCATACCGCAAGAGCTCGACCGCGTCCAAATGGGCCCACTCGATCAGTTCCTCGTCGGCATCCAGGTCGACAAAGCGCAGAGTCACACCGCCATGCTGACGGTAGCCCAGGATTTCGCCCTCGTGACGCAGACGCAGGTCCATCTGGGCGAGCGTAAAGCCATCCGCGGTTTTTTCGAGCGATTGCAGGCGATCTTGTGCTGCCGACGCGCCGCCGTTGCCCTTAGAGTGCGTCATGACCAGGCACGTGCCCGACACACTGCCACGGCCCACGCGGCCGCGCAGCTGGTGCAGGGCAGCCAATCCAAAGCGCTCGCCGTTCTCGATGACCATGACGGTGGCGTTAGGCACGTCGACGCCCACCTCGACCACCGTAGTCGAGACGAGCACGTCAATCTCGCCACGCTTGAAGGCATCGATAACCTGGTCCTTCTCCCCCGCCGGCATGCGGCCGTGAAGGCGCTCGATGACAAGACCCGGCAACGCCAGACGCAGGCGATCGAGCTCGGTTGCCGTATCGTGCAGCGGCACGGGGACCGTCACGCGGCCCTCGTCGTCGCGGGCGATACCAGGTACGTCTTCCAGCTCATCGGCCGAATCACTCGGCTCCACAAGTGGGCAAATCACGTAGGCCTGCTGGCCCTTTGCATGCGCCTCGCGGATGGCGCCATAGGCGAGGTCGCGGCTCGACTCGGTGAGCACGCGTGTCGTCACGCCAGCGCCAGGGACGGGCCGATGGCGGATGATACTCGTGTCCAGATCGCCGTAGACCGAAAGCGCCAGCGTACGCGGGATTGGCGTTGCCGTCATAACGAGCAGATCGGCACCGGGGCCCTTCGCGCGTAGGGCGTTACGTTGGCCGACGCCAAACCGGTGCTGCTCGTCGATGACGACAAGCGACAGATGCTTGAACGCAACGTCATCCGAAAGCACCGCATGGGTGCCAAAGAGCACGTCAAGCTCGCCCGATTCCAGCTGTACATGGATGCGCTCGCGCTCTGCGGCCGGCGTGGCACCCGTCAGAAGCGCCCAGGACATGCCGGCCTGAGAGAGCAGAGGGCCGGTCTTATCGGCATATTGGCGCGCCAGCACGCCCGTGGGCGCCATAACACAGGCCTGCGTGCCGCTATCGGCAGCCACAGCCAGCGCGCAGGCGGCAACGGCGGTCTTACCGGTACCGACATCGCCCAGCAGCAGGCGGTTCATCACACGCCCGCCATCGCACATATCGCGCAGGATATCTTGGAACGCGACCTCCTGCTCGTCGCTCAGCGAAAACGGCAGGGCTTGCTTGAGTGCGGCCAGGTGCTCGCCCGCGGTGTGGGCATAGGGCACCACATCGACTAGGCCGCCATCGTTGCGCAGGCGAAGCGCCAGCTGCAGGTACAGGCACTCCTCATAGGCCAAACGGCGGCGCGCAATGTCGCGCTCGGCCATACTCGAGGGAAAGTGAATCGAACGAAGCGCACGGGCACTGCTCATGAGCTTGCGCTTTGCGCGCAGTGGTGCCGGGATGGGATCGAAGGGATTGCCGACGAGCTCAAGAGCACCGCTCACGATGCGACGCATCCATGCCTGGCTCACGCCGTCACTTACGTAGTGGACCGGCAAAATGGTACCCGCAGCACGACCGTCCTCAAGCTTTTCAAAATGCGGCGAGGCCATCTGCTTAAAGCCGTAGGCAAACTCGACCTTGCCCATCACGGCCAGGCGGTCGCCCTGCTTAAGCTGCTGGGCAATCCAGGGCTGGCGGAAAAAGGCGACCTGCAGCACGCCCGTCTCGTCAACGAGTGAGACCTCGGTCACATGCATGCGCGGACGCGGCTGTTTTTGGACGATACGGTCGACCGTGGCGATGATGGTGCACACAGTACCGATGGGCGCCATCTCGATAGACCAAGAACGGGTAAAGTCCAGGTATCGATGAGGGATATGGAGAAGGAGGTCCCCCACCGTCCGAATTCCCAGACGGCGAAGGGCCTCCTCACGTTTACCCGAAACATATTTGAGTCGCGCGATATCCTCGTCGAGCGCATTGCTCTGGGCAAAGCGCTCCGAGACGCGCGGCACGGAGCACAGCTCGGACATGGGCAGTTGCCTACTCGATCGAGAAGATCACGGGATAGAGCGGCTGCTCGCCACGATGGGCGTCAATCTCCAGATCGGGCTGAGCCTCCTCGATAGCGTCGACGATCTCCTGGAAGGCCTCATCGGACAGCTCCTCGCCGGCCAGAATCGTCAGCGCGTCGCCCTCCTCTTCCTCCTGCATGCGGTTGATGCAGTCGAGCGTGACCTGCTTCACGTCGGAACCGACCACGTCGATGGAGCCGGCGATGATACCCATGACGTCACCGGAGTGAATCGGAGAACCGTCAGAGGCACTGGAGTCGCGCACGGCGCGGGTGACCTCGCCATCGCGGACCTCGCTGATGGCGTCGACCATGGCGGCGACGGCATCCTCGAGCTCGGAATCGGGCAGGACCGCGAACAGCGCGGAGAAGGCCTGCGGGACGGTCTTGGTGGGAACGACGGCGACCTTCTTGTCGGTGCAGGCTGAAGCAGCAGCCTCAGCGGCCATGCGGATGTTGCCGTTGTTGGGCAGGATGATGACCGAGGTCGCGTTGACCTGGTCCACCGCGCCCAGCAGGTCGGCGGTCGAGGGATTCATAGTCTGGCCACCGGACACGATCACGTCGACGCCGAGGGACTTGAGGATGTCGGCCTCGCCGGAACCGGCGGCAACGGCGACAAAGCCCAGCGCCTTGGCGGGCTCGGCGGCCTTTTCCTGATCCTCGTGGATCTTGGCGGTACGGTCGTGGGCCTCCATCTCCATGTTGTGGATAAAGACCTCATAGATCTGACCGAGCTGCAGCATGTGCTCGAGCACCAGGTTGGGGGTGTTGGAGTGCACATGGATCTTGTAGTCGGGATAGGCGCCCACGAGCAGCTCACAGTCGCCCATGGAGCCTAGGAACTTAAGGCACTCGTCCTCGTCAAACGGGGCGTCAGCCTTAAAGAGGAACTCGTTGCAGTAGCGGAACTCCGAGCCCTCCCAGTCATCGTTAGCCTCGATCTCAACACGGCCAAGAGCGGCATCGCGGGCAGAGCCGGCGGAGTCAAACGTAGCGGAGAAATCCTCGACAACGGTGCTGCGACCAAGCGCGGCGGCAACAAAGTTCTCCAGGAAGATGGCAAAGCCGAAGGCGCCTGAGTCGACCACGCCGTTCTCTTTGAGGACGGGCAGCAAGTCGGGCGTGCGGGCGACGGACTGGTACGCCTCGACGACGATAGCATCAAGCGCATCCTCGGCCGAGAACTTCTTCTTCTCGCACTCATCGGCCTTGGTCGAGACATCGCGCAGGACCGTGAGGATCGTGCCCTCGATGGGCTTGCGGACAGCCTGGAAGGCAACCTTGACGGCACGACGGAAGGCGAAGGCAATGTTGGCGGACGTGATAGGCTCGTCGGCAGAGACAAGGCCCTCGGCCACGCCGCGAAGAATCTGCGAGGTAATAACGCCGGAGTTACCGCGAGCGCCCATGAGGGAGCCGTGGGTGATGGCGCCGGCGATGGCTTCCATGTCGGCGTCGGCAGGAAGGGCGGAGAGCTCCTTGGTCACCGAGGCGAGCGTGAGCGACATGTTGGTACCAGTGTCGCCGTCGGGTACGGGGAAGACGTTGAGCTTGTTGATCTCCTCGGCCTTGTCGGAAACGGCAGCCGCAGCGATCGGAAAACAGGTGCGAATGGTCTTTGCAATCATGGGTATTTGAATCTCCGTTTTCGGATGCTAGTTCAGACGGCTCTTGAGCGCGTCGATATGGATGCCGATCTTAAGGCTGGCGGGATCGATCTGGGCGATCTCCTGCAGGGTGAAGGCAACGGAGCTCGAAAGATTGTGGCAGACGGACTTCATGTTGACGCCGTTCTCGAGCACGACGTGAAGATCGACCGTAAGGCCGTTCTCGTCGGCGGAGACAAGCACGCCCTTGCGGAGGCGCTGACCGGCAAGCAGGCGCACGCTCTCGGCGCCCTGGAGCTGCTCAGCCATACCGACAACGCCATAGCACGTCATCGCGGCATAACCGGCAATATCGGCAATAACGTCGTTCGAGACGCTCAGGCTGCCGTTAATGGTCTCAGACACAAGAATCTCCTTTTCTTGGTGCTCGCGGCACCATGTCGTGGGAGCAATCATTACAATATTCTACAACGACCGCGCCATGTTGAGGTGGCGGGCCTCGGGATTACATCCTCGACACGAAATGTTGATACGGTAACGTTCGCGAACGGCGATCGCGGCATGAAAAAACCCGCCGCATACGCGACGGGTTTTACAACCTGGCTCCCCGGGTAGGACTCGAACCTACAACAGCGCGGTTAACAGCCGCGTGCTCTACCATTGAGCTACCGAGGAAT
>JAYBEF010000037.1:0-6548 GCA_037277825.1 Collinsella sp.
TGTATCCCTCGGCTAACTTAGGGCATAATGCAAAAAGTGCGACAAGGCTAACTTATGAACCTGCGCGCCGCTGCAGCGTGCAAGCCGCGTCGCCAAGCATTCAACCCGTTTCCAAGTGAGAGGGAGACAACATGAGCGATATTTTGGACGTCTACGGTCGCGAGGTGCTCGACAGCCGCGGCAATCCCACCGTCGAGGTCGAGGTCGTGCTCGAGGACGGCAGCTTTGGCCGCGCAATGGTGCCTTCGGGTGCTTCGACCGGCGCCTTTGAGGCCTGCGAGCTGCGCGATGGCGACAAGGGCCGCTACCTGGGCAAGGGCGTTTCGCAGGCCGTCGAGCACGTTAACAACGAGTGCGCTAACGCCGTCGTGGGCCTCGACGCCTTCGACCAGCGCGCCGTCGATGCCGCGCTGATTGCCGCGGACGGTACCCCCAACAAGACCAAGCTCGGTGCCAACGCCATCCTGGGCGTGTCGCTGGCCGTCGCCCGCGCCGCTGCCGAGTCGGCGGGCCTGTCGCTGTACCAGTATCTGGGCGGCGTCAATGCCCACCTGCTGCCCACGCCCATGATGAACATTCTCAACGGCGGCGTGCATGCCGACAACAACGTTGACTTCCAGGAGTTCATGATCATGCCGGTGGGCGCTCCGAGCTTTGCCGAGGGCCTGCGTTGGTGCGCCGAGGTCTACCACACCCTCAAGGGCGTGCTGCACGAGGCCGGCCTGGGCGGCGGCGTGGGCGACGAGGGCGGCTTTGCCCCCAACCTCAAGACCAATGCCGAGCCGTTCGAGTACATCACCAAGGCCGTGGAGAAGGCCGGCTTTAAGCCCGGCGTCGACTTCATGTACGCCATGGACCCGGCCTCGACCGAGTTCTACAACGCCGAGACCGGCATGTACGAGCTCAAGGGCGAGGGCGTGGAGTACACGAGCGCCCAGATGGTCGATTACTGGGAGAAGCTCGTCGACACCTATCCCATCATCTCCATCGAGGACGGCATGGCCGAGGAGGACTGGGACGGCTGGGTCGAGCTTACCCGTCGCATTGGCAACAAGGTGCAGCTGGTGGGCGACGACCTGTTCGTCACCAACACCGAGCGCCTCAAGAAGGGCATCGGGCTGGGTGCCGCCAACGCGATCCTGGTCAAGGTCAACCAGATCGGCACGCTTACCGAGTCACTCGAGGCCATCGAGACCGCCAAGGAGGCCGGCTACGCTTGCATCGTGAGCCACCGTTCCGGCGAGACCGAGGACTCCACGATCGCCGACCTGGTCGTGGGCGTCAACGCCGGCCAGATCAAGTCGGGCGCCCCGTGCCGCAGCGACCGCATCGCCAAGTACAACCAGCTCATCCGCATCGAGGACGAGCTCGAGGGCAGCGCGCGCTACGCCGGCAAGGCCGCGTTCTACAACATTCGCTAGGCACGCGGAGGTCGCGGGGGCGGGGAAGACTCGGATTTGCCTTGCTCCAGCCGGGCGCTGTTGAGCACCATTGGGCGCTGGGCCATATGACTCAGCGCCTTTTTTATGTCGAACAAAGGCTGGCGAAGGCGGTGCGGGCGCTCGTGCTATAACTAGAATACTTAGCGCAAACAAACCTCAACCGCACAAGGCGCACATGGATCAGATTTACGACAACAGGTACTATTCCGCCGGTTCGCGTGAGCCGTCGCCTCGCCGTGCGCGCACGGTGCAGCTCGGTGGGTCCGCCTACGCCGGTGCCGACCGCTCCATGCAGCGCCCGACAAGTACCTCGCGCCCCAATGCTCAAGTGAATACCTCGACAGATGGACCAGTGCGCCCGGCACGTTCGTCGCATGCTCAGCGCTCGTCGGCTCAAACGCATGAAAAGCCGAGCAGGCCCTCGAACCGTCTTTCGGGCTCGGACTTTATGCACTACGCCAACGACAACGCGGTGGTCAAGGCAATCTACGACTTTACCCACGGTCCTCAGCGAGGGCTGTTTGTTGGCATTGTCGTTGCCCTGGCGCTCGTGAGCCTGTATTTTCCCGTACGCGACCTGTATGTGGCTAAGCGCTCGAGCGATATCTTGGCCAAGCAGGTCGAGATTCGCGAGCAATATAACGACGAGCTGCAAAAAAGCGTCGACAAGCTGCTCTCGGAGGAGGGCATCAAGGACGCGGCGTCCGAGGACCTGGGCTTGGTGATGCCCGGCGAGAAGAGGATTGAAGTGCAGGGCCTGGACGGCGATTCGGATGCCTCGTCGAGCAAAAAGTCCTCAAACGCCAAGAAGGCCAGCGAAGTGGCCAAGGAAATCGAAGAAGTCGGTAAGGACGCGCCGTGGTACATCCAAGCGCTCGACATGCTGTTTGGGTTTAACGGCGTCGAGGGTCAGACGGTCGTGTCCAACGGCAAATAGCGCCCGGAGGGGAGCTCGCAATGACAAATTGCAAACGCTATAAGGTGGCCGCGATCGACCTGGGAACGGTGTCGTCGCGACTGGTGTTGGCCCAGGTCGAGGGCGGGGCAATCGTGGAATCGTCCAAGCATACCGAGATTACCGACTTGGGCGAGGGCGTGGATGCGACGGGTCGCTTTTGCGAGGCGGCTGTCGAGCGTGTACTCGCTGCGTGCCGTATGTTTGTGGACGAGGCGCGTACCTTTGGCGCCGCGTGCATCTGCACCACGTGCACGAGCGCCGCGCGCGATGCGTCCAACGCCGCCCTGCTGCTGGACGGCCTGCACGAGCTGGGGCTTGAGCCGCAGGTGATTCCGGGCGAGGTCGAGGCGCGCCTGACGTTTTTTGGCGTGGCACACGACTTTGCTGGCGAGCGCATCATCGTCGCCGATTCGGGCGGTGGCTCCACGGAGCTCGCGACGGGCGTCTATGTGCCTGAGCGCGGGGTCTTTGCGCTGGAGGGAACGCGCTCACTGGACATCGGTTGCCGTCGCGTGACGGAGCGGTTTTTCTCGGCGCTGCCGCCAACGGACGGTGAACTTGCCGCCGCTGGCGTATGGGCGGGCGAGCAGTTCTCCGCCTATTTTGAGGGCCTGCCTGTCGACTTTGAGCGCGCCGAGCGCCTCGTCGCGGTGGGCGGTACCGTCACCACGCTCGTGGCGCTGGTCCACGAACTGGAGCCGTACGACTCGAGCTTTGTGCACCTGCGCGAGCTTTCGATGGAGCAGATCTCGGCCGCCATCGATCGTATATCTACGCTGGATGTGGAGGGTATCGCTGCGCTGCCGGGCGTGCAGCCCAAGCGCGCGGGCGTGATTCTGGCCGGCGCCGTGGTGATTCGCGAGCTCATGCGCGCCGGTGGCTACGATGCGCTCACCGTAAGCGAGAACAGCCTACTCGCTGGCATGGCCGCCACCATCAACGAGGTTCTCGACGGCGCGACTCCCACCATCGCCTGGACCCCCACTCTCAGCACCCTCTAAATAAGTTGCGGTGAAATACGGACTAAAATCGCCCTTTCGGGCACCAAACAGTCCCTATTCCACCGCAACTCAACAGCCGGCACTTGGGGACGTTCCTTTTCTGCCGGCACCTGGGGACAGTCCTTGCGGGGCGTCCCCACAGCGCCTATGCCAGCTTGTCGATTTGCCCAATCTCCCAAAGCGGAATATTGACGAGCATGCCCTCGTCTCTATATGCCGCCAGTGAGCTCCTCACGCAACGCTCGAGCTTGAATTTTTCGCAGGCTATTTTCAGACTCTTCGCTTTAAGGTTCTCTGCCGCCTTGACCTCAAGCGGAAGCACGGTTCCCGCATGGTCGATGGCAAAGTCGGTTTCGGCATTGCCAGAGGTAGAGGACCAATATGCGGGAGTTTTGTCCTGGAGCAAAAGCTCCTGCGCGACGTATTGTTCGGTCAGCGAACCTTTAAACTCGGTAAAAACAGCGGATCCGTTAAGAACGATGGCCGGAGAGAGACCGGAGAGCGCTCCGAGGATGCCGGTGTCGATGCAGAACAGTTTGAAGCCCGAGAGGTCTTCGTAGCTCGAGAGCGGCGCCTTTAGAGCGGAAACACGTGGCACCTTATGAACGATTCCGTAGTCCGTGAGCCACTGGAGGCTTTCCTCGAAATCGCGTGCGCGCGCTCCGGGGCGAAGGGCGCCATAGACAAACTTCTTGTTCTCCTTTGCAAGCTGGCCGGGAAGGGATTTCCAAACCAACCTCATGCGCTCGACGATGCGGGCGGGTGCATGTTTGCCAAAATCGGATTCGTAAGCCTCGATGATTTGCTGTTGAAGCCTTCGGGCTTCGATGAAGTCGCGTGTCTCGGCGAAAGTGGAGACAACTTCGGGCATACCGCCGACAACAAGGTATTCCTTGAGCAAGTGCTCGAGCTTTTCGGTAACGTTTGCTAGAAGGTTCATGTCTGCGGCAAGGATGGCGTCGGCGAGCGGGTTGCCGTCGACGGCACGAACGAACTCGGCAAACCCCATGGGACGCATGGTGAGCTGGTCGATTTTGCCGACGGGAAATGACTCGTTTTCGCGTCGGAGCGCGAGGCCCATATAGGAACCGGCTGCCACGATGTGGTATTCGGCTGCAAGTTCGTTGAAGTACTTGAGCGAGGTGATCCCGCGTGGCGCCTCTTGGATCTCGTCGAAGATGATGAGCGTGTCTGCCGGCGTTACGGTTTGGCCACGTAGGAGTTCTATCTGTGAGATGATGCGCTTGGGGTCGAGGTCCCCATCGAACAGCGAGCGTGTGCTCGGCTCGAGCATAAAGTCAAAACGAATGACGTTTCGATACTGCTGGCTTGCGAATTCGTTAAGAAGCCAAGTCTTTCCTGTCTGGCGGGCTCCCTTAAGCAAGAGAGGTTTGCGATTCGCCCTTGATTTCCAAGCGATAAGTTCACTCATAAGCTGTCGCTGCATATTGCCTCCCAACCCTCTCGGCTAGTATAAGGCCATTTGGGAGTTTCCATCGGAAAATGTGGGAGACAACCACGTTTTTCCATCGGAAAATGTGGGAGACAACCACGTTTTTCCATCGGAAAATGTGGTAGGAAACTCATTGGGTGGGCGGAAAAAGTAGTCAAAAAAGCCCCGTCCCAAATGAGCTGCTCTGCAGTTGACGGCGTCCAAAAGAAACGAGCCCGCATCCCTGGGGAACACGGGCTCGCAAGCAATCACATGGTAGGGGCGGTGGGACTCGAACCCACAATCCTTGCGGCGAGAGATTTTAAGTCTCCTGCGTATGCCAATTCCGCCACGCCCCCGTGAGACTAGAAGTCTAGCACAAGCCGTCCGTTACGCGTTGACGGCCATCGAGTGTTGGCCCGACTTCTCCAGGAACTCCTGGAACTTGGCTTCGTCGCCCTTGTTCTGGTACTGCAGGGCCAGCAGGTACTCCAAGCGGCAGCGCTTGACCGGGTCGTCGCCGACATCCTCGAGCATGCGCTCCAGCTCGGGAATGTCGTTGTGGCGCTTGAGGATCATCGTGTCGTACATCAGCTGACACTCGTGTGCAACCGCCTCTGCTTGACCTCCCTCAAAGCCCTTGATCTCGTGCAACAGCTCTTTGGACTTTTTGCGGTCCTCCTGGCCAACATAGTAGTTAAAGGCCTTAATCACCAGGTCGACGCGCTGCATCTTGGGGAGGTTGAGTCCCAACAGCAGGTCAAACATCTCGCTGGCGCGCTCGTGGTCCTCGCGCAGCAGATAGGAGTTCAGGCGCAGGTAGTCGCGGTTGTAGCGCGGGTACAGCATGCTGGTGAGTTTGCCGTCGAGCAAACGATCGAACTCATCCCACTGCTTGGCGGCCATCAATTGCTGCAGGCGTTTAAACGTGGTGCGTTTTTTGACGCTAAAGAACACCGACACGGCGATGCAGATGATAACGACGGCGGTCCAGAGGGTGCGGGAATCGGGCATATTAGGGTCCTTAGTCGCTCATAAAGCGAGCGGTATGACAACACGTACTAGATGTATTATACGCAGCGCGCAAGCAAACTGGCATAAAAGCTCATCGAGGCCGAGTGCCATCGCTCGCTGCGGTACACTTACCTAAAGTAAACCATGAAGGGAGACATTACCTATGAAGAAGATCGTTTTGGCTTGCGGTGCTGGCGCTGCTACTTCCACGCTCGTTGCCCAGAAGGTCGCTACCCTGCTCGACGCCAACGGTTATGCCGACAAGTACGAGATCGTGCAGTGCGCCATCTCCGAGGCCAAGGATTACTGCGACGAGGGCGCTGACCTGCTGATCGCCACCACTGTTGCCCCCGAGGGCCTCACCTGCCCGTACGTGAGTGGCGTGCCCTTCATGACCGGCATGAACCGCGTTGCCGCCGAGAAGGCCGTTCTCGACGTCATGGCTCAGTAGGCGCTGACTGCATGAGTGAGCAGAACGCCAACCCGGTAGAGCTCTTTGGTATGCGCGTTGCCCATGTGGGCATTAACGCCACCGACCCGGCAGACGCCCTGGAGATCGCGGAGCTGTTCTCGACGATGATGGGCCTGCCCGTCATCGAGACCCCGGTTTCGTACTTCAACGATTCGCTGGTCGAGATCATGAAGCAGAACGGTCGTGGCACCAAAGGTCACATCGGCTTTGCCGTCAACGACATCGATGC
>JAYBEF010000038.1:0-96723 GCA_037277825.1 Collinsella sp.
CCGTACATGTGCGGATGAATGTGGGAGGTGTTCGGATAAAGTCGATAATCAAGGCAGGCCCACCTCGTCCGCCTCGTCATCTGTGGTTTACGTGGGGGCATACGGAGTACGGGTATACTAACCGGCGGCGAATCTGCTCCATCGCTTAGAGCTGCTGCGTCTGGACGGCGCGTGATAGGGCTGCCAAAGCGATCGCCAGCGTGCTGAGCAACGTCCTCTCTGTGCGCACCTGTTTTTGTATGTATTAGCGCACTACCAAGCACGCCCGCGCGGCCGCATGCCGCGCTCATTGCGCGTGCAGATAAGGAACAACAACATATGCGTAATTCTGTATCCGACGTCACCGACGCCGAGATTCTGGACGAGACCCGCGAGGCCATGACCCAGGCCGCCTTCGATGCCGCCGATGAGGCCAATGCTGCCCAGGCCGTCGAGTCCGCTACCGAGAGCCTGCCCGCCTTTAACGAGCTGGGGCTTTCGGACGAGATACTCCGTGCTATCGAGAACCTGGGCTACACGGCGCCGACGCCCGTGCAGGCCGGCTCGATCCCCGTGGTGCTCGAGGGTCGCGACCTGCTTGCCGCCGCTCAAACCGGCACCGGCAAGACGGCCGCCTTCTTGCTGCCGACCATGAACAATCTGGAGCACATTGCTCCGCCCAAACCCGTGCGCGAGCGCGGCGGCCGCAACCGCCGTCGCGGTGCCAAGAAGCCCGAGGGCAACGGCCGCGGCCCCGTGATGCTCGTCATCACCCCCACGCGCGAGCTCGCCCAGCAGATCGACGAGGTCGCGAGCAAGATCGCCGACGTCACCGGCCATGTCGCCGTGACCGTCGTGGGTGGCGTGAGCTACAAGCCGCAGACCGCGGCACTCAAGTACGGCTGCGATATCCTGGTCGCCACGCCGGGCCGTCTGGTCGACCTGATCGAGCAGGGCGCCTGCCACCTGAACGAGGTCAAGGTGCTGGTACTCGACGAGGCCGACCGCATGCTCGACATGGGCTTTTTGCCCGCCGTCCGCCGCATTGTGCGCGAGACGCCGGCCGAGCGCCAGACGCTGCTGTTCTCGGCGACGCTCGACGAGGAGGCCGTGGGCGAGATCACCGACCTGGTGAGCGATCCGGCTCGCGTGGAGATCGCGCCCGCCACGTCGACCGCCGACACCGTCGACCAGTTTGTGTTCCCGGTGTCCATCGAGGCCAAAAACAACCTGCTGCCCGAGTTCCTCAAGAAGGAGGGCCCGGAGCGCACCATCGTCTTTATGCGCACCAAGCATCGCGCCGACAGCTGCTGCCGTCGTCTGGAGCGTAAGGGCATCAAGGCCGCCGCGATTCATGGCAACCGCAGCCAGGCCCAGCGCGAGCGCGCGCTTTCTGCCTTCCGCGACGGCACCGTCGACGTGCTGGTGGCAACCGATGTTCTCGCCCGCGGCATCGACATTAGCGACGTGCGCTACGTCGTGAACTTTGACGTGCCGGCCGAGCCGACCGACTATATCCACCGCATTGGCCGTACGGGCCGCGCCGGCGAGCTGGGCTGGGCCATTACGTTTGTGACCGAGCAGGACGTCGATGAGTTCTACGAGATCGAGAAGCTCATGGACAAGACAGCCGATATTTACGAAGCCGGCGACCTGCATGTGGGTCCCAACCCGCCTGCGGTTGATCCCGAGCGCGACCCTGCGGCCTTTAAGGTGAAGAAGAAGACTAAGCGCGGCAAGTCCAAGAGCAAGAAGAAGCTTGAGCAGGCGCGTCGCGACGGCAAGCGCAACGGCGACGATTACGGCGATGTTGCCGGTCGTTCCAACCGCGGTCGCGACGAGCGCCGCGGCGACGGCGAGCGTCCGAGCCGTCCCAAGCGCGGCGGCAAGACCCGCGTGCGCGAGGGCGTTCAGGCTCGCGTGGACGAGGCTGTTGAGAGCGTGGCTCGCGAGGTAGCTGCCGAGGAGCGCGGCGGTGCTGGTGCCGCTGAGCAGCCTGCGCGCGGCAACCGTGCCGAGCGTCGTGCCAAGCAGTTCCAGGGCGAGGCACACCGCCGTCGTCGTGAGGACGAGGACCGCGGCGGTCGTCGTCGTGTCGAGCGCGAGGACGAGGGCCGCGGTTCGCGCGGTGGCAAGCGCGGTGCGGGCGACCGCCGGCGTTCCGGTCGTGATGACGAGCGCGGCGGCCGTGATGAGCGTCGCGGCGGCGAGGGTCGCGGTGAGCGTACTGCCCGTGGCGGTGAGTCCCGTGGCGGCAAGCGCTTTGAAGAGCGCGGTAGCCGCGGCGGCGAGCGTCGCGAGGGTGCTCGCGGCAATGGCGGCCGCGGCGGCGCTGGTCGTTCTAACGAGTCGCGTGATCGTCGTGACCCGCGTGCCAGCCGCGATCGTCGCGATGACTGGCGCAACTACGACGATACCCGCGAAGAGCGTCGCGGCGGCTATCGTGGTGGTCGTGGCGGCAACCAGGCCGGCTCCCGTGGCGGCCGTGCCGGCGGTCGCGATAACCGTGGCAGCTACGGCAACAGCCGTGGCGGCAAGCGCGGTGGCAGCTCCCGTCGCCCCGGCGACGGCGGCGGCAAGCGCAAGTAAGATGCGCATCGCGCGCTAGCGTGAGACAAGCTAAGGGCCCGAGCAAACAACGCTCGGGCCCTTTTGTTTGCCGTGTCCATCGCTAATTCAAACGTGATGTTCTCGGGAATGCATCTGGGGGATGCCGAGGACCTATTTTCTGCCATGCAGCAATGGGTCCCATGGGGTGCGCCGTGCATTTTTTGGAGTATTCTGCAGTTCGAGTTGTCTGCATATGATTCGACGTCGCCAACGGTGGCCTTCGGATATCCCTAGCGAGCGTTCTGAGTCAGATTTCGCCGTTTTCCGGAGCAGGGGCGCGTCATTCTCGCCATGTCGGGACTTAGAATGATACGGCGCCCTACAGTTTTGCCCACCCGCGGCGGTGCTGGCGTGGTTACGTTGCAGAATACTCCGTTTTTTGCACGGGCTAGGATGGGGTACCTCAGGAGAACACAGCGGTATCCCGTAAATATATACAATTTGTACCGTAATTTATACAAAACGAAGAGGCAGACAGCGTAGGGTGGGTGCATTGGGGTGCTTGGTGCATTAAAACGGGGACCCCACGTGCCGTATACTCTGGCTGGATGTGAAAGCGGCTTGACGCGTTGCCAGGCGTAGGGGAGGGTGCCTCGATGAGCGTATTCGAAATTGTGTTTAGTCCGACGGGTGGAACGCAGAAGGTGTCAGGCCTTGTGGCCGGAGCACTGGGCAAGAATACCGTTACCGTCGATCTGACCGATAGCGGGTTGGATTTCAACGCTGTCTCGATGACTGAGGACGACGTGGCCGTAATCTCTGTGCCGGCGTATGCCGGTAGAATCCCGGCTGTGGTGGCTGACCGGTTGGGCATGGTGCGCGGCAACGGGGCTCGGGCTGTTTTGGTTTGTGTATACGGAAACCGCGCGTTTGAGGACACGCTCGTAGAGCTGGAGGACGTTGCGAAGCATGCGGCGCAGCTTGCTGAGTTTGCTCAGCAAATTCAGCAAAAGCTGTTGGCTGAGGATGCGTCCGAGCCCTCTATCCCCGGCAATCGTCCTTATAAACAAGCTGGAGGTCGCCGCATGGCACCCGAGGCAACAGAGGATTGCGTTTCCTGCGGTGCATGCGCCGCGGCGTGCCCCGTTTGTGCTATCGACAAGGGTGACCCCAAACGAGCAGCTGGCGAGGCGTGCATCTCCTGCATGCGCTGCATTGCCGTATGTCCGCGAGGTGCTCGTAAGGTTGATCCCAACAAGCTATCCGCTGTTTCCCAGATGCTGAGCAAGGTTTACGTCGTGCGGAAGGAATGCGAGCTCTTTATCTAGCGCAAGTGAGATTGGTGCAAACAAACCTGGCCCTTTTGCACCAAAAACGATCCGTTTTCCTCCGTTCCCAAGGGATCATGTGATCCGAAGGGGACGGAGGAAAACGGATCAAAAAGGAAAAATAGTAAGGCGCTCTTTTTCACATTGAATAATGCAATTTGGTAACGCGTTTTATCAAATATGGCATTTATCTGCGATAATGTTCATTTTCACCGCTGATGGTGACATTTCATACCGCCTGCCGAACTGCGTGGAGACCTAACAACTTTTTAGGTCAGTGTTGTGCGTGTAGCAATTTCGCCCGGCCTCGCCTCCGGGCTGCCATGTGAGAGGGGATCTTATGGCTCGACTGCACGTAATGGAACGCAGCCACGCTCAGGCCGTCATGGACGACCTGCACGATGCACTCGGACGTCGTCTGGCGGTGAGTTCACTCGCCCCGTGCCCCGTCGAGTTTACGGCGGCGCTCGTCAACCTGTGCTCTACCCAGAGCTGCGGCAAGTGCACGCCCTGCCGCGTGGGCCTGAGCGCGCTGAGCGACCTGCTCGCCGATGTGCTCGAGGGCCGCGCCGACGAGTCCACGCTCAACTTGATTGAGCGCACGGCCCGCACCATCTACCTTTCGAGCGACTGCGCCATCGGCTACGAAGCTGGCGCCATGGCACTCACGGCCATTCGCGGCTTCCGCGACGATTTTGAGCACCACATCCGCGAGCACTCCTGCGGCTTTGACCGCGAGGCTCGCGTCCCGTGTGTCTCGGGCTGCCCGGCGCACGTCGACATTCCTGGTTACATCTCGCTCGTCGAGGCAGGCCGTTATGCCGACGCCGTCAAGGTCATCCGCAAGAACAACCCGCTACCGCTCGTCTGTGGCCTGGTGTGCGAGCATCCCTGCGAGATGCATTGCCGCCGTGGCATGGTCGACGACCCCATGAACATCCTCGCCCTCAAGCGTTTTGCCGTTGAGCATAGCGACCTCAACGACCACAAGCCACATGTAGTGGACAACACCGGTAAGCGCGTCGCCGTGATCGGCGGCGGCCCGGCCGGCCTTTCCTGTGCCTACTACCTGGCCGTGATGGGCCACAAGGTGACCATTTTTGAGCAGCGCCACCACTTGGGCGGCATGCTGCGCTACGGCATCCCCAGCTATCGTCTGCCGCGCGAGCGCCTGCAGGCCGAGATCGACTGGATCTTGAGCGCCGGCATCGACGTGGAGCTCGACCACTCCGTGAGCGGCGAGGAGCTCGCCCGTCTGCGCGACGAGTTCGATGCCGTCTACCTGGCCATCGGTGCCCACAGTGACAAGAAGCTCGGCCTTCCGGGTGAAGAGGCGCCCGGCGTGGAATCGGCCGTCAAGATGCTGCGCGCCATCGGCGATGACGAGCTGCCCGACCTGAGCGGCCAGCGCGTGTGCGTCATCGGCGGCGGCAACGTTGCCATGGACGTGGCACGCTCCGCCGTGCGCTGCGGTGCCGAAAAGGTAAGCATCGTCTACCGCCGTCGCATCTGCGATATGACGGCCCAGGACGCCGAGATTGCCGGTGCCCAGGCCGAGGGCTGTGAGGTGCTGGAGCTCACGGCGCCGCTCGCCATCGAGACGGGCGAAGATGGTCGCGTGAGCGGCCTGCGCGTGCAACCGCAGATTATCGGCGAGCCCCGCCGCGGTCGTCCGGCTCCGCGTGCCGCCGCTACGCCCGAGCGCGTCATCCCCTGCGAGCGCGTGTTTGTCGCCATTGGCCAGGACATCGATTCCAAGCCGTTTGAGGACATGGGCATCGCCTGCAAGTGGGGTTGCGTGGTCACCGACTCGGACGGTGCCGTGCCCAACTTCGATGGCCTCTTTAGCGGCGGCGACTGCCAGACCGGCCCCGCCACCGTCATCCGTGCCATCAACGCCGGCCGCGTGGCTTCGGCAAACATCGACCGCTATCTGGGCTTCGACCACAAGATCAAGCTCGACGTGGAGCTGCCGACCGTTCAGTTTAAGGGCAAGCACGAGTGCGGCCGCTGCGAGCTGGGTGAGCGCGAGGCCGGCGAGCGTATTCACGATTGGAATCTGGTCGAGCAGGGCCTTACCGAGGAGGAGGCGCGCCAGGAGGCAAGCCGCTGCCTGCGTTGCGACCACTTTGGTTTTGGCGCGTTCCGCGGAGGGAGGAACCTGGAATGGTAGAGCTCAACAACCCCACTGTCAGCGATAACACCGAAAGCGGAGCACTCAATATGGTCAAGCTCACTATCGATAATTGCGAGGTCGTGGTGCCCGAGCACACCACGATCCTGGACGCGGCCAAGTCCGTCGGCATCCAGATTCCCACCCTGTGCTACCTGCGCGATCTGAACGAGATCGGCGGCTGCCGCGTGTGCGTGGTCGAGGTTGAGGGCTGCGACCAGCTGGTTGCCGCCTGCAACAACTACGTGCTCGATGGCATGGTGGTCCACACCAACAGCCCCAAGGCCCGCGAGGCGCGCCGCACCAACGTGCAGCTGCTGCTTTCGCAGCACGATTCACGCTGCACGAGCTGTGTGCGCAGCGGTAACTGCAACCTGCAGACCATTGCCAACGACCTGGGCATTTTCTATCTGCCGTATCAAAGGCATTTGGCGGGCGAGGGCTGGGATTTCGATTTCCCCATCATCCGCGAAAACGACAAGTGCATTAAATGCATGCGCTGCATCAAGGTGTGCGAGAGCGTACAGGGCCTAGGGATTTGGGACCTGACCAACCGCGCCACGCATACCGCCGTGGGCACCCGCGGGCGCGTGCCGATCGGCAAGACCGATTGCGTCGCGTGCGGCCAGTGCATCACGCATTGCCCGACGGGCGCGCTGCGCGAGCGCGACGACACCGAGACCGTGTTTGACGCCATCGCCGATCCCGACAAGATCGTGCTGGTGCAGATTGCGCCGGCCGTGCGTAGCGCCTGGGGCGAGGAACTCGGCATTTCGCGCGAGGAGGCAACCGTTGAGCGCCTGGCCTGCGCGCTGCGCCGCGTTGGCTTTGAGTACGTGTTCGATACTGATTTCTCGGCCGACCTCACCATCATGGAGGAGGGCTCCGAGCTGCTCGAGCGCCTGGGCGCCGCCAAGGGCGAGGGCGACAGCCGCGGCTGGCCCATGTTTACGAGCTGCTGCCCGGGCTGGGTGCGCTTTGTGAAGGCGCGCTATCCGGAGTTTGTCGACAGCCTGTCTACGTCCAAGTCGCCGCAGCAGATGTTTGGCGCCATCGCCAAGACGTACTACGCCAAGGTGCTGGGCGTGGAGCCCGAGCACCTGTTCGTGGTGTCCGTGATGCCGTGCACAGCCAAGAAGGCCGAGTGCGCGCTGCCGAACATGGTGGGCGAGGGCGGTGCGCCCGATGTGGACGTTGCACTGACGGTGCGCGAGATGGTGCGCATGATCCGCGCAAGCCACGTGAGCGTGGACACGCTGGTCGAGGAGCCGCTCGATACGCCGCTGGGCTTTGGCACGGGCGCGGGCGTGATCTTTGGCGCCACGGGCGGCGTGATGGAGGCTGCCGTGCGCTCGGCCTATTACCTGGTGACGGGCAAGAACCCGGATGCGGATTTCTTTACCGACGTGCGCGGACTCGACGGCTGGAAGGAAGCTGTGGCCGATATCGATGGCACCAAGGTGCGCGTCGCCGTGGCGCACGGGTTGGGCAACGCCGCCCGCCTGCTCGACGCGATTCGCGACGGCCGCGTGAACTATGACTTCGTTGAGGTCATGGCATGCCCGGGCGGCTGCGTCGGTGGCGGCGGTCAGCCCATCCACGACGGCTGCGAGCTGGCAGCCGAGCGCGGCCAGGTGCTGTGGGGGCTCGATGCGAACGCCGATATTCGCTTCTCGCACGAGAATCCCGATGTCCAGGCGTGCTACCGCGAGTTTTTGGGCGCGCCGCTCTCGCCGCTGGCCGAGGAGCTGCTGCATACCGACCATCACGCCTGGTCGATGCCCAATGAGGGGGCGTGCTAGCGATGCGCGCGTTTAATGTTGAGATGACGCGCCGGGGGTTTGCCTCGGCGCTTGCCGCGGGTGCGTTGTCGCTTGCGCTGGTTGGCTGTGGTGGCGGGTCTGTCGTGGCCGGGTCTGCTGCGGGCTCGGCTGCCGGGTCTGCCGCCGACGGTGCCGCTGTCGAGCCGGTTGAGGTACACGTCGCCTCGCTCAAGGGTCCGACGTCGATCGGTCTGGTGCAGTTTATGGACCAGGCAGACGAGGGTGCCACGGATAACGAGTTCGACTTTGCGATCAGCGCCGCGGCCGACGAGGTCGTGCCCAAGGTCATTCAGGGCGATGTCGATATTGCCCTGGTGCCCGCCAACGTGGCGAGCGTTCTTTACAACAAGACCGAGGGTGCGGTCCAGGTCATCGATATCAACACGCTGGGCGTGCTGAACGTGGTGACGGGCGACGCGAGCGTGGCCTCTTTTGGCGATCTGGCGGGTCGTACCGTCTACATGACGGGCAAGGGCACCACGCCGGAGTACGTCATGAACTATCTGCTGGAGCGCGCGGGCCTGACCGGCCAGGTGACGCTCGAGTTCAAGAGCGAGCCCACCGAGGTGCTGTCGGCCCTGCTTGCCGACCCGTCTGCCGTGGGCGTGCTGCCGGAGCCGTTCAAGACCGCGGCCATCGCCAAGAGCGAGGGCAAGCTGTCGGCGCCGGTAAGCCTGACCGATGTGTGGGATGAGCTGGCGGGTGACACGGGTTCGCGTATGCTGACGGGTGTGACCGTGGTTCGTCGCGCGTTTGCCGAGGAGCATCCCGAGGCTGTGGCAGAGTTCTTGCGCTGCCATGCGGCGAGCGTGAAGGCCGTCAATGCGATACCGGCGGACTGGGCGCAGGCCGTGGTCGATGCGGGTATCGTCGATAACGCCGCGATTGCCGAAAAGGCGATTCCCGGGTGCATGCTTGTATGCCAGACGGGGAAAGATATGAAGGCGGCGCTCGGTGGGTACCTGCAGGTGCTGGCCGATGCGGATGCAAGCGCCGTGGGCGGCAAGCTCCCGGCTGATGATTTCTACTACATGGAGTAGCCCGTGCGTGCGTTTGCTCGACACATGACAAAGCGTATGAAGGCGGTGGCGGCAGCAGGTGCCGTTGCCGCCTTTTGGCTTGCCGTGTGGGCTTTCGCGGCGGCGCTGGTGGCACAGCCGCTGATTTTGCCGGGGCCGGGCGCTGTTGTGGTGGCGTTGCTGCGGCTGGTGTGCGATGCCAACACGTGGGCGATTCTGGTGGGTTCAGGCGCACGAATCTTGGGCGGACTGGCGCTTGCCGCGATCTGCGGCGGTGTACTGGCGGGAGTCTCGGTGCGGTCGCGGACGTTTGCCCGTCTGGTGGCGCCGGCGCTTTCGTTTGTAAAGGCGACGCCGGTTGCCTGCGTGGTGGTTCTGCTGCTCATTTGGCTGGGGTCGGCGCGCGTGAGCATTGCAGCGGTCTTTTTGATGGCACTGCCGGGCGTGTATTTTTCGCTGGTCGAGGGTTTGGCACAAGTGGATAAGCCGCTGGAGCAGATGTTTCGTCTGCATGGTGTGCGGGGTTGGCGTCTGTTTTGCGCCCATACCTGGCGCGAGGTCCTGCCGTTTGTGCTTTCGTGCGCCCGGGCCGTGATTGGCATGAGCTGGAAGGCCGGCGTGGCGGCGGAGCTGATCGGCATGGCGACGGGCACCGTGGGCGAGCGTATCTATCAGGCAAAGCTGCTTATCGAGACAGCGGATCTGCTGGCGTGGACCGTGTTGGTCGTGGCGGCATCGTGGGCATGCGAGCGTGTGCTGGTGTGGTTGCTGCGGGCTTCGGGGCCCGCGGCATGGCGTGTGGCCGTGCGGGCGCGTGGGCGCGGTGCTCGCGGGCGTGCGGCCTCTGCTGGCGCCGGCGCTGCGGCGGTGCTTGCGCTTGCCGTGGGCGATCGTGCGCCCTGGGCACCGGCGCTCGACGGTCTGGTGCTCAACGTACCCGCGGGCGGGCGTGTTTGCGTGATGGGCGCTTCGGGCGTGGGCAAGTCGACGTTGCTCGCCCTGGCGGCGGGGGAATGCGTGCCGTGTTCGATGGTGTTTCAGGGCGCGCGCTTGGTCGAGTCCGCCTCGGCGCTGGATAACGTGCTGGTGTGTGCCGATGCGCGCGTGGACGCCTCGAGTGCCGCAGCCCTGTTGCGCCTGCTGGTGCCGGGGGTCGATGTACATGCTCGTGTGGCCGAGCTCTCGGGCGGGCAGCGCCGTCGCGTCGAGATTGCCCGAGCCCTGCTGTGCGGCGGTTGCGCCGTCATTCTGGATGAGCCCTTTACCGGCTTGGATGTCGCTGCGCGTGATGCGACGGCCGGCGTCGTGCTCGAGCTGCTCGATGGCCGAACGCTCCTGCTCGCCACACATGACCCCATCGACGCTCAGGCGCTCGATATCTCGGACGTCATCACGCTCTAAATACTTACTCAGCAACAAAATGACCTGTTTTCCGTTCCCATGGGGTCAGATGTGGTATTCTATCTGCGGGGTAATACTTAAGAATACTAAGTAATACCAACGCCGCAGAAACATACTCCGGATGCGGGCCAATCGGGTTGCCTTCACAGCCCGTCGCCCAGCCGCGTGGCCCGCATCTATCCGCACCACCGTCGTTTCAAAAAGGAAGCGCCATGGCAGAACACATGACCCCGGTTGTCGCGAAGGTCTTGCCCGAAGAAAAGGCAGCCTTCGCGGCGGCAACTCAGCTCGTGGGCACCACGCCGTCCAACGCCATTCGCATGTTTATCGCCGCGTTTAATCGTTGTGGCACCTTTCCGTTCGACATCTCGCCCAACGGGGCTTTTGGCATTGCGCCCGATTCTCATCAACAATGACTGTCCCAAACTGCCGGCACTTGGGGACGTTCCTTTTCTGCCGACAGTTAAGGAACGTCCCTAAGTGCCGGGTTTTGAGGAGGTTGGCATGCTCAATGCGCTGGTTTGGGCGCTTGCCTGTTTTGGCGTCGTCGCTGCCGATATTGCCCTGAGTATGGTTCTGTTCTCCGTGCTAGACATCGTGTCGGCGCTGACGGGTTTCCCGGTCGACAACCTCGATATCCAATGGTTCCAGGCTGCCGCTCAGACGGCGTCGTTTTTGATGGCGCTGCTTTGGTGGCGTTATCTGTGGCCGCGCTCGTTTATGGCGCGCTGGCAGGGCGTGCGCCCGCTTGGCGGGGGATTGCGTAGCGTGTGGAAGCGCATTGCCTGCGTTATCGTGATCGGCTTTGCCCTGCAGGTGGTCGTTGGCTACGTGACCGACGCCGTACTGTCATTGTTGCCCGAGGTCGCGGCCGATTACAGTGAACTTGTCGAGGAAACGGGCATGGGCGACACGAGCTACCTGGCCGTCCTGACCACGGTGCTCGGCGCTCCGTTTTGTGAGGAGTTGCTGGTGCGCGGCATCATTTTTGAGTTTTCGCTCCGAGCGTTTAACCCGCGGTGCCGCCCACTTTGGAAGCTCCGACGTCACGTGCGACCGCAAGACGGCGTCATGGTGCCCTGGGTGGCTCCGAGTACCTGGGGCGTCGCCGCGGCAATCGTACTGCAGGCGGCGGTCTTCGGCTTTATGCACATGAACTGGGTGCAGGGCTGCTATGCGGGCGCTGCCGGTCTCATTTTTGGCTGGGTGCTCGTGACGACCGGAAAGCTTCGCTACACGATCCTGTTGCACTTTGCCTTTAACGCCGGGTCGTATCTCATGGGGCTGCTGTGGTTTGTGAGCACACCGCTCGACCTTGTGGTCACGGTTGGCATCGCCGGCTTTCTGCTGGTAGAGGCGATGCGCTCGCTGCTTCGATTGTGCATTCCCGTGTCGCGCGAAGCTGATCGGTCTGAGTAATAACGCCTTTAATTAGACCGATGCGTCCTGAACGCACCTGGCGTTTCGCCGAATGCTTCTTTAAATTTTGAGTAAAAGAATGACATGTTGGAGATGCCGACTTTTCGGGCTACATACTGCACGCTGCGCTCGGTGTTATTGAGAAGATATGCCGCCTCTGTGAGCTGCTGGTTGAGCTTGATTTGCGAAAACGTTTTGCCGGTTTTTTGCTTGATCAAGCTGCTGAGATAGCTGGTGCTATAACCCGTATCGCTCGCAATGCTTTCGAGCGTGCAGTCGCCGTAGCTTCGCTCAATATGATTCAGAATCGACACGATGCGCTCGTCCGACATGATTGCCTGGTTATCAGTTGCGGAGCGTCGGTACAGTCCTCGAATGAGAACAAGGAATAGGCTGACGGCGAGGTGCCTCATGAGTTCATTAGAGTAGGCATCTTTAAAGTGATATTCGATAAAGAGCATCTCGATGAGGCGTCGCGCATGTCGGGCGTATTCCTCTGGGAGAATGAGATATTTGCGGGCCTCACGGTTTTTGGACACAAAATCAAATAGGAGATTCGTTAATGGTGACGCGCCGGGTAGCTGGCTCAGGAACAACGAATCGAACATTTCTTTTTTGAAGACGATTGAAATGACGATATCGTGCTCGCCCTTAACGTACGGAACGCTTCTGACTACGCCGGTGTTGCAAATGAGCACGTCGCCCTTTTTAAGGAGTAGTCGCCGTCCGTTGACGATAAACGTGCAGACGCCGTCGTACACGTAGTTAAGCTCCATATCCCGATTCATATGAGGAGGAATGTCAGTAAAGCGCGACTCCTTGATAAGGCCCACGGGGTTTTCGTCGAGGGTTTCTTTCCAGTCAAACAGATAGACCTCTTCGCCGTTAATGGTTGTGGTTTCCACCCTGTTATATCGCGGGCTGAGCTCTCCTGGATGCGTGCGATGCCACTCTTCGTTCTCGGTATGCGTGTAGAGCAGCTGTTTGAGATTCGAATCCATGGGGTGCTCCAGGGGTGAACGGTAGAATCGATGCCTTAAACGGTATTATATCTAAAAAAATGTTATAAGCCCACGCTTTCTATGCGATATCTTATGCATCTTGTTCTTCCTAGTATTGGGTTATCCGCTGGAGCATCCGATCAAGGAGGGCAAATGAGTAAGTTAAAACATGGGTTTGACTCCGACTTTTTATGGGGCGGAGCCATATCGTGCTCGCAGGCCGATGGCGCTTGGAATGAGGGCGGAAAGGGAAAGTCGACGCAGGATTGTCGATGGCTGGATGGTACCTGGACTCATGACCAGATTGAGGACAAGCATCAAAACAACCCCTTCTGCCATGACGAACTAATGAACGCTCTCGCAGATGATGGTGTTGAGTTCTACCCGTTTAGGCGCGGTAACGACTTCTATCATCACTACCGTGAGGACATCGCGCTTTTTGCGGAGATGGGCCTCAAGCTGTTCCGCACCTCTATTTGCTGGAGCCGGATCTATCCTAACGGAGATGATCTTGAGCCTAACCGCGAAGGCATCGAGTGGTATCGAAGCATGCTGGGTGAGTGCAAAAAGCACGGCATTAAAACCTTCGTCACCATGCTCCACTATGACATCCCGGTAAATCTTGTCACCACATATGGGGGATGGAAGAATCGCAAGACGATTGATTTCTTCGCCCGCTATGTCGAGACAATCGTTACGGAATTGGGCGATCTGGTCGATTTCTGGCTGCCTTTTAACGAGTTCAATGCAGCGCGTTTTTCGCCTTGGGACGGGGTCTGTCTGGTCAAAGACGAAGAGGGGGAGAACTTCGATCGAGCCATCTTCCAGTGCCTGCACCACGAGTTCGTTGCCAATGCGCGTGCCGTCGAGATTGTCCATCGTCTTTCGCCCGATACTCCCGTTGGCGGCATGATCGCTCGATTCTGTACGTATCCCGCCACCTGCCGTCCCGAAGATAACATGCAGGCTATTCACGACGACCAGTATTCCAACTGGTTCTATACGGATGTGATGGCTCGTGGAAAATACCCCGCTTATATGAATCGCTATTTCGACGCGTGCGATATCGAGATTCAAATGGAGCCGGGCGATGAAGAGCTCATCGCTCGCAACACGGTCGACTTCCTGGCCTTCTCGTACTACTTTTCCCAGGTATCCACCTGCGATCAGGGATGGGAGAAGACTGCGGGAAATCTGGTCATGGCAAACAAGAACCCTTATCTCGAGACGAGTGAGTGGGGCTGGCAGCTCGATCCCATTGGCCTGAGGGTTACCCTTAACCAGATGTATGACCGCTATGGGCTGCCCCTGTATATCGCCGAGAACGGCCTCGGTACATCTGATGTAGTCGAGGAGGATGGCAGCATCCACGACGAGTATCGAATCGATTATTTGCGCCAGCACATAAAGTGCCTTAAGGAAGCGGTGATCGATGGCGTTGACGTGCGCGGATACATGATCTGGGGATTCATTGACCTTGTTGCCTGTGGTCCTCTTACGATGGACAAGCGCTACGGGCTTATCTATGTCGATCTGGATAATTGCGGCAACGGCACTGCGGAGCGCTCGCGTAAAGACTCTTTCTATTGGTATCAGAAATGTATCGCCACTAATGGCGAGGATCTTGGGTAGGAGTGATTGTTGTGGCAGACAAGAAGGAACTGGCCGCTCGTGTCCTCGAGCTCGTGGGCGGCGCCGATAACGTTGTTATGGCAACGCACTGCATTACAAGGCTCAGATTCAACCTGAAGGACGATAGCAAGGCAGACCTGGAGGCCCTTAAGACGCTTGACGGCGCCTTGGGCGCGCAGGTTAAAGACGGGCAGTGGCAGGTTATCATCGGCGCCAGCGTGGGGTCGGTATATGACGAATTGGAGCCCATGCTAGGCGACAGGATGGGTGGCGAGGTCTCCGCCGACGCCGAGCAGCCTGAGCTCCAAAAAGGTTCGGCTCGCGTATTCGATATCATCACCGGCATCTTCTCCGCTATCATTCCCGCACTGGTGGCGGGAGGCATCGTAAAGGGCATCCTGGCTGCTATCGCGGCTTTTGGAATCGACACGGGTGCCGGCGACTTTGCGATATTCAATATGATTTCGGATATCCCGTTCTACTTCTTGCCGTTTTTGCTGGCAATGTCTACAGCTGATAAGTTCCGAGTCAACCGTTCGCTTGCGCTTTGTGTTGCCGGATCGCTGATGTACCCGACCATTGTCAACGCTGTCGGTACGGGCGAGACGCCCCTTGCGCTGTTCGGTTTTGCGGTGCCGATTTTTAGCTACGCCGATTCCGTGTTCCCGGTTATCTTTGGCGTCATTGGCTTGTCTTTTGTATATCGCGCAATCGACAAAGTCGTGCCGGATCTTTTTAAGCTCGTTGTCGTTCCGGCGCTCTCCCTTGCTATCGTGATTCCCGTCAACCTGTTTGTGCTCGCTCCGATTGGTGCCTGGTGCGGTCTTGGTCTTGCCAACGGTATCGTTTGGCTATTCTCGACGTTAGGCCCCGTTGCCGGTTTTCTGCTGGGCTTCTTTATGCCGCTTATCGTGCTCTTCGGCATGCATCAGTCAACGAGCCCTATCCAGATTTCCAATATCGCAACGCTTGGGTATGACTATCTGCTCCCGATCTCTTTCTGCCATAACCTCGCCGAAAGCGGTGCGTCTTTTGGTGCAGCCCTGCGCATGACCGACGAAAAGCTCAAGTCCGCTGCAATGACGTGCGCCTTCTCAGCATTTATGGGAATTTCCGAGCCCGCCTTGTTTACCGTTCAGGTTCCTAACAGGACTCCGCTTATCGCTGCGATGATTGCGGATGGCATTGGCGGTGCGCTTACCGTTGTTCTCGGCGCAAAGTGCTTCGGCTTTGTTATGCCCGGCATTACCTCGTTGCCCGTTTATGCCGATCCAAGCGGCAATCCCATGAACCTGATCATGATTGTCGTCTGCATCGCTTTGACTTGGGTTATCTCTGCGGCGCTCTCGTTTGCGCTCTATGGTCGTTTCGACAAAAAGTAACGACGTTTTGAGATAGACAATATTAATCGGCCGCTCGCCGGGGAATCGTTCTGCGACGCCCCAGCGAGCGGCATTTTATTGGTGGGGCGTGTCGTGTCGCCAACGGCGGCATGCCGCCTCGCCGCGCTAGTTGCGTCTGCCGCCTCCGTTGGCGCCCTGACGCCCCTGTGCCGCGCGATTGCGACCGGCAGTGTTCTGCGCGCGGGACATACCGCCGTGACCCTTGCTGCCCTTGGGCCCCTTGCCGGCGGCGCCACCGTGGGCCTTGCCGCCCTTCTTGCCGGTGCCATGCCCACCGCCGGCAGACGTCTCGCCCGGGCGTGGCGGCACGGGGCGAATCAGGCAATGCTTGGTATAGCCGATCAGATCACGACGCCCGGCCTTCTCTAGCGCCTCGCGCACCAGCTTGTAGTTCTCGGGCTTGCGATACTGGATGAGCGCGCGCTGCATGGCCTTCTCATGCGGGTCGCGCGCCACGTAGATCGGCTGCATGGTGCGCGGATCTACACCGGTGTAGTACATGCAGGTCGACATGGTGGACGGGGTGGGGTAGAAGTCCTGTACCTGCTCGGGCATGTAGCCCATGTCGCGCACGGCTTCGGCAAGGTCC
Organism: Collinsella sp.; assembly: GCA_037277825.1. Classification (GTDB taxonomy): domain Bacteria; phylum Actinomycetota; class Coriobacteriia; order Coriobacteriales; family Coriobacteriaceae; genus Collinsella. The sequence continues at coordinate 16,318 of JAYBEF010000038.1, forward strand.
ACGGCTTCCTTCATCGTCGAGCCGGGATGGCTCGAGATTAGGTATGGCACCACGTATTGCTTAAGACCATATTCGCGGTTCAAGCGTTCAAATTTGCGGCAGAATGCGTCGTAGACAGCTCGGCTCGGCTTGCCCATCACGGACAGCACCACGTCGCTCACGTGCTCGGGCGCTACGCGCAGCTGGCCCGAGACATGGTGTTCCAGCAGCTCGCGCAAAAACTCGTCCGAGGCATCGGCCATGGTGTAGTCAAAACGGATGCCGCTGCGCACGAAGACCTTTTTGACGCCCGGCAGCTGGCGCAGGTCGCGCAACAGCTGCGTGTAGCCGCTTTCGTCGACCACCATGTTCTTGCACACGCTCGGCCACAGACAGCGCTTGTTCTTGCACACGCCGTGCTTGAGCTGCTTGTCGCAGGCGGGACGGCTAAAGTTGGCCGTCGGTCCGCCTACGTCGTTGATGTAGCCCTTAAACTCGGGATCGCGCGTGAGCAGCTCTGCCTCGCGCATGATCGAGTCGTGGCTGCGCATCTGCAGCACACGGCCTTGGTGGAAGGTGAGGGCGCAAAACGAGCACTCGCCAAAACAGCCGCGGTTGGAGCTAATGGAAAACTTGATCTCGGCAAAGGCCGGCACGCCGCCCGCCGCGTCGTAATCGGGATGCCAATCGCGTGCGTAGGGGAGTTCGGCCACCTCGTCCATCTCGTCGGTGGAAAGCGTCGCCGATGGCGGGTTTTGCACCACATAGACGCTGTTGGGGTAGGGCTCTACCAGGCGATGCCCGGTGATGGGGTCCATATTCTGCTGCTGCACGTTAAAACTGCGCGCGTAGTTGAGCTTGTCGGCGGCAAGGTCGTCCCAACTGGGCAGCAGGTCGTAGTCGTAGACCTCATCGAGCGAACCCGTGCGGTAGACGGTGCCGTTGATATAGGTAATCTGATCGACGGGCAGTCCCGCGTCGAGCGCGTCGGCGATCTCGACGATCGCGTGCTCGCCCATGCCGTAGATGAGGATGTCGGCGCCCGAGTCGAGCAGTACCGAGCGCTTGAGCTTGTCCTGCCAGTAGTCGTAGTGGGCCAGGCGGCGCAGGCTTGCCTCGATGCCGCCGATGATGATGGGGGCATCCTTGAACGTCTGGCGGATGAGGTTACCGTAGACCGTGACGGCTCGGTTGGGACGGTGCCCCTCCTCGCCACCGGGGGTATAGGCGTCGGTGTGGCGGCGGTGCTTGGTCACCGAATAGTGGTTGACCATGGAGTCCATATTGCCGGCGCTGACCAAAAAGCCCAGGCGCGGCTCGCCGAGCACGGTGATGCTGGCGGGGTCGGTCCAGTCGGGCTGGCAGATGATGCCCACCTTGTAGCCGTGTGCGTCGAGTACGCGGCTGACGATGGCCATACCAAAGCTGGGATGGTCCACGTAAGCGTCGCCGCAGATGTAGACAAAGTCGCACTGGTCCCAGCCGCGCGCATCCATGTCGGCGCGGCTGACGGGGAGGAACTTATCGCGGCCCGGTCGCCAGGGGCGGGCGGGCGTCGCTTGGGAATGCTTGGTGCGGGCGACCGTGGCCTGCGCCTTACCGCCACGCTTTTGCTGCTGGCCCTGTTTGCCCTGCTGACTGCGCTGGTTGTTCTGAGCGTGCTGAGGCTTTTTTGCCACGATCCCTCCCGGTGTCTGTATGCTGCACGTAATTGTAACCAGTCTTTTTGGGACGGGGCTAAAAAGACTGGGGGAGTACATGAGCTGGGGGATCGGCGCGTCGATACGGGGATCGTTTGTTTCCAGACTGTGTATCTGCGCGTTGGAGAACCCGTCTCGCGCGCACGCCATGTTGTCAATGGGTTACAGTATGAACGGCGGTTATGTTTCCGCCAACGCACGAGAGAGTCGTCAACAAGGAGGATGCACGACGATGCAGCGTGCCAAACAGATATCGGAGTCTATTGAGCTGGGCATCATCTTGGCGCTCGCCGGTGGCTTTATGGACGTGTATTCGTACATTGGGCGCGACCATGTTTTCGCCAACGCGCAGACGGGCAACATCCTGCTCGTGGGTGTAAGCATCTCGGAGGGCAACTGGCAGCTGGCGGGACGCTATTTCTTCCCCGTGGTGTCGTTTGCCGTGGGCATTATGCTTGCCGACCTGGTTCACGAGCGGTTCGGCAGCGTGATTCACTGGCGCCAGGTGACGGTGTTTTTTGAAGCCGTCATCTTGCTGGGCGTGAGCTTTATCCCCGGTGGCGGTTACAACCTGCTCGCCAACTGCCTCACTTCGTTTGCCTGCGGTATGCAGGTCGAGAGCTTCCGCAAGATTCACGGTCACGGTATCGCTACGACCATGTGCATCGGCAACTTGCGCAACGCGCTGCAAAACGTGGACGATTACATCATCACCCACAGGCGCGGCTTTTTGGAAAACGGCCTGCTGTACTTTGGCGTGATCTTTATCTTTGTGTTTGGCGCCGTGTTGGGCAACTGGTGTATTGAGCGCATGGGCCTGCATGCCATCGTCGTGGCGAGCTTGCTGCTGTTTGTCGCGTTTGCCATCATGTTCATCGACCGCGAGCGCGACTTGCGCTTACGCTGGAAGGTTGCGGCCGAGGCTTGGAAAGAGGGCTGCCGAAAGTAACCGAATGCGGCAAAGGGACTGTCCCTTTGCCGTAGTTTTTTCATCTTCTGTTGAAACGCTTTAACACTTTTGACGTTCTCACGCATTTTTCGTTTCAAAAGCGTTAGGATGGGACTCATAGCGTGGGGCGTAATGGGTGCCCCGCACACGATGGGAGGCTATCAATGGCTAATCGTTTCGTTCTCAATACCATCTCTTATCATGGTTCCGGCGCCATCAAGGAGATCCCCGGCGAGCTCCAGCGTCGTGGCTATAAGAAGATCTTCGTCTGCTCCGACCCCGATCTGGTCAAGTTTGGCGTTACCGCTAAGGTGACTGACGAGCTCGATGCCGCCGGCATCGCTTGGAGCCTCTACTCCGAGATCAAGCCCAACCCCACCATCCAGAACGTCAAGGACGGCGTCGAGGCCTTCAAGGCCGCCGAGGCTGACGCTATCGTGACCATCGGTGGCGGCTCCTCCATGGACACCGCCAAGGCCATCGGCATCATCATCAACAACCCCGAGTTCGCTGATGTCCGCAGCCTCGAGGGCGTTGCTCCGACTAAGAACCACGCCGTGTTCACTATCGCCGTGCCGACGACCGCCGGTACCGCCGCCGAGGTGACCATCAACTACGTCATCACCGACCCCGAGAAGGTCCGCAAGTTCGTGTGCGTTGACACCAACGACGCCCCCGAGGTCGCCGTCGTCGATCCCGACATGATGGCCTCCATGCCCGCCGGCCTGACCGCTTCCACCGGCATGGACGCTCTGACCCACGCCATCGAGGGCTACACTACCAAGGGCGCCTGGGAGCTTTCCGACATGTTCCACTTTGAGGCCATTAAGCTGATCAGCGAGAACCTGCGTGACTCCGTCGCCGAGGCCAAGTCCGGCCAGCCCGGCTCCGGCCGCGAGGGCATGGCCCTTGGCCAGTATGTCGCCGGCATGGGCTTCTCCAATGTTGGCCTGGGCATCGACCACGCCATGGCTCACACCCTGTCCGCTCACTACGACACCCCGCACGGCGTCGCTTGCGCCATGCTGCTGCCGATCGCCATGGAGTTCAACAAGCCGGTTTGCGCTGAGCGCCTGGCCAAGGTTGCCGTCGCCATGGGCGTTGACACCACGGGCATGAGCACCGCCGAGGCTGCCGATGCCGCCATCGCCGCCGTTAAGCAGCTCTCTGCCGACGTGAACATCCCACACGTCTGCGAGGCCATGAAGGCTGACGAGATCGAGATCCTGGCCAAGGACGCCATGGCTGACGCCTGCTTCCCGGGCAACCCGCGCGAGGCGACGCTCGACGACGTCATCGAGCTCTTCAAGAAGATCTGCCCGGCTGCCTAACCCAGTTTGGTGGTCCTTCGCCCGTAGGCGTATGGTCTTTTGACTTGCTGCTGGCCCCGCCGTGCTGCGCACGGCGGGGCTTTTTGTGCTGCGTCAATGTCCTGAGACGGGTAAAACCAAAGCATGCTGCCCGCTGCGGATAGGTGGTGCACTTCCCAGCGTGCATTTTTGGGAGTATTCAGCAAGCTCTGAAAAATGCATAACGTTGTGAATGGGCCGTAGTGGCCCGCGGGCGCCCATCGACAGCCCCTGTGGGCGGGCTATCGATGGACGGAGATGGCTGTCGCCGCGTTTTTGGTTTGCGACGGTCTACAACACTGCTGTAACCGCGTCGTTTTGTCGTTTGTGATGGGGTCGTTGGGGCCCACGGTGCTGAATACTCCGTTTTTTGCACGGTCCAAGGTGGGGTACCCTGAGACGAAGCAAAAAGATGTCTCATATTTATGCAGATACTGATAGGATTTATGCAAGATTCGGGTTGTAAACCGTGCGCGTGCACAAAACCGGTGCGGGGACGTCGGGAGGCGGCTCGGCTCCTAGGGCATTGACCGTGCAGAACGGTTAAAATCGGGACTCGGTCTTAGTTTTACTTGGAAGGATGCATATGGCTTCTAATGTTGATGCTTCTCTAGAGGGGACGCTCTCCTATATCGCGGGACAGCTTAAGACGCTGACTTCTATCGCCTCGCCTACGGGCTATACCCGTGCGGCTACTGATTATCTGATGGAGGCCCTGCGCGATATGGGCTTTGGGCCCGAGCGTTCTAATAAGGGTAACGTGCTCGTTGAGCTTGGCGGCGAGGGCGAGCCGCTCGTACTGGCGAGCCATGTCGATACCCTAGGCGCCATGGTGCGTTCCATTAAGGACAATGGCCGCCTGCGCCCCACGACGCTCGGTGGGCATCAGTGGTCTACGGCCGATGGCGAGAACTGCACCGTCTACACGCGCGACGGCAATGTCTACACGGGCGTGGTTCTTAACACCGAGCCTTCGGCGCACGTGGCCGACGAGCCGGTCAAGACCATCGAGAAGAACATGGAGATCTTGCTCGACGAGAACGTCGACAGCAAGGACGATGTGCTTGAGCTGGGCATTCAGACCGGCGACATCATCGCTATGGATCCTCGCACGACGGTGACGGAGAGCGGCTACATTAAGAGCCGCTTCCTGGATGATAAGCTATCGGCCGCCATTTTGTTGGGCTTGGCGCGTGCCGTCGCCGCTGGCGAGGTGACGCTTTCGCGTAAGGTTTCGCTGCTCTTTACCGTGTACGAGGAGGTGGGCCACGGCGGCGCCTTCGTGCCGGCCGACACGCGCGAGATGATCAGCGTTGACATGGGCTGCGTGGGCGACGACCTAGGCTGCACCGAGCACATGGTGTCGATCTGCGCCAAGGATTCGGGCGGTCCGTACAACTACGACCTGGTGACGGCGCTGTCCAATATCGCGCGCGAGCTTGAGCTCGATTACGCTATCGACGTGTATCCGCATTACGGTTCGGACGTCGAAGCCACGCTCTCTGCCGGCTACGACATTCGCCATGGTCTGATCGGCCCCGGCGTGTATGCGAGCCACAACTACGAGCGTAGCCACATGGACGGCGTGCGCAACACCTTCGAGCTCGTCCGCGCCTACGTACAGCGCTAGCGATGCAGCGGCCTCGGCTGATACGGCAGTACCGACCGAGGCCGTCCTCTCTAAGTTGCGGTGAAATAGGGACTGTTTGGCGGTTTTAAACGCTTAAACAGTCCCTATTTCACCGCAACTTATGAAGGGGATGGGGCTACTTGATGGCTGCCGTAACGGTGCCGCCGCCGAGGACGATGTCGCCGCGGTAGACTACAACGGCCTGGCCGGGGGCGATGGCTCGCTGCGGCTCGTCAAAAGTCAGCAGCATTTGTCCGTCGGCGCCACGTGTAAGGGTCGCTGCCTGGTCCTTTTGACGGTAGCGGTACTTGGCGCCCACACGAATGCCGCCGGCATCGAGCTCTGCCTCCATGTGGTCGGCAGGGGCGCTCCAGATCCAGTCGTTGGCCGTGAGTGCTGTGGCCGCCAGGTCCTCGGCCTCGCCCAGATGTACGATGTTGTTGGCGGCGTCGACGCCCGTTACGTACACGGGATGCGCCATCGCGACGCCCAGGCCCTTGCGCTGGCCGATGGTGTAGCGCAACGCACCGTTGTGATGTCCGACCACGCTGTCGTCGCGCCATACAATATCGCCCGACGCAGTGGGATGTCCGCAGCGGCGCTCGATATAGCCCGCGTAGTCGCCGTCCGCGATAAAGCAGATATCCTCGCTCTCGGCCTTCTTGGCGTTGATGAAGCCCTGCTCGGCGGCAATGCGGCGCACGTCGCGCTCTTTGTCCAGTCCGGCCAGCGGAAACATCGTGCGTGCCAGGCGCTCTTGTGTGAGCGAATACAAAAAGTAGCTTTGGTCCTTTTTGGGATCTTCGCCGCGGTGCAGCTGCCAGGTTCCGTCGGACGCCTGGCTCGTTTTGGCGTAATGACCCGTGGCGATGTAGTCGCAGTCCATATCGAGTGCCGCATCGAGCAGCGCGCCAAACTTAATATGGCGGTTGCAGATGATGCACGGGTTGGGCGTCAGTCCCTCCTGATAGGCAGTCACGAAGCGCTCGATAACGTTGCGGTCGAAAGTCTGCTGCAGGTCGAGCACGTGGTGGGGTATCCCCAGGCGCTCGGCGACGTCCTTTGCATCGGCGATGTCGCGGTCGACTTTGCTCATGCCCGTGACGGGATCGGGCGCGGGGCAGGTGAGGCGCATGGTGGCACCGACGCATTCGTAGCCCTGGCGCTTGAGCAGGTAGGCAGTCACGCTGGAATCGACGCCGCCACTCATGGCGACGAGCACGCGCTTGTTGTGCATGGGGAGGTTCTCCTTGGTGGCATGTGGCCAAAAAAGAAAAGCGGCGCGGGAGGCTGGTTCCGCGCCGCAGACATTGTAGCAAGTTCGGACGACTCGTGGGGCGCCCTGATGGGATGGGCTTAGACTGCCGGGGGAGAGGAGACCGATTCGTCCTGGGCTCAACCTATGGGCGAGGCCCTAGTCCTGGAAGAGTGCCGTGGACAGGTAGCGCTCACCGGTGTCGGCAAGCAGAGCCACGATGGTCTTGCCCTCGTTCTCGGGGCGCTTGGCCAGCTGCAGTGCGGCCCACACGGCGGCGCCGGACGAAATGCCCACGAGCACGCCCTCCTTGTGGCCCACGGCGCGGCCGGTGGCAAAGGCGTCGTCGTTCTCGACGGGGATGATCTCGTCATAGACCTGGGTGTCGAGGACGTCGGGCACAAAGCCGGCGCCGATACCCTGGATCTTGTGCGGGCCGGCCTGGCCCTTGGAGAGCACTGGGGAAGTGGCGGGCTCGACGGCGACGACCTGAATCTCGGGGTTCTGCTCCTTGAGGAACTCGCCCACGCCGGTCACGGTACCACCGGTGCCAACGCCGGCGACGAAGATGTCGACCTCGCCGTCGGTGTCATCCCAGATCTCGGGGCCGGTCGTGGCCTTGTGGATGGCGGGGTTGGCGGGGTTCACAAACTGGCCGGCGATAATGCTGTTGGGCGTCTCCTTCTGCAGCTCCTCGGCCTTGGCGATGGCACCCTTCATGCCCTTGGAGCCGTCGGTGAGCACGAGCTGTGCGCCGTATGCCTGCATAAGTTTGCGGCGCTCGACGGACATGGTCTCGGGCATGGTGATGATCACCTTGTAGCCGCGAGCCGCCGCCACCGAGGCGATGCCGACGCCGGTGTTGCCGCTCGTGGGCTCGATGATGGTGTAGTCACCGCCGCGCACGAGCTTGCCGGCCTTCTCGGCCTCGTCGATCATGTTCTTGGCGACGCGGTCTTTGACGGAGCCGGCGGGGTTGAAGTATTCCAGCTTGACGAGTACGCGGGCCTTGAGGTCCTCATCGGCCTCAAAGTGAGTGAGCTCCAGAAGCGGGGTGTGGCCGATAAGCTGATCGATGGACGTGTAAACATTGCTCATGGTGAACCTCCAAAGTGTTCAAACGACTGGATACCGTGTGGGTTTACGGTGTGTGTAGCAGCGAAACCCATAAACCTTATGGGTTGTTCTTTTTGCTGTTGGCAAGCATAGTAGACAGTAAAGCCTAGTAACGCAATAGGAAATAGAAGATTATTACGAGTCGATTAACCAGCTTGACGGGAATAGGTATTTTCAAAACCAATTTTTCGGCTAGAATTTCTACGAATTAACAGACCGAAAGGCAGCAATATATATGTTGGTTTCCACAAAGGGCAGATATGCCCTGCGCGTTATGGTCGACCTGGCCGAGCACCAGGCGGCGGGCCGCATTCCCCTCAAAGAGATCGCCGCGCGTCAGGGGATTTCGGAGAAATATCTGGAGAACATTTTGGCCACGCTCGTGCGCGCCAATATGCTCTCGGGCATGCGCGGCAAGGGTGGCGGCTATGTGCTCACGCGCCCGCCCGAGCAGTACACGGTGGGCGAGATCTTGCGCCTGACCGAGGGCAGCCTGGCGCCGGTCGCATGCCTGGACGGCGACTGCAAGGGTTGTTCGCGTTCGGATGAGTGCCCCACACTCGACGTGTGGAAGAACCTGGACAAGCTCATCAATGACTACCTCGACGGCGTGACGCTCGATGCACTCGTCGCCCCCAACGAGGGCTACGACTACGTCATCTAACCCACACCTGCATTTGGGGACGGGGTGGAAATGGTAGATTCTCTCGCCCTTTGAGACTTGAAAAATAAGAAGGCCGCCCATTTTTGCGATGGGCGGCCTTCGTTTTGGGCTGTTGAGACGGACATGGCCGGAATGGCCGTTTTAGTCCTCGGCGATGCTGTCGAGGATGCTGCGCGTGATGGACACCAGGATGCTGCCCATAAAGGCCGATCCAAAGCTGGCGATGGAGATGCCGACGCCCAGCAGGTTGACCGACAGGTAGCTCGCGAGCTCAAGCATAAAGCTGTTGACGACAAGCTGGAAAATGCCCAGCGTAATGATCGTGAGCGGCAGCGAGATGACCGTAAGGAACGGTTTGACGAACGAATCGACAATGTTCAGGAACAGTCCCACAAAGGCAAAGCAGACCCAGGTCTCGGCAAAGCCGAAGGGTTGGATACCGGGGACGAGGAACGTGGCGATCGCGATGGCGATCGAGGTGAAGAGCCAGTTAAGCATAAAGCGCATGGCGTGAATCCTTTCTTGCGCCGGGATTGCTGGCGTCGCGTGAAGCGGCTTACGGCGGCGACCTGGATGGTTGCGCGGGCGCGCCGCGGTGTTTGGGCGCCCATTGTCTCAAATATTCGTGGAGCTTACGTGCGCATATGGTTTCTAAACGGCGTTCGTCCTGAAAAACGCGCCGCTGGCAGAGAGTCTTGTCGCTTTAGTTTGGTGGTGTGCTACACTGCTACGGGCAAAAGCCACAGGCGTTGCCCTATTGCATAGAACGGGCGAACGATGCCCGATGTCAGTATCAGCTTCGATGCCTTTTGGCGGGTTTGGCGGTGATCGATGAATATCGAGAACATGTTTGACAAGCCTGATGTCAAGCAGCTGGTCCACGCATTTAGCCTTTTGGACGACGAGAAGGATATCCAAGCGTTTTTGACCGATATCTGCACGCCGCGCGAGATTTGCGACCTTTCTCAGCGTTTGCAGGTTGCGCGCTATTTGGACGAGGGCGAGCCTTATGTTGAGGTTCAGGCCCGTACCGGCGCTTCGTCCACCACGGTGAGCCGCGTTTCAAAGGCGCTGAACGGCGAGTACGGTGGCTACCGCAAGATCCTCATTAAGTTGGAGGATGGCGAGTAGGCCAGCGACAACATTGAATTACGAAGAACCGTCCCTCCGGGGGCGGTTTTTATATGCCTGCAATCGGCTGGTGCGTTGGGTTCAGGTTGCTTTGTACCAAAAGATGGAACTGCGGTGGCAATGTGTCCGCTTGGGCGGGTAGGATGGATGCATTGATTATTGCGAACGGTTTGAGCGGAGGACCATGCCTGTTCGAATCTATACCACCAATACCGGCACGGATTTGAGCGATGCCGAGTCGGCGCTGCTTGCCGACCTTATTGCCCGTCACGGGCGTGCCGTGTTGCTGGCACCAACGTTTGCCGAGCTCGACCTGTGCCGTCATGATGCGGCGGAAGCCGGGGTTTCACTGGGTATCGACTACAAGACGCCTTCGTCGTGGCTTCGCTCGCTTTGGGAGCTTTTGGGCGACGGGCGCGATTTCGTCGACAACCTGCAGCGCCAGATGCTGTTTTCGGATATGATTGCCCGCCGCGATGATGCCGATCTTCAGCCGCTTTCGTGTGGCCAGGGCACGGTGCGCATGCTCGCGCGCATGGCTCGCGATGTGCTTCCGGGTGTGGCAGGGACGGGTGCCGAGCGATGCGGTGGCAACAATTGCCAGCCTGAGCCAAAAAGCGATGCTGAGGCTCGCGTGTTCGAGCTTTTGCGCGCCTACGCGAGCGGCTTGGACCGTCGAGACATGGTCGAGCCCTGCGAGGCAGCTGACATTATGGCCGGCGCTTTGACCGACAGCCTGCCGGCGTGCACCCGCGCCGTTTGCGTGCGCGGCGTCACGTCATTTACGTATAGCCTGCTCGAGCTGCTGTCCGCCGTGGCAAACAACGGGGGAGAGGTTGTCGTGCTGCTCGCCCGCGAGCAAGCGGCGATGCGTGAGGAGCTGGCCACGGCCCTTGATGCCCGCGGTGTGCTGTTTGAGGTTGCACCGCTGGACGAGGATGCTGGCGCTCCCGCGACTGCTCCAAAGTCCGTCGCACGTCCTGCCTTTGTGGAAGTCGCCGGCCCCCATGCTCGTGCCCGTGTCTATGCGGACGTCATCGATAAGATGGTGAAAGCGCACAAGGAGTCCAATGTCAACGATGCCGCCTCCGCGCCCGCCGATCCCGTGCGCGTGCTCGTCGTTTCTGCCCGGGCACCCCAGCTGTTCGGCGAGCTCGCCGCCCGTTTGGCGGCGCGTCACATTGCGGCCGAGACGACTGAGTTCACGGCGTTTTCCCAGTCCATCGCGGGCAGGCAGTTTACGGCGCTCGCCAACCTGATCGAGCGTATGAAAGCCGCCGACGAGGGCACCGCTTCCAAGACTGAGTGGTGGCCCGCGCCGGAGCTTACCGACTGGATCTACAGTCCGCTTTCGGGCGCTGATGCCGTCAATGCCCGTACCTTCGATAAGAATATGCGTCTCTCGCGCAGCAAGACTACCGCGGGCGTCAAGAGCCTGCTGCAGAGCGTGCAGGGCCAGGTCAGGGGCACGCGCAAGGCCGCCAGTGATGATAACTGGTTTAAGAACGTGCCGTGCGTGGTCTCGGACGTGTTCCAGGCGCTGTGGCGCGACAAGCCCGTGACGGCGCTCAAGGCCATGCTCGCCGTCGCCGAGGCGTTGCCCGATCGCGCCTTTGGAGGCCTTGACGGTCAGGCTCGTCGCCAGGCGGAGACCGCCCTGCTGCGACATGCCATCGACATCCTTATGAACGACGCCCGCGCGCTCGACGTGTCGCAGGCGGCGACCGTGCCCGTGCTCGACGGCGTTCGTACCAAGGTGGACAAGCGCAGCACCGCATGCGATTACGTGACCTACGAGGTCGACCGCACGCCGCGCGCCCAGGTGCGCTTTGCGTCACTTGCCGATGCGGCAGCCCTGCGCCCCGCCAGCTACGATGCCGTGCTGTTTGCCGACGTCGACCTGGACAGTTATCCGCTCTCACATGAGGAGGGCCCGCTGGCCACGCTGACGGCCGAGTTAGATCGCAGCGGTGTGACGCTTGAGCCCGCCGCCTTGTTGCGCGTGCGCTTTGGCCGTGCAATGCAGGCGGCGAACGGTCCGGTCGCGCTCGCCCGTGTGACCCACGATCGTCAGGCACGCGAGTGCTACCCGGCAGCCGTATGGACCGAGCTGTGGGCACATGCCGAGGCCGCTGGCGCTGTCAAGCCCACGCGCGTGGGCGAGGGCGATATCATCGCCGACTTTGATTCCGCGGCAGGCGAAGGTCTTAGGCGCGAGCGCGTGACCTGCGAAGCTCCTCAGCATCTGAGCGATGAAGCCATTCCGTATCTGGTCCTGCGCCGTCGCGATGGCGAGGGCGAGGATGCGCCGCTGGTGCCGCGCCTGACGTCTGCCTCGCAGATCGAGGCCTATTCGACCTGCCCGCTATGCTGGTTCGTCTCGTACCGCGTGAAGCCCCAGTCGATCGACGCCGGCTTTGGCAATATGGAGAAGGGCAACTTTGTCCACGACGTGCTGGAGCATCTGCACGCCCGTCTGCCCCAGGAAGGCATGGAGCGCGTGACGCCCGAGAACCTGCCGCGCGCTCAGGAGCTGCTGCGCGAGGTCTTTGACGAGACATTGGCCGAGCATGCCTCCAAGCGTGGCAACGAGGGTCCGCTCGTGCCGCTCTCTCCGGTAGAGGAGCGCCAGGTGGCCGAGATTCTGCCGCAGCTGGAGGGTGTGCTTGCCTATGAAGCCGAGGCGCTGACTCCTTTTGCTCCACGCTACCTGGAGTTTGCCTTTAACGATCTTAAAGTCGAGTATGCCGGTTGGCCGCTCGGCGGGCGTATCGACCGCGTGGATGTGGATGCCGAGAATCGCGCCGTGGTAATCGACTACAAGCATCGCACGGGCGTCGAGGAGTTTAAGCTCGCCGACCCTACGGTGCGCGACGAGGAGTCGGGCGCGGCGCCCATCGACGATCCGCGGTGGCTACCGCCCCATACCCAGACGCTTATCTACGCGCAGGCCATGCGCCGGGCGCTGGATTTGGACACCCGCGCGGCGCTCTATTTTTCGACCAAGGGCGGCAAGCCGGCGTTGCGCGGTGCCGCGAGCGCCGAGCTGCTCGAGGAAGAGCGCGGCGACGGCCGCATCCCGGGACTTAAGAAGGGCTTTCCGGGCGAGGGCGGCAGCATGGACTTCGACGCCCTGCTCGATCGCGTGGAGGCCGGCATCGCCGAGCGCCTGCGCGAGCTCGAGGCAGGCAACGTTGCCGCCGTCGACCCGACGTCGGCTCAGGCCGCGCATGCGCGCTGCTCGTATAACCACGAAGGAACGTTTGTAAGGAGGGACGTGTAGACCATGGATCTTTCGACTTTGATGCCGCAACAGCTGCAGATTGTCAAAACGCTCGACCGTCCGCTGTTTGTCTCGGCGGGCGCCGGTTCGGGCAAGACCTTTACCCTCACGCGCCGCATCGTCTACGCGCTCTCTCCCGAATCCGGTCCGTTCGTTGAGCATCTGGACCAGGTGCTCGCCATTACCTTTACCAAAGATGCCGCGGCCGAGATCCGTGACCGCGTGCGCCGTGCGCTTATCGACGAGGGCATGGACGAGGAGGCCCTGACCGTCGACGATGCGTGGATCTCGACCATTCACGGCATGTGCTCGCGTATCCTGCGCGCGCATGCGCTGGAGTTGGGCATCGATCCCGAGTTCACGGTGCTCACCGATACCGACGAGCTCATGGATCAGGCTGTTGAGCATGTGCTGGCCCGCGCGTCGGTACCCGATGCCGCCCCCGAGCTCGCCGCCTCGCTCAAGGCCCTTTACGCCTGGTATCCCATGGCGGGCGAGGGCGGGCCGTTTGGTGCCGGCACGACCATCAAGGGCCTGGTGCGCGAGCTACTGGAGCTCTCGAGCCAGCTGCCGGGCGGCATGGACGACGTGCGCGTGGCGCGCGGCCAGGCCGACACCTCGGCACTCGCCGATGCCTATCGCGCAGCGCTGGGTGCGAGCAAGGCCGCGACCGAGAAGGCGCAGATGGCACTCGATGCCATCGATGCATTCGAGGCCAGCGGCAAGACCATGGCCGATGCGGCGCGACTCATGATGTCATGCACCATGCCGCGCGCGAGCAAGGCATTCCCTAAGGAGCAGGTCGAGCTGCTCAAGGCCGAGGCCGCCGATGCATTTATCAATATCGTGCTGGCCTGCGGTGGTCCCGCGCTCGATGCACTGGTGGGCTTGGCCCGCTCTGTAGAGGCTGAGTATCGCGCGCTGAAAGCTGCCCAGTCCGCCCTCGATAATAACGACCTGCTGCGCATGGCCTACGAGGCCCTGCGCGATTACCCGGCCATCCGAGCGGCATACGAGGGCCGCTTTAAGATGGTCATGATTGACGAGTTCCAGGATACCGACCAGATGCAGGTCGATCTAATCCGCTACCTGACGGGTGCGGGGGAGCGCGCGCTGTGTACCGTGGGCGATGCGCAGCAGTCGATCTATCGCTTCCGCGGCGCCGAGGTCGAGGTATTCCGTCGCCAGGAGCGCAAGGTGGGCTCGTCTGCCGCGCCCGAGGCGACTGCCGTGACCGACACCCCCGCCGGCGAGCTCGTCAAGCTCGTGCGCAACTTCCGCAGCCATGACGAGGTGCTGCGTTACGTGGCACGCGTCTTCGACGGCGATGACGGCGGCCTGATGCAGGGCTTTTTGGACCTTGAGGCGAGCGACGGCCGCAAGGACACGCTGGTGGCAGATGCCTCGCGTCGCCAGGCCCTCTTTGTTGCCGGCGGCAGTACGCAGGAGCGCACACAGGCCAAGGCCCGTGCGATCGCCGAGCGCTTCCGCGCGCTTGCCGATGCCGGCCAGCCCCAGGGCGGCATGGTGCTGCTGCTGGGCCGCATGACCAACGCGGACGTCTACGCCCAGGCCTTCCGCGACCAAGGGCTCGACTGCGTCATCGCGGGCGGCTCGGTCTTTGCCCAGGCAGCCGAGGTGCAGACGGTGCGTGCCCTGGTCTGCGCGCTCGCCAATCCGGCCGATACGGCGCAGGGTCTTATGCCGCTGCTGGCCTCGCCGATGTTTGCACTCGGCGCCCAGGAGTTCCTGGCGCTGGCGACCAAACTCGACGATCAGACGGGCGAGACGTCGCGCCGCAACATCGATGCGGGCATCATGAGCGATTCCGATGTGCCGGGCTTACAGGGCTTGCCGATCGTGACGCGCGCCCGCGAGGTGCTTCGGTATGCGCTTCGTCGCGTGGGCCGCGATTCGTTCGCCGCCATCGCGCACGACGTGGTCAACGCCTCCGGCTGGTTTATGCGTCTGGCGCAGCGTGGTCCCGAGGGCAAGGCCATTGCCGCCAATGTGCTCAAGGCGCTCGATGCCGTGGCCGAGGCGGAGGCCGAGTTCGGCAACTCGCCGCGTTCCATCGCGCTGGCCTTCGACCGCTTCTTGGCGGGCAAGGAAGCCCCGGGTGCCCTCAACGAGGAGGGCGACGGCGCGGTGCGCATCATGACGGTGCACGCCTCCAAGGGTCTGGAATATCCTGTCGTGGCGGTCGCCGAGTGCTTTGGCGTGCGCAAGTCCTCGGGTGCGGCACAGATGGGTCGCGTCGAGGGTGGAGCGCAGGTCGTGGCGCTGCCGGCACGCTTCGACGGCGTTAAGCTTGCCGACGGTACCTTTGTGAAGGGCGACGACGTCAAAAAGCAGTTTGAGCACGCGTTTAAGGGCAAGGGCACGTCGCTGTGGCTGCCGCCGGAGCTCATGGAGGACGTCTGCGCGACGGATTCTCCCGCCGAGGCATTTGCCCGCCTGCGCAACGATGATCTGCGGCTTTCGCTCGAGGAGCGGGCCCGCTTGCTCTATGTTGCCATGACGCGTGCGCGCGAGCTGGTGATCTTGGCGATGGATGCCGGCGTGAGCCGTGGCAAGGTGACGGCGCCGACCTTCGACGTCGAGACCGATCTGACCTACGACGTGCTGCGCCGTATTTTGCCGACCGACGCTCTGGACATGCCGCAGCTCGATGCCGACCGCCTGGTGTTCGATAACTCCCAGCCGGGCGACTACGAGCTCATTTCGCTCGCGGGCTTTACCTTTGGCGAGCAGGCGTTTGAAGCCAACGCTTCACTGGATGCCGAGAGCAGGCTTGTTCGCGGCGATGTCGATGTCGCCGATAGTGCTGCGCACTCAACTGTGCCCGGTCCTGCTGACCCCAAGCCCGATGCGTTTGAGCTTGTGTATCCCCAGGCAGTGGGCGTGCGCATGGGCATCTGTCCGTTCCCGGCGCGTGACTCGTATAGCTACTCGTCAATCGCCGCGGCACTCCATGCCGAGACGGAAGACCGTGCCGCCGAGGCTCGTGTTCCCATGGACGAGTCCGGCGATGATGCGGAGTCGGATGGCTCGGAGATGACGGATGCAGACGTGGCCGCTGTCGAGCCCGCCGGCAATCCCATGGCGCTGGGCTCGGCCTTCCACGCCGCCTGCCAGTGGCTCATCGAGATGGGTGCCGATGCGCTGCCCGCTGAGCGTGCCGACGCCCTGGCTCGCCTGTGGCACCTGACGCCAGAACAGCGCGAGCGCTTCGATGTCGCTCTGGAGCGCTGGCTCAAGTCGTCGGTTCGTGCCGAGCTGTTCGCGTGGCCGTGCGTTCGCGCCGAGGTGCCGTTCTTCTCGCTGGGCTGCGAGGACGAGGACATCGCCCGCTACGGTGCATATGCCGAAGGCGCCATCGACGCTTTGGCGACCGACCCGGCCGATCCGTCACGCGCACTGGTCATCGATTACAAGACGGGTGGCACGCCGGATGAGACGCCGGACCAGCTGCTCGAGAAGCACGCCCTGCAGGCGCGCGTCTACGCCGACGTGTTGCACAAGGCAGGCTTTGAGACGGTGACGGTCAAGTTCGTTCGCGTGGAGCAGGCGAATCCAGCCATCTTCGTTGAACCCGCCGAACCTCAAGTAGTCATCTACAATCTCTAGCCCTCAGATAACTTGCGGTGGAATACGGACTGTTTTGGCCAAAAAGCCGCCAAACAGTCCGCATTTCATCGCAACTGCAAGAGGAGCCGTGTTGGTTTGGCTAGGTTCGGGTGCTGTCCGTGCCGTGCGGTAAAATCGTTCAGTCAGAACACGAACCCGCATCGGAGCTCATCACATGGCATTCGTCCATCTGCACAATCACACTGTTTTCTCCATGCTCGACGGCGCAACCCGTATCCAGGATATGGTCAACCGTGCCGTTGAGCTGGGCATGCCCGCCGTGGCCATTACCGACCACGGCTACATGTATGGCGTGCCCGACCTGGCGCTGGCCTGCGACGCCGTCAATCACAACACGCCCGAGTACAAAACCTGGAGCCACGACAAGGCCTTCTTGGAAAAGGACCGCCGCGACGAGCTGGTGGAGCCCGACCCCGAGGCAAACCCGCGCGAGCATGCCCAGTACGTCAAAGACATGGCCATGTGGGACGAGAAGGGCAACATCGACGAGCTCAAACCGCCCCTGGTCATCAAGCCCATCTTTGGCTGCGAGGTCTACTTTACGCCGGACGAGACCCTTGCCCGCGACCACAAGCCCGAGCTCTACCACATGATCCTTCTGGCCAAGGATCAGGAGGGCTACGTCAACCTAATGCAGACGGTCTCCGAGGCCGCCGTGCAGGGCTTTTACTACAAGCCGCGCGTGACGCTCGACAACCTGCGCCGCCATGCCAAGGGCATGATCTGCACGAGCGCCTGTATCGCGGGCATCATCCCCAAATACATCGACCGCGGCGACATGGAAGGCGCCATCAAGTGGGCCGAGACCTTCCGTGATACCTTCGAGCCCGGTGACTTCTACATCGAGATCCAGGAGCACGGCATCACCACCGACAACGGCCTGACTGACGAGCAGATGGACCGCACGCTCATCGACATCGCCAAGCAGGTGGGCGTCAAGGTCATCGCCACCAACGACTTCCACTACCTGCGCCGCGAGGATGCGCCCGTGCAGGACGTCATCATGTGTATTGGCATGAACGCCAAGGTCGATGACCCCAACCGCATGCGCATGACCGGCTCGGAGTTTTACATGAAGACCGAGGAGGAGATGCGGGCGATGTTCCCGTATTGCCCCGAGGCCTGCGACAACACGCTCGAGATCGCCGACAAGTGCTACGTTGAGCTGGACTGGGACTCTATCATCCTGCCGCGCTTTCCGTTGCTCGATCCCGGCGAGACGCACGAGAGCCAGTTCCGCCGCGAGTGCGAGAAGGGCCTGCGCCAGCACTATGGCGACGACTGGGCCACGCGCGAGATCGGTGGCGTCAACATCAAAGAGCGCTTTGAGTACGAATACAAGGTCATCTGCGACAAGGGCTTTGCCGCCTACTTTTTGATCGTTGCCGAGTACGTGCAATGGGCTAAGGACAACGGCATCGGCGTCGGCCCCGGCCGTGGCTCGGCCGCCGGCGCTATCGTCGCCTACGCCATGAACATCACCGCGTTCGACCCGCTCGAGAACGGCCTGATGTTCGAGAGGTTCCTGTCCCCGCAGCGTACCGAGATGCCCGATATCGATATGGACTTCGACGATGAGCGGCGCCTCGAGGTCGTGGAGCACGTTCGCCAGCTCTACGGCCCCGAGAAGGTCACCCACGTCATCACCTACTCGACCATTAAGGCCAAGCAGGCCATCAACGACGCCGCGCGCGTGCTGGACTATCCGGTCTACATGGGCCAGCGCCTGTCCAAGATGGTCTCGAGCGACCCCAAGGTCAAGCTCAAGCAGGTGCTCGAAAAGCAACCCGGCAAAGAGGATCTGTTTAACCCCGACTTTGCCGAGGCCTATAAAAAGGATGACGACGCCCGCCGCATCATCGACACGGCGCTCTCGATCGAGGGCCTCACCCGTGGCGAGGGCGTGCACGCGTGCGCCGTCCTGATCTGCCGCGATCCCGTCAACGAGCATGTGCCCACCAAGCTCGATACCAAGGGCGGCGTCGAGATTACCCAGTACGAGGGCCATACCGTTGCCGACATGGGCCTGCTCAAGATGGACTTCCTGGGCCTGCGCACGCTGACGGTTATCTCCAAGGCCAAGGCAAACATCAAAAAGAACTTCGGCATCGACATCAAAGAGGAAGATATTCCCTTTGACGACCCCGAGATCTTTAAGCTCATGGGCTCCGGTCACACCGCCGGCGTCTTCCAGGTCGAGTCCGCCGGCATGACGGCCACGATCAAGAACATGAAGCCCACCGAGTACAAGCACGTCGTGGCATTGATCGCTCTATACCGCCCGGGCCCGCTGGGCGCCGGCATGGTTTCGTCCTACATCAACCGTATGAACGGCAAGGAGCCGGCCGTCTCCTACGACGACCGCCTGGACGACATCCTGGGCGAAACCTACGGCACCATGGTCTACCAGGAGCAGGTTATGCTCATCTCCGTTGAGATGTGCGGCTTCTCCAAGGGCGAATCGGACTCGCGTATCCGTAAGCCCGTGGCTAAGAAAAAGATCAAGCTGCTCACGTCGACGGTGCTCCACTGGGAGGATGGCTCGGACGAGACCACCTACGACCACTGGATGAACGGCGCTATCAAGAACAACTACACGCGCGAGGTCGCCCAGAAGATTTGGGACGATGTTCTCGAGTTCGCATCTTACGCCTTTAACAAGTCGCACTCCGCCGGCTACGCCATCCTGGTTATGCAGACGGCGTGGCTCAAGGCGCACTATCCGCACGAGTACATGGCGGCCGTTCTGACGTCCTATACGGGCAAGACCGACAAGATCGTGCACTACGTCTCGGCGTGCCGTCACGACGGCATCCCCGTGCTGTCGCCAGATGTCAACGAGTCCGGTACCGAGTTCACGGCTACCAAGGAGGGCGTGCGTTTTGGCCTGGCCGGCATCCGCGGCGTGGGCACCGGCGTGGCGCAGGCGATTATCGCCGAGCGCGAGGCGGGCGGCCCGTTTAAGACGCTGCACGACTTTGTCGAGCGCGTGGACTCGAGCCAGGCCAACCGTCGCGTGATCGAATCGCTCATCAAGGCAGGCGCCTTTGACTCCACGGGGTATCCGCGTCGCCAGATGATGCACTTTGTGGACAAGAACAACCCCGAGAACATCATCGATGCAGCGGTAAAGCGCCAGAAAGATCGCGCGAGCGGCCAGACGTCGTTCTTCGACATGTTCGGCGACGTTGAGGGCTCGGGCTTTGAAGTGAGCGTGCCCGATCCGGATGGCCAGGAGTGGGACCGCCACCTTAAGCTGAGCCAGGAGAAGGAGGTTCTGGGCATCTATGTCTCGGACCACCCGCTGCGCCCGTTTGAGTATGCGCTAGCCAAGGCGCGCGACTTCTCGTTCTCGCAGATCGACACCGGCTACGAGGTGCAAAACCCCACGGGCGGTACCATCAACCAGGAGATTCCCGAGGGCAAGGCGCTGTGGTGGGCCGGCATGGTCTCGAGCGTGTCCAAGCGCGTGACCAAAAACGGCGACCCCATGGGCATCGTGCAGCTCGAGGACATGGAAGGCGAGGCCACGGTCGTGGTGTTCCCCAAGACCTACAAGGAGGCCGAGGGGTACCTGTACGGCGAGGTCGATCCCGAGACCGGCGCGCAGCTGTCCGATGCGTTTGTGCGCATTAAGGGCAAACTCGAGCGCTCGGACCGCGGCGACCAGATCATCGCGCAGGAGATCGTGCCGCTGGAGCTCAACGAGGAGAACAACAAGCCCAAGGTGTTTGAGGTCATGGTGCCCAACAGCCGCTTTAGCCAGGGCAATATGGCGCGTCTTGCCACGGTGCTTACCGCCAACCCGGGCGGCGACCGCGTGGAGATCTTTATCGAGCAGGTGGACGGGCGCGTACTGCGTGCCGAGGTGCCGGCCAAGGTCAACGCACGCTCGATTCCGCTGCTAGCCGAGGCCAAGGCCATCGTCGGCAACCAAGGCAGAGTGACGGTGATCTAGGGACGGCGTTGCTGAGGGGTAGCTAATTTGGGACGGGGCTTTTTTAGCTACCCTTTGACTGACGGCGAATGAGTCGGGGTCGGAATACATCTCAATCGACATATGGGGGTAGCTAAAATAGCCCCGTCCCAAATTAGCTACCCCGTGCGAGATTGGAGGAAGTGATGGCACAGGGGACGTTTGCGCAGGCGCTCCGTAAGGAGGCGGCGCTCAGCAGTACCTTTATGAAGGGGCGCTCGCTCATGCTCAACGGCGCCGTGCTGTCGTTTGAGGACTCCGGCTCGCGCTTCTCCAAAAATGTGACTATCGAGGGCACGGTGCGCGGCTCGCGCGGCGACCTGTATAAGACACACGTGGCGCTCGATATGGACGAGCACGAGGTTATCGACTACAACTGCGATTGCCCCGCCGCCTTCCGCTATTCCGGCATGTGCAAGCACGTCATCGCCACGGCGTTGGCGTATCTGGATGCCAGCGGCGCCGAGCCCGTCGAGGGTTTGCGCACGCCGGTCCGCACGTTTACGGTACCGCCCGCACAGTCCAAGCAGCCCACACGCCCCGCGCCTACCGCATCTGCGGTCAACCCCAACTTTCCCTTCCCGGCGCCCGTCCCCACGAGCCCGAGCCTTGTGGCGGCGCTTTCCGATCTTTCGGACGCGCGCATGGACGAGCTCGTGGCCATGCGTCGCAAGCTCGCCGGCACCATTGCCCCCGATGCGCCCAAAGCGGTGCTGGAGCCCTCGCTGGTGCCGTACTACAATCCGCTGTTTGTCGATCGCTTTAACTGGGCGCTCGAGTTTCGCATTCGCTGCGGTTCGGTGTCCTACGTGGTTAAGGATATCGACGGCATGGCCGATGCCTATGTGCGCGGCGGTACGTTCTCCTATGGCAAGAAGCTTACGTTTGCCCATGTGCCCGAGGCTTTCGATGACGTGTCGACAAAGCTGCTCGACTTTATCGCAATGACGGTCGCCTACCTAGGCGATATTACGAGCTCGCGCTCGGCATCGTATGACTTTGCCCGCAGCGGCTTTGTCGCCGAGCGTCAGTTGCCGGTATCCGAGTATTCCGTCGTGTCCGTGCTGGACCTGCTGCGCGGCAGGACCATGTCCTTTGAGCCCGCTTGGTCGCGGGGGACGACGACGCATCGCTCCTACGAGGTGGCAGTCGAGCCGTCGCCGCAGGGGGAGGGCGAAGTCCCGGCTAAGCGCCCGCTGCTCCTTGCCGCCAAGATTGCACCGGCGGCGGGAGGCAGCTACGACTTGCGCCTTCCGGCCGATATGTACTGCTTTGTCGCGGGCGACGCAGCCTATCTGGTCGATACGCGCCGCGCGCGCCGTACCGACACGGCGTTTGCCCAACATGCGGCGCCGTTCCTTTCGCACTTGTTGCCCTGCCGCACGCCGGTCCATATCGCCGCCGACCAGGTGGGCGAGTTCTGCCGCATGGCGCTGCCTATCTTGCGCGACTATACCGACCTGACCGCTCCCGCCGCGCTCGGCGCCGTGGCACCCGAGCCGAGTTTTGCCATGGCGATTGGCGTCGACGATGGTCTTGTGACCTGCAAGATTACGGTGACCTACGGCGATTGGTCGGCAGATCTCTTTAGTCTTGGTGCTCCGGGCAGTCCTTTCGAAGAGCAACGCCCCGGCGTTCCGCTCCGCGATGCCGTGGCGGAGTTTCGCGTTATGGACACGGCGGCCCTGTACTTCGATTTCTGCGAGGGCGGCCTGGCGTTTGAGGAGCGCGACGACGCCCGCCTGTTCCACTTGCTGACCGAGGGCCTGTCTGCCCTGTCCGAGCTGGGCGAGGTCATGCTCAGCGACCGCCTGCGCCAGATCTCGGTACGCCCTGCGCCCAAGCTCTCGGTGCGCGCCACCGTCAAGAGCAACTTGCTCGACGTCGAGCTGGGTGCGAGCGGGCTTTCGGCGGCAGACCTTGCCATCTACCTTGACTCCTACAAGCGTCACCAGACGTTTGCGCGCCTTACATCCGGCGACATCGTTCGCCTGGACGAGGGCGCTCGTGCCGCGTTTGGCCTTGCCGAGGACTTGGGCGTCGGTGCCGTCGACCTGCTCGACGGCGTGTCGCTTCCCGCGTCGAGTACCCTTTTTGTCGACAGCATGCTCGAGCGCACGCCGGCGCTCGAGGCTGATCGCGACGCCGCGTTCCGCCGTACCGTCGAGCGCCTGGACACGCTCGGCAAGATGGACTTTACGGTGCCCGCCTCGCTTAAGGCCACGCTGCGCGGCTATCAGGTCGACGGCTACCAGTGGCTCGGCTCGCTCGAACACCTGGGCCTTGGCGGCATCCTGGCCGACGACATGGGCCTGGGCAAAACGCTCCAGATGATCGCGCATATCCTGGCGCGCGTGGAGGCGGGGGACACCAAGCCCACGCTCGTGGTATGCCCGGCCTCACTCGTGTACAACTGGACTGCCGAGCTGGAGCGCTTTGCGCCCTCGCTCGATGTGTGCGCCATCGTGGGCGCCAAGGCGCAGCGTCGCGTACAGATTGCCGGCGTGGCCGAGCATAACGTGGTCGTGACGTCGTATGACCTTATGCGGCGCGATATCGACGAGTACGCCGAGCAGGACTTTGCCCGTGCGGTGCTCGATGAGGCCCAGTACATTAAAAACCCGCTCACCCAGGTGGCGCGCGCCGCAAAGCGCTTGCCTGCCGGCGTGCGCTTTGCCCTGACGGGCACGCCCATCGAAAACCGCCTATCCGAGCTCTGGAGCATCTTCGACTTTTTAATGCCGGGCCTGCTCGGCACGCGTGAATCGTTTGCAAAGCGCTTCGAAAGCCCGGTCGAGCATGCCGAGGGCGACAGTGCCGCTCGCCTGCAAGCGCTCGTGTCGCCGTTTGTGCTGCGCCGTGTCAAGGAAGACGTGGTGGCCGACCTGCCCGAGAAGATCGAGGATACGGTCATGGCGCAGCTCACCGGCGAGCAGCGCAAGCTCTACCTGGCCAACCAGGACCGTATCGCCCAACAGGTGCAGCACCGCGAGTCATCCGAGTTTAAGAAAGACAAGCTCAAGGTGCTCGCCGAGCTCACCAAGCTGCGCCAGATCTGCTGCGACCCGCGTCTACACTACGAGGATTACAAGGCGGGGAGCGCCAAACTCGATACGTGCATGGAGCTCGTGCACGGCGCCCACGACGGCGGACATCGCATCCTGTTGTTCAGCCAGTTTACGGGTATGCTCGATATCATCGGTAAGCGCTTGGCCAAGGAGGACATCGCCTTCCTTAAGCTCACGGGCGCTTCGTCTAAGGAGAGCCGCGCCAAGATGGTCGCGCAGTTCCAAGCGGGCGAGGTTCCGGTCTTTTTGATTTCGCTTAAGGCGGGCGGCGTGGGCCTTAACCTGACGGCTGCCGACGTGGTCATCCACTACGACCCGTGGTGGAACGTGGCGGCGCAGGACCAAGCGACTGACCGTGCACACCGTATTGGCCAGCAACATACCGTGACCGTGTACAAGCTCATCGCCAAGGACACGATCGAGGAGCGCATTATGCAGATGCAGGAGTCCAAGCGCGATCTGGTCAACAGCGTGCTCGGCGGCGACGGCATCTCGTCGGCACTGTTCACGCGCGAGGATGTCCTGGCGCTGCTCGGCGGCGACGGGCGCTAGCCGCGCGCGGGTGGGGCCGTCAGGGCGGATGGCACACGCTGTCCCATCGTCCCCGCCCGTTATGTGTTCATTTGCAATGCCGTGGATGGTTTGTCTGCCTTTGGGCATAAGAACCATCAAGAACATTGGCACATCAGCAAAGGAGAACATCATGGCGAAATTCTTTAAGGACCCCGACGGCAAGCTCATCGCCGCCCTTGGCGACGACGTTGCGACCCCTGCCGGTTGCACGGAACTGACTGCAAACACTGAGGACGCGGCGCACGAGAAGCACGTGCCTGTTGTCGAGACCGAGCGTGACGGTCACGTGATTCGCGCACGCGTTGGCTCGGTCGAGCACCCCAGCCTGCCCGAGCACTACATTGAGTGGATCGCCCTTGAGGCCGAGGGCCGCTTGGAGGTCCATTACCTTGAGCCCGGCATGAAACCCGCGACGTTTTTCGCGGGCGGCTCCAAGACCGGTACCGTCTATGCCTACTGCAACTTGCACGGGCTGTGGTCCGCGACATTCTAGGAGCGCGCCCCCGCTCGGGGTATCATAGCTAGCATATGCACATGTAAGCGCCGACTGCATTATGCGGCCGGCGCTCTTACTACGATTTCGATGGTTTACGACGGAAAGGGCTGAGCCATGAAGCTCGCGCTTGCACAGATCGATATGCGCCTGGGTGATATTGAGGGCATTTGCGGCCGCATCGAGGACCAGGCTCGTCTGGCCCACGTGCGCGGAGCGCGCGTGCTGTGCGTTCCGGCTCCGCTCTTTATGGGCGCCATGCCCGGTGGCCTGGTGGGCGCTGCCGACTTTGAGCACGACGTGCTTGCCGGTTTGACTGGTGTCGCCGAGCGTATCCAGGAGCTTGACATGATCTGCATCGTGCCCGCGGCGGTTTCGTTTGAGGGCCAGCCGCTGCTCGACTACATGATGCTCAAGGACGGTCATGTGGTGCCGGCGCGTTCGAGCATTGCCCTGCAGCGTGGCGAGAACAACGACACACGTTGGGCGCCGCCGGTGTTCGACGTGGACGGCGTGCGCATCGCCGTGATTTTTGACTTGGACCGCGAACTCGAGATGCTGCCGACCGGTGTTGACCTCATTGCGTATTTCCAATTCAACGCGTTTGACATGACCGACCGCGAGACTGCCGCCATTGCTGCCGTTCGCAGCGGCGCCTACCGCAAGATCGCATCCAAGCGCAGCGTGTGGTTTGCCTGCATGGCGCCGGTCGGTGCCTATGACGAGTCGGTGTATACCGGCGGTTCGTTTGTGCTCGACGACTGCGGTCGCGCGGTGGCCCAGGCGCCGTGCTTTGAGGAGAGCCTGCTGGTTCAGGAGATTCAGCGCGGCGTGATGCTCGATGCCCTGGAGGATCACGAACTGCCCGAGTTCCGTTCCGAGGAGTGGCTGTGGCAGGCGCTGGTGCTCGCCGTGCGCGACAACGCCCGAGCCCACGGTGCGTCGCGTGCTGTGGTGGCACTCGAGGGTGACTTGCCGTCGTCCCTGCTGGCGGCGCTGGCCGTCGACGCTCTGGGCCCGCGCAATGTGATTGGCCTGGTGCTGGGGCGCAACCGTATCTTTACGCCGGCGCAGGAAGAAGCCGAGGCTGCCCGCTGTGCCGCCGTCCGCGCCATCGCCGAGCGTCTGCACATTCGCACCGTCGAGCGCGATGCACCGGATGCGGCGCGCGTGCTCGATCGCGACGTGTCGGCGGGCGATGCCGAGCGCCTGCGCTCGCGCACGCTGGGCCTGATGCTGGAGGATACGGCGCTCGAGCTGGGTGCGATGGCGCTGAGCCCGCTGTCCAAAACTGAGTACGCGCTGGCGGCGCCGGCGCTTTGCGGCGGCTACCAGGGCGACTTTGCGCCCTTTGGCGATGTGTACCTGTCGACGCTTGAGTTTGTGGCGCGTGTGCGCAACCGCACGTCTGCCGTGGTGCCCCAAGAGCTCGTGACGCTCAACGCAGTGGAAGATTGTATGGAGCGCGTGCTGGCGCAGGCGCTCTCGACGCTCGACGGTCCGGTCGATATGCTCGACCGTGCGGCACAGCTGCTCGGCGGGCTTGAGCCGGGTGAGGTCGATGGCGCGCTCGAGGCGCACGTGGACCGCAATCGATCTTTCGACGACATCCCGATGGCCGCTGGCAAGCCTGAGGCCTGCTCGCTGCTGCTGATGCTCGTTCGACAGGGTGAGGCTGCCCGCCGCATGTTGCCGATGACGCCGATCGTCTCGGCCCGTTCGTTTGCCGAGCGTGCCTGGCCGTATATGCTCGCGTGGTCCGACCTGGGGCTTAACGGCAAGGAGCGTATGACGGTCGATTCGCTGGCGCGCGCCGAGGTGCGCCGTTTTGCTGACGAGGATACGAGCGAGCGCGTGCGAAACGAGATGATGGGCGTGCTGGGCGAGCTACTGGGTATTTCGCCCGAGCAAATGGAGGAGCTGCGCTCTGAGGACGGTCAGCGTCGTTTACACGAGGGAATGAAAAAGTTCGAGGGCGAGGTTCAGGACGCCATCGATAAGATGATGGGCGGCCAGGGTGGCCCGCAGGGTGGGCCCCAGGGTGGCCCGATGCCGCATCCGCCGGTTGATCCCCGACAATTTCCGTTCTTCTCTCAGAACTAGGTCGCTGCGCGCCCGCCAGAGCGGCAATCTGCCTTTCAATCGTCGGACATGACCGCCAGGTCAATGCCCTCCTCTTTCAAGGCACCTTGCTCGCTCTGGCGGGCGCTCGCTTGCGTATACTCAACCTACAATTCGATCTCGGCTGACTTATAGGGCTAGCGTTGTGTTATTCTAGAACAGACGTTCGTGAATGATGCGCGGGGCCTTGTCTTGCGCTGTGCTTGTGGCGAGGGGAGGTTGGCTTGGTTATCTTGGGCATCGACCCCGGTTTGGCCCATACGGGTTGGGGGATTATCGAGGAGCGGCGCGGCGAGGTTCGCTGCCGTGCCTATGGCTGCATCGAGACCAGTGCCGGAAGTCCGCTCGCGGTGCGCCTGTCGCATATCGCCCGTGACCTTAAGGATGTCGTCGAGCGTTATCGACCCGACACGGCTGCTGTCGAGAGTATCTACTTTGGCGCCAACGTTCGTTCGGCCATCCCCACGGCGCATGCCCGCGGTGCTGCACTCGTAGCGCTTTCGGAATGCGCGCTCGAGATTGGCGAGTACACGCCCATGCAGATCAAACAGGCTGTGGTGGGCACCGGCGCCGCGGACAAGCGGCAGGTCGCCTACATGGTACGCACTCTAACACAGCTCGACCACGACCCGCATCCCGACCATGCCGCCGATGCCCTGGCCTGCGCCATCTGCCACGTAAACCTCAGCCGCACCCGCGCCCTCACCGGTGGCGAGTTCTATCAACAGAGAGGAACCGGATACTGATGATCTCCCAGCTCCACGGAACGCTTGTCGAGGCCACGATGAGCTCGGCTGTCGTCGATGTGTCGGGCGTTGGCTTTGAGCTCGGCATCTCGGGCAGCACTGCGGCCACGTTGCCGACGCCCGGCGGCGAGGTCCGCCTCTACACGCGTATGCAGGTGCGCGAGGACGCCATGACACTTTTCGGTTTTTCCTCAAAGGATGAGCGCACGATGTTCGACCGGCTCGTGTCCGTTTCGGGCGTTGGCCCGCGCCTGGCGCTCGCCGTGCTTTCCACCTATACCGTGGGGCAGCTGTATTCGCTGGTGATGGCCGAGGACGACAAGGGCATGGCCAAGGTACCCGGTGTGGGCAAAAAGACAGCTCAGCGCCTGATCCTGGAACTCAAGAGCACCTTTGCCAAGGATAAGGGCTTTGTGCCGGTCGACGTGATTTCCGGACAGGTTGCGATGCCCGTGCCCGCTGCCGCTCCCTCGGTGATCGATGATGCCCGTGCGGCGCTCCTTTCCATGGGCTTTAGCCCGCAGGAGACCGATGTTGCCCTGAGCGGGTATGATGGGCAGAATATGCGTGTCGAGGATCTGCTCGGCGCGGCGCTTAAGCGACTCGGAATGGATGCGTGATGTGGGAAGCCGATGACTCTCAGGACTTGTGGGCGACGCCCGGTAACTCGCCGGCGGCATCCATGGCGCACGGCGAGCGCATGGTGGGCTCGGAGCTGACGGCCGAGGATCTCGATGTCGACCGCACTTTGCGCCCTCAGCGCCTGGACGATTACTGCGGCCAGGAGCACATCAAGCAGAGCCTGCGCGTGTTGATCGAAGCGGCGCAGAGCCGTGGCGAGACGCTCGACCACGTGATCTTCTCGGGTCCTCCGGGCCTGGGCAAGACCACGCTGGCCACCGTTATCGCCAACGAGCTGGGCGCTCAGATCAAGACCACGAGTGGCCCTGCCATCGCGCGCACGGGCGACCTGGCGGCCATCCTTACTAACTTGCAGCCGGGCGATGTGCTGTTTATCGACGAGATCCACCGCCTCAACCGTTCGGTCGAGGAGGTCCTGTACCCCGCGATGGAGGACTTTGCCCTCGATATCGTGATTGGCAAGGGTCCGGCGGCGCGCTCGATTCGCCTGGATATCCCCAAGTTTACGCTGGTGGCGGCAACGACCCGCTCAGGCATGTTGACCGGCCCGTTGCGCGACCGCTTTGGCATTTCATATCGCCTGGATTACTACACGGTCGAGGAGCTCGCGCAGATTGTGACGCGCTCGGCGACTATCCTGGGCGTGACGATCGACCATCCCAGTGCACTCGAGATCGGCTCGCGTTCGCGCGGCACGCCACGTCTTGCCAACCGTCTGCTCAAGCGCGTGCGCGATTACGCACAGGTGCGCGGCAACGGCCCCATCGAGCTCGATATCTGTCGCCAGGCGCTCGAGTTCTTCGAGATCGACGAGCTCGGTCTGGACTGGATGGATATTCGCATTTTGGAGACGCTCGCCAAGACGTTCTCCGGTCGCGCCGTGGGACTTACGACCCTTGCCAGCGCGGTGGGCGAGGACCCAGGCACGCTCGAGGATGTCTATGAGCCCTATTTGCTGCAGTGCGGATTGATGATTCGTACGCCGCAGGGCCGTCAGGCAACCCTCCGCACCTTTGAGCACCTGGGGATTGAACCTACCGTTTAGGGCGTTTTGTTTTGGCGGGCTGTTGGACTATCGCTGGGCATCGGGTAAACATATCGCCGTTCATCGGTTATGGGCGTTTTACTGTTGCGCGCCCGTGCTATGCTGAATTGGTCTTTTTCTCATTCGGTAACGAAAGGACCGCCCATGCCTACTGACATCGAAATCGCACGTTCTGTCACGCCGCTGCCTATTACCGAGGTGGCCAAGAACGCCGGCGTCGACGTTAAGCACCTTATTCCGTACGGCTTCGACAAGGCTAAGGTCGACTATTCACTGCTCAACGAGCCGACTGATCACCAGGCCAAGCTCGTCCTCGTGACCGCTATCAACCCAACGCCCGCGGGCGAGGGCAAGACCACCACGACCATCGGTCTGGCCGATGGCCTGCGTCGTCGCGGTATCAAGAGCGCCGTGGCCCTGCGTGAGCCTTCGCTCGGTCCCGTCTTTGGCGTCAAGGGCGGTGCCGCTGGCGGCGGTTGGGCCCAGGTCATTCCCATGGAGGACATCAACCTGCACTTTACCGGCGACTTCCATGCCATCGGTGCTGCCAACAACCTGCTGGCCGCCATGCTCGATAACCACATCCAGCAGGGCAACCAGCTCGGTATTGACGTTAAGCGCATCACTTGGAAGCGCGTCGTCGATATGAACGACCGTCAGCTGCGCCACGTCATCGACGGCATTGGCGGTAAGGCTCAGGGCGTGCCGCGCGAGGACGGCTTCGATATCACCGTCGCCTCCGAGGTCATGGCAATCCTGTGCCTGTCTACGAGCATCAGCGATCTCAAGGAGCGCCTGGGCGAGATTGTCGTCGGCTATAGCTTTGCCGGCGAGCCCGTCCGTGCCCGCGACCTTAAGGCCCAGGGTGCCATGGCCGCGTTGCTTAAGGACGCGCTCAAGCCCAACCTGGTGCAAACGCTCGAGGGCACGCCCGCGTTTGTCCACGGCGGTCCCTTCGCCAACATTGCCCACGGCTGCAACTCCATCATGGCTACGCGCATGGCCATGCGTTTTGGCGATGTCGCCATTACCGAGGCCGGCTTCGGCGCCGATCTGGGCGCCGAAAAGTTCCTCGACATTAAGTGCCGCATGACGGGCGTTCGCCCCAGCGCCGTCGTGGTCGTTGCGACCGCTCGTGCGCTGAAGTACAACGGTGGCGTCGCCAAGGCCGACCTCAACGAGGAGAACCTCGAGGCACTCAAGGCTGGCATGCCCAACCTGCTGCGTCACGTCGACAACATCCAGAACGTTTATGGTCTGCCCTGCGTGGTCGCCATCAACCGCTTCCCGACGGACACCGAGGCCGAGCTTGCGCTCATCGAGTCCGAGTGCCAGAAGCTCGGCGTCAACGTTAAGCTTTCCGAGGTCTGGGCCAAGGGCGGCGAGGGCGCGCTCGAGCTGGCCGATGAGGTCATGCGTCTGATTGAGCAGCCGAGCGAGCTCAAGTTTGCCTATGAGGACGGCGCCGATGTGGCCGACGCCCTCGATGCTGTTGCCACCAAGGTTTACCGCGCCGACGGCGTCGACTTTACGCCGGCCGCCAAGCGTCAGCTTGCCGAGCTGCGCGAGAACGGCTTTGGCAACCTGCCGGTATGCGTGGCCAAGACGCAGTACAGCTTTAGCGACAACGCCAAGGCCCTGGGCGCTCCCGAGAACTTCCGCATCACGGTGCGTGAGCTCAAGGTTTCCGCCGGCGCCCACTTTGTGGTCGCACTGACTGGCAGTGTTCTGACCATGCCGGGCCTGCCCAAGGTCCCTGCGGCCGAGAACATCGACGTCGACAACGACGGCAACATCACCGGCCTGTTCTAAGCTCGCTGCTCATAGCCGCTTGCCCGCCCCGTCGCGCCTACCAAGGCCCGGCGGGGCTTTTTGATCCTTAGGCCCGCGCATGTCTTGTAGATACCGACGGACTCTGCCCATCATAGGCTTTTGCGCTGGTAGAATGCATGGATAACTTGATGCTTACAGGCGACGGAAAGGAATCGTTGCATGGATCAGGACAAGACAACCGTGATGGGCGGCTGCGGTTCCGCGCAGGCTGGCGATAGCGCCGATGCGACCCGCGTTGTTCCCAACCCCGGTTATGTCGACCCCGCCGCGACGCAGCCTTCTGCCGAGCCCACACGAGTTATGGGCTATGGCGACGCGGCGCAGGACCCTTACGCTGCATCTTTGCAAAGCCCCTATGGCAACGCGGCGGCAGACCCGTTTGATTACGCGCCGCAGGATTCTTATGCCGCCTCGACGCCGAATCCCTATGATGACCTGCCGCAGAATCCCATTCCGCAGCCTCAGCAGACGACGTATATGCCTCGCACGGCGCAGCCTCGCTACGAGTCGCGCGAGCCGTATCGCGAGTACCCCAAGTCGATTCCGCAATATGGCGAGGACGAGGAAGAGACGCCGTCGCGTTCGTCGAGCGTGATTAAGAAGATCCTCATCGTGCTGGCGATCTTCTTTGCGCTGTCGGTTGTGTTTGCCATCGTGTCGGGCATGCTCAACAAGCGAGGGAGTTCAACGGCCGATACCGCTGCCGAGCAAACCGAGTCCGCCTCGTCTAGCACCGTCGATCTGAGTGATATCCCGGGGCAGTACTGGTCCAACGCCAAGAAGATCCTCAAGTCGCGCGGCGCCGATCTTTCGAATGCCGTGGTCCTGACTGATGATGGCTCAACGCCCGTCGTCGATGCCAACTGGGTCGTTACTTCTGCCTACTATAACGACAACGGCAACCTCGAAATTCAACTCACGCACAAGAACAGTTCGGGCAACTCGTCCGACGGCCAAAGCGGTACCGACAGCTCGAGCTCCAATACGCTGGAGGACTTGAGCAACAAGGCGCAGGAGTTGGGAGACAAGGCGCAAGAGCTGGGCGATACGGCACAAAATCTGGGCGATACCGCGCAGAACTTGGGCGACATGGCGACGGATGCCTGGAACGCCCTACAAAACGGCATCTCGGGCGCGCAGGGAAACTAGCTGTTAAGTGGGCTACAGCTGCTCGGCCGGACGGTCGGGCGAGCTAAAGCCCGAGTCAAACGTAACGACGCATGAGGCATCGGGTCGGCGCTCGTGCACGATGCGCGTGACGAGCCCCAGCAGCTCCTCGTCGGATATGTCAAAGCCGTCGGGACGCACAAGGTCAAATGACACAAAGCCATCGTGCTCGTGCAGGTCGTGGATGGAGAGCGCAGGATCGATCTGCATGATGCCGCGCTTGACCCAGCCGCGCAGGTCGTCGCCGGTGGTGGCGATGGGGTCGCAGTGTAGCGTGATACCGATGCCCATCTGATGCTTGATATCGTGTTCGATGGTGTCCAGAATCTCGTGGTGCTCAAAGGCATCGCCCTCGCCGGGCATTTCCACGTGTGCGCTGGCAAACTGACGGCCGGGGCCGTAGTCGTGCACCATGAGGTCGTGTGTGCCCAGGACCTGCGGATAGGACATGATCTTGTCGCGGATTGCCTGGACGAGCTTGGGGTCGGGCGCTTGCCCCAGCAACGGGCTGATGGCGTCGCGCACCAGGCCCATGCCGCTGATGCAAATGAAGATGCCCACGCCCAGGCCCGCCCAGCCGTCGAGGTCAAAGCCTGTCGCTTGCGAAATAAGCGCCGCCGCTAAGACCGAGCCCGAGGTGATGACGTCGTTTTTGGAGTCCTGCGCCGTGGCGATGAGTGTCTCGGAATCGATGCGGTTGCCCAGCGTGCGGTTGAACGCTGCCATCCAGAGCTTAACGAGCATGGACGTAGCCAGTGCCGCAAGGGAAATAAACGTGTAAGCGGTGGGCGAGGGCTTGATGATCTTGGTGACCGACTCGAGAATCAGGTTGATGCCGACGGCGCAAACCAGGACGGCGACGAACAGGCCGGCTAGGTACTCGTAGCGGCCGTGACCATAGGGGTGGCCTTCGTCTGCCGGGCGGCTGGCAAGGCGGAAACCGAGCAGGCTCACAATGTTGCTCGAGGCATCGGAGAGGTTGTTGAAAGCGTCGGCGATGAGGGAGACGGAGCCGGCGAGCAGACCCGCGATGCCCTTGGCCAGGCACAGGGTGATGTTGAGGCCAATGCAGACGAGGCTTGCGGAAAAGCCCGCGTTGGTGCGGCAAGATGCATCGACCGGCTCGCTCTCGCTGCCGGGAACAAGCGTATGTACCAGCCGATTTACAAATAGCATAGCGGTCGTCCTCACAATCATGTTTAAGGGGATAGTGTAGCTCGCACGGGGGCGCCGTGCGCCGATGCTCAGAAAATGCAGCAATAGTCTGCCGGTGCTAACGAACGAGCCTTCTCGTCTGCCTGGGTGGTCCATTTTGGGCCACATGGGTATGGGCATGTGCCTGCTTGCTCGACATACTTAATGTCGACAGCCCCTGTGCAAAGGAGGACGTTTCCATGGACGAGATGTTTGCCATAAAATGTCAAAACTGCGGCGGCCCTATGTACTCGCACCAGGCTAAGCGCAGCTTTGAGTGCGCCTATTGCGGCACGGTGGTTCCGTGGCAGGCGGACGCCGGAGAGCCCAAGAGCGCTTTGGGTATTCGCCATACGCCGTTGACGGTGGTGGATGGACTGCTCAAACTCACGCATGTGTCGCAACTCGAGCGCCCGCAGGACCCGGACTGGTATTTCTTCAATGCGCACTGGCGCAATCAGTCGGTCCTGGAACATCTGCTGTGGGAGGATCGCGGCACGGCGCAGGAGTTCCAAGAGGCCACGCATGTGAGCATTCCTTGCCCCTTCTGCGGAGCGTCCTTTGAGGGCGAGTCAACGCAGCGTGTGTTTGAGTGCCCGTCCTGCGGCAATAAGATCGGCATTGCGGACCTGCTCAAGCCGGGGACGTTTAGCAAGCGCCTGACCATGGGCGTTGGTGCGGAGTATGTGCCCGAGCAGGGTATTCCCTGCGAAATCTCGCCGCAGCAGGCACGTGCCAACGCGCTGCAGCTGGTGCGCCAGTATCCGGATGCCTTTGCCGGGCACGACGTGGAAGACGCGATCCAAAACGACATGATGCTCTTCTATTTCCCCATGGCGCTGGCGGACTTGCGCATGATGGCGAGCTTCCCGGGCAAGGGCCTGAGCAAGGAGGCCTTGGTGTACTACGAGGTGCTCGACTGGGCATACCCCAGGGCAAACTACCTGGACGTTCGCCTCATGGGCATTTTGGAGCCGTGGGACTTTGCCAAGGTCGGTCCGTTCGATCCCGCCATGCAGGAAGGTGACTTTCGCGTTGTCTCAGTCGATGCGTCTACCAAGGACCAGGTGGTCATTGATAAGTTGGCGCTCGACGTTGCGGGCAACGACGCCGAGGCTGTACTGGGGCTCAATAAAAAGAGCATTCGCATGTGGGCGCGCAAGGCCCGCAAACATAAGGACGGCCTGGTGATGGTGCCGGTCTACTTTGTCGATCGTCCGGCGACAGACGGCCGCGATGGCGAGCAGGTGCGCATTGCCGTAAACGGCCAGACGGGCCGCGCGGCCGCGGTGGTGTTTAGCGACAAGCGCGAAACGCATATCGTGGCGCCGCTCAGCCCGAGCCTGCATCTGTCCGGTGAGAGCACCGTGCACGCCACGCCCTTCGAGGTCAAATACGTTAAATCGCCCTTCCTGTACCAGATCGTGCGCCGTGGAGGCGGCGAGCAACCGCGCCAGGTTGCAGCCGCCGTCGAGGGTTCCTACCGAGAGGAGAAGCCCAAACGCCGCGGTCTGCTGGGTGCGCTATTTGGGAAGTAGGGGAGTAGCACCGGTTGTTGCCGTAAGGTGATGGCCGGGGGTGCGGGGCAGCTCTCAGGAGTGCGGGCTGCCGTCTGATTGTTTGAGGGTGCCAGATGTAAATAAACAGTGGAGCGGCTGCAAAAGAGCCTCCTCACTGGGTAAAATCAGGTTGTGCCGCGGAACCCGCTCCTCAGCTAGTCACACTTCGGAAGCGCGGGCAACGCAGGTATTATCGTCTAAAGGGCCGGCTGCAACCGGCCCTTTTCTGTGGCAGCCAATGGACCCACATCAGACGAAGGCCGCGTCTTTGCCTGTCAGGTCACGCTCGCCAGCCACGGCTAGAATGTCGTTGCCGGCGTCCATGACCGGTATTGTTTCGTAGCGTGCGTCGCAACCGCGAGTGCGCCTGCGACGGCTGCGGTGGCTTCGGTCGCAACGTGCTGCTACCCTTGCGTTTCGCCATTAGTCGCTTCGTTGATGGCGCGGTACTCGGCACTCAGCTCGCGCGCCAGCTCTTCCTTGCTTGGAAGATACGGCAGGTATTTGGCGGTAAACACTTGGTCGTTGTCTTCGGGCAGCGTGTACTCGACAATCGAATCGCTTTTGTCCGCGCAGAGCACGATGCCTATGGGCGGATTGTCGCCTTCGTTCATGAGCTCGCGCGTGTAGTAGTTCACATACATTTGCATCTGGCCCAGGTCCTGATGCGTAAGGTCGTCCGTCTTAAGGTCGATGAGCACGAAGCAGCGCATCAGATAGTTGTAAAAAACAAGGTCAATATAGAAATGGCGCCCATCAAAGGTGATGCGCTTTTGGCGCGCCTCGAAAGCGAAACCACGGCCAAGCTCCAGCAGGAACTTCTGAAGATGCGTGATGAGCGCCTGCTCTAGATCGCTCTCGCGAAACGCAGTATCGTCCGAGAAACCTAAAAACTCCAGTACATATGGGTCGCGGATGATATCCTCGGGGCGACGAGCCGGGGCGCTCTTTTGGATTTCCTGGGTGACGGCCTCCTTGTCCTTGCTGGCAAGTAGGCGCTCGCGGAACATGGTGTTGATCTGGCGTTCGAGCTGACGCGTGCTCCAACGAGAATCGGCGCATTCGTTCATGTACCATGTTCGAGCATCAGGGTCGGTTATACGCGATAACCTGCGGTAATGTGTCCAATTCAATTCGGAACGCAGCGCGTTCCGGATTGGGAACGCAAGATAAAACTGACGCATGTATCTTAAGCTTCTGGCGTTGAAGCCTCTGCCAAAATCCTTAGTCAATCTAACGGCAAGTTCGTCGATCAGTGCATCGCCATACTTGGCGCGCCCCTCTCCGCCCTGTTCATCAACAATACTCTTGCCGATCTCCCAATATGCCTCAACCATCGCAAAGTTAACGGCGGTATAGGCCTTGTCGCGAGCGGCGTTGAGAATCGAGGAGACCTGCTTGTAAAAACCTTCGGGCACGATTGCCGATTCTCCACGGTTTACCAGTTCGCCCATCACTGTCGCCCCACTTTCCTTTTGTGGAATGCGTCTTTATCGCATTTAGTTTAAAGCCTCGCGCGGACACGAATTGCTGTGCTGTCTGACATCTTCGCATGGGGCCTTGCGGTGACTAAAATGTGACCATAGAGGCAGTTTTAGCGAATCCCACGGGAGTGACGCGTATGGACAATAACACGCTGCTATTCCAGGACAAAGGTTCGGGTAGGTATAAAGACGTCAAGATCTACCCCAACCGTATTGAGGTGCTCAAGAAGGGCACTTTTGGTGGCAAGCACACCGAGATTGTCTATCTTAAGGACATTACGGGGGTCAACAGGATCAAGGGCCGCGATGTTTTTCTGCGTAACAGGCTGTTGACTGCTTGTGTTTTTAGCCTGAGCAGCCGTGCGAAGGCCCAGGAGTTTGTTAACGCGCTGAACATGGTGATGTAGCCTATGGCGGCGTTTGGGCCAAGGTAAAAATCGGGGGCACAGAACGGTGTCCTGCGCCCCCCATTGAGTCGATGTGTCTAAAAGGCCGGCTTGCCTATTCGCTACCGTCCCCAGCGTTTTCGCGGTCGTTGGCAAGCATTGCCGCGCCGGCGACCGTTGTCGCTACGGCGGCGGCAGCGAGCCCGGCGGCAATGCCGGAGCCGTCGCCCGTGTCGGCGAGTTTTCCGCCCGAGTTCTTGCCCTTGTTGCCCTTACCGTTCTTATCAGCGCTGCCTGCGTTGGAACCCGTGCCACCGTCGGTGCCGGTGCCGCCTGCACTGCTCGAGGCCGCTACGGTAAAGCTCGCGGCTCCGTCATTAGCAAGCTTGTAGTTTTGCGCCGCGTCGCCCAAAAGACCGTTCGCGCGCACCCAGTACGTTCCCGCGGTAAATGCCTCGCCCTCGACCATTGCCGTGCCCGGAGCGCCGTCCGCGTCGTGCACAAACTCGAGCTGAGCCGTGCAGGCATCGTTTTCGAGTTTGCCCTCGAGCAGCGCCGCGACCTTTGTGCGCACATCCTCGCCGGCCTTAAGGCCTTCGAGCCCCTCAAAGTGGGGTGTCAGTGCGCGCGGATCGATATCGATGGGCACGGATCCCTGCAGCCCCGTAACGGTCTCGTTGCCCAAGGCGTCGACATCCACGTATTCGATGGTAAACGCATGGCCCGAAGCCGCCACGTTGAGTACGTTGCTGCTGTCGACAAGGCGGAAATGGCCCTCGCCAACGGTCTTGCCATCCTGGAGCGAGGCATCGCTCAGCGAGTCGCCGTACGTCATGCGCATGCGGGTCGGGAGGCAGCACGAAGCCGACTGCGTGTGCTTCGTATCGTAATTGTAATTGCGCTGGTAGATGCTCCGGGCCAGCGCCGCATCAACAAAGTCGGATGCGATGATGCCAATGTGCTTGAGGTAATCTGACTTTGTATCCTCGATGCCGCTGGGATTGATGTACGGGCTCTTATACAGATGCTCGTTGACTACTCGTGCCGAGGTAAAAGGATTGCCTCCGTGCGACAAGCCCGTGCAGCTGGTGTAGTTGATAGACCAGCAACGCTCCAGGACTTTCTCCTTGGCCCCGTTATCGTCCTCGACATCTACCTCGTTGCGCGTGCGCCCGGTCGTTTCCTTCAGCGCATTATCGACCCAGCTGAGCTTGTCGGTTCCCGTGAGTTTGTACTTGTCCTGGGCGTATACCTTGGTGCAATAGGGCTCTTTGTCGCCTGTTTCCCCCGCGGCTTCAAAGCCCCGCGCGTCTTGGACGAGACACATGGAACTGCTGTCGGTGTGCACTGCGATTTTGTTATCCCATTCGGTGAGGTCGAGTCCCCACGTGTGGCCGCTTACGCTGTCGCCGTCGAGTCCAAATCGACGTAGCAGGACGATCTTTCCGCGCACCTCGCCCAGTGTGGGAACGCGGCTCGACGTATAGAACAGTTTGGGGTTGTCGTCCAAAACCTTGGCGAAAGCCGTCGTAACACTTTCGTCGGTAGCCTCGTCGTTGCCTCGTGATACAAGCATGATGAGCGCTTCTGTCGGGTTTTCGTTCAAAAACGTTTTGAAGTAGCCTATGACATCGGAGAGATGCAGATAGTTCCCGTCTTTTTTGAGTAGGTAGAAAATCCCGTGGTCGATGCCGGGGTCATCGCCCTTTCCGAGCCGGATATCGAAATAGCGAATGCCTTCGAGCAACTGCGTGGGAATGTAATCCTGCTGGCATTTTACTTGCGAGGATTGGGGCTCAGTGTCGTTGTCCACGCTGCAGGTGCCCGAATCGTGCGTACCCGGGATGCTCAGCTCGTCGAGGAACTTGTTGTCGTCGACGTATTTCATCCAACATGGTCCGTCGACGTAGCTGCTGTACGTGATCCAGTCGAGGCTGCTAACCGTGGCATCGTTCTTTTTCATGTCGTAACCGATAAGTTCGAGCTCCCACGGAATGCTCTTACTCTTATGGCAGATCTTATTGTTGTCCTGGTCTTTGCCGTTCGATTCTATTGCCAGGTACTTAATGTCTTTTTTCTCGGTTTCTTTCTCGACCGTGCGGTCTCGGATGATGTAGGTTCCGTTTGATTGACGCTCGAACGCAAAAGCGCGGCTGGGCTTGTTGTCATACTCGCCGCCCCATACGTGGATGACCTTTCCATCTTTGTCCGAGTCGTCGTCGACCGACCAAATGCTGTAGCCCGTCTTTTTATGCTCTTCGAAATTGAGCAAGGTGCGGATGGCGTACCAGTTTGTATCGTCATTCTTGGTCGTTACGTTCTCAAGGATGAGCTTGCTGGACGTGCCGTCGTTAAACAGGTGACAGACGTTGCCGCGAACGTTGCCGTCTTGGTTGACGCTCGCGGTGCGAAAATAGCCCGCGGGGCGAAGGCGAATGACGAAATTGTGGAGGCTGTCCGACGGTGCGGGTGTGTTGTCTGCAAATGCCGCTCGCAGGGGAATGCCCGGCGCTGCGGTTTCGGGCAGGCTTGCAAGTGGTGACAACGCCGCAAGCCCTAGGCCCAGCGTAAACGCTCGGCGGCTGATGGCATGGTGTTCGGTCATAACTTCTCCATTCGCAGAGTGCGGTTATGCGATAGTTTTGGTCACTATACTGCCCAGATGTTTAAAGATGCTGGTTTAATTGTCTGCGCGGCGCAATAAATCGGTGGGCGGACGTGTTGGGGTGTTTGTCGTTTTCGTACTGTTGCCACATTTGGGGCGGTTCCGGCGTCCGGCATCCTCGCGTTCGTCGGCTACAGGCATAAGAAAGGGAGGGTCGGTTTACCGGCCCTCCCTGGGTACGAAGCGCTGGGGTACCGTCGCTTGTTTGCACTGCGACCGTGTTTCCCGTTGCGCTCGCCAGTCGCTTAGCGCTTGATCTCGATATCGTCGAGCTTGACGTCCATGGCCTCGGTCTTGGCCTCGGCGATGTCGTCGGCAAATTCCAGAGACTTCATCATGGTCTCGACGGCGTCCTTGTGCTCCTCGACGTTGTCGATACGCACATACACACTGCCGCCGTCAACGTCGGTGAAGTATTCGGTCGTTACGCCGCCCGAGTGTGTATAGGAAGCGTTGCGCCAAGTCTTGCCGTTGTACTTGACGGGGTCATTCTCGGTCCACTCAAAGCTGGCATTCCACTTTGCCTCGTAGTCGAACAGTTCATCGGCGTTCTTGTCAGAGTCGAAGACGGGGATGAAGCGATCGCTGGCGTGCTCGCTCTCGGTGAACTTAAACTGGGCCCTGTCGGCGGTGTCGCCTGCGACGTCGGTGATCTCGACGCCCTCGGGGACCTCGACCTTAAACCAAATGAAGTCGGTCCTCATATCCACGGCTGGCTTTTCTGCTCCGCCGCCACCTCCACTGCCGGTAGCGCCGCCGCTGCCACCGCAGCCCACCAGGGCAACCGCGGCAAAGAGACTGATGCAGAGGGTGAGAATCGCAAAGGCCTTCTTTTTCATGGTCGTGTCCTCCTCGATCTGTAACCGCCCATGGATTACCTGCCTTTACTGTACGCGTGGACGGCTCGCTAGGGTGGGCCATGTGTCCCATTCTGAGGGCCGGATTTGCGCCGTTAAGTGGCAATATGCACGGGTCCAAAAGAGGGGAGGGCCGGTGCTGTCGGCCCTCCCCGGGTTGGGCGCCCGTTGTTTTAATGGGGCGCATGTGCGCGGGTGCGCGTAGGCGCGTGCGGGTGTCCCGTTACTTGATCTCGATGCTCGAAATCTCGACTTCGCGTGCCTCGGAAACTGCCTCTTCCATGTCATCGGGGAACTCGATGGAGTTGAGGAGTGCCTCGGCTTCTTTCTTGTGCTGGTCGAAGTTCGAGATGAGGACGTAGACGCTTCCCGGCTCAACATCGGTAAAAAGCATGGTTGAGATGCCGCTGTTGTCCTCGTATGTTCCGACGAGCCACGTCCTGCCGTTATACTCGACGGACCCGCCATCCTTCCACTGGAACGTATCCCCCTTCTTTTCCGCCTGGTCGGCGTGGGATTCCTCGGCCGTCAGCGCTTTTTTCCAAACGGGGATAAAGCGATCGGCCGAGGCGTTCTCGTCTTCGGGGAAGGTGAGCTGGACCCTGTCGGCATTCTTGCCGGCAGAGTCGCTTACGCCGACGCCCTCGGGCATCTCGACCTTAAACCAGATGTAGTCGGTCTTCTTGGCGACGGGGGCCTTTTCCTTGCTCTCGCTCTTGGGGGCGCTGCCGCCGCCCGATGCGCTCCCGCCGCAGCCCACAAGGGCGAGCGCGGCAAAGAGGGCGATGCAAAGGGAAAGGATTGATAGGGTCTTTTTCATCATGGTGGCGTCCTCCTTGTCTGCTGATGACATCACGGCGCCGCATGCTGTTGGGGTACTGATTGCGCTGGCGGCGGATGTCTCTGTGTACTGTGCGACTTATGCCTCCGTTCATCGCTTGTGGCCGTTGCGCGGCCGTTCCCCAACGGGTTCCTTACTTATAGATATGCCCCAGCTTGTGCTGCTCGGGAGTCTCGAAAGGTGGGCCATGTGTCCCATGTTTGCGTTGGCATGGCCTATCGTGTGCCATAGAAATCCGCGATGGCCAGGTGCGCTGACGCTCGCGTACTTATGGGCTAGACTTAGCACCATTACGTGATCGATGCGGTCGGCCGGCGTCGGCCGCCCGACCGATATATATGACTTGAAGGTGCGTGTGCGTATGAGCCAAGAGATGATGGATAAAACCTGTCGCGGTTTTGCCGAGGCGCTGGCCGCGCGCGAGCCGGTTCCCGGTGGTGGCAGCGCGAGCGCCTTTGTAGGTGCGCTGGGCGCCTCGCTTTGCGGAATGGTTGCCCGCTATGGGGCGACAAACCCCGCGCTTGCCGATCGCGCAGACGATCTGACGCGCGCGTTTGCCCAGGCGGATGAGTTGGCGCAGGAACTTGTGGGTCTGGTTGCCGAGGACGTTCGTGCCTACGGGCAGGTGTCCGCGGCGTACGGTATTCCGCGTGACGATCCGGCTCGAGCGACCGCGATTCAGGATGCGCTGCATGTGGCCGCTCTGCCGCCGTATCGCATTATGGATGCCTGCGGGCGTGCGCTGGCGCTGCTCGAGGACATGGCCGACAAGGGTTCGCGTCAGCTGCTGTCCGATGTGGCGTGCGGCGCCGTGTTCTGCCGTGCCGCTATGCAAGGCGCGAGTTTGACGCTCTTTGCGAACACCACGTCTATGAAGGATCGCGTTCGTGCCGAGGAGCTCGAGACGGCGTGTGATGAGCTGCTCGACACATGGTTGCCGCGCGCCGAGGCGCTGGCGCGCCGCGCCTCCGACGCTGCAAGGAAGAGAGGATAGCCATGGCTGAACTGCTGAAGGGTGCTCCCGTTGCTCGCGCTTTGACTGAGGAACTTGCTGCTCGCTGCGCAGCCCTGCGCGAGCGGGGCGTTGTTCCGACGTTGGCTATTGTGCGTGTAGGTGAACGCGAGGACGACCTATCCTACGAGCGCGGTGCGCTCAAGCGCTGCGAAAAAGTGGGGATTGAGGCTCGTCGCGTTTTGCTTTCTGCCGATGTTTCGCAGGACGAGCTGTTGACGGCTATCGAGGACATCAATGCCGATTCGGCTGTTCATGGCTGTCTGATGTTCCGCCCGCTGCCCGCCGGCCTTGACGAGAACGCCGTCGCCGCAGCGCTCGATCCCGCCAAGGATGTTGACTCCATGACGCCGGCTTCGCTGCTCACCACGCTTTCGGGGCGCGGCGAGGGTTTTGCCCCCTGCACAGCCGAAGCTGTGCTTGCTTTGCTGGATCATTACGGCGTTGAGCTGGATGGAGCTAAGGTTGCTGTGGTCGGGCGCTCGCTGGTGATCGGGCGTCCCGTTGCCGCCATGCTTACGGCGCGCAATGCCACCGTGACGACGTGCCATACGCATACGCGCGACCTTGCTGCCGAGTGCCGTGCGGCTGATATTGTGGTTGCGGC
The DNA here is from genome assembly GCA_037277825.1 of Collinsella sp. Lineage (GTDB taxonomy): Bacteria > Actinomycetota > Coriobacteriia > Coriobacteriales > Coriobacteriaceae > Collinsella. Next base: position 59,294 of record JAYBEF010000038.1, read on the forward strand.
CGTTGGGCGCGCGCACACGATTGGTGTGGACGCGGTTCGCGAGGGCCAGACAATCATCGATGTTGGCATTAATTGGGACGAGGCCGCTGGCAAGTTGGTCGGGGACGTTGATTTTGATGCTGCAGAGCCGGTTGTTGACACCATCACGCCTGTGCCGGGCAGCGTGGGAGCTGTGACCACCGCGATTCTCGCCAAACACGTGATTGAGGCGGCGGAGCGCGCATCGAAATAGGCGTTTTGGGCTGTTTGAGGGGGTTAGCTATATACCACGTGGTCAAACAATGCCAAATATGAGTACTGTTGCCAAGATAGTCACATATGTCTTACGTCTTTTTGGCTTCCTAACGGTATCCATTATCGTTAGGAAGCCTATTTTATTGAACTTATGGGGAATAACGTTGTCTTGCTTTTGGGCAAATGGGGATTTTCGGCACTCGTTACAGGGAAATTTGCTGCCACTAAATTGGTGACAGTACTCATATTTGGCATTTTTTGACCACGGGGGCTGCCGAGGCCGTGGTTTCGCCCTTTCTGCGCCGAAGCGATACACTGTTGCCGTTTGATTTTTTCGCTCAAGGAGGATGCGCATGCCGTGCACAACGATTCTGGTCGGTAAAAACGCAAGCTACGACGGGTCGACCCTGGTCGCGCGTAACGAGGACTCGTCCAACGGGGTATTTGAGCCCAAGCGCATGCGCGTAGTGCATCCCGACGAGCAGCCGCGCGTCTACACGAGCGTCCTGAGCCACCTGACCGTTGAGCTGCCCGATAACCCCATGCGCTATACGAGCGTCCCCGATGTTGTTCCGGGCCACGGTATCTGGGCCGAGGCCGGTTTCAACGAGCTCAATGTTGGCATGTCCGCAACCGAGACGCTTACCACCAACGAGCGCGTCCGCGGCTCCGATCCGCTCGTGGACTACGTGCCCGCCAAGGGCAACGAGGGTGAGGACGGCTATGTGCCGGCGCAGCCCGGTGGCCTGGGCGAGGAGGACATGGTGACCCTGGTGCTGCCGTATGCCAAGTCCGCCCGCGACGGCGTGCGTATCTTGGGCGACCTGCTCGAGCGCTACGGCACTTACGAGAACAACGGCATCGCCTTTAGCGACGTGGACGAGATCTGGTGGCTCGAGACCATCGGCGGTCACCACTGGATCGCCAAGCGCGTGCCTGACGACGCCTATGTGACCATGCCCAACCAGCTGGGCATCGACAGCTTTGACCTGGATGACGCCGAGGGCGCCCAGGCCGACCATATGTGCTCCGCCGACCTGCGCGTCTGGATGGCCGAGTGGCATCTGGACCTGACGCTGGGCGTCGAGAGCGACGGCCCGGCTGCCGTCTTTAACCCGCGCGAGGCCTTTGGCTCGCACAGCGACAGCGACCATGTCTACAACACGCCGCGCGCCTGGTACATGCAGCGCTGCCTCAACCCCAGCGACGTGTGGGATGGCCCCGACGCCGACTACACGCCCGAGAGCGACGATATCCCCTGGAGCCGCGTGCCCGAGCGCAAGGTGACCATCGAGGACATCAAGTACGTGCTCTCGAGCCACTACCAGGGCACGGAGTACGACTGCTACGGCAGCAGGGGCACGCCCGCTACGCGTGGTGCCTATCGCCCCATCGGCATCAACCGCAACAGCCAGCTTGCCGTGTTGCAGCTGCGCCCCTATGCGCAGCCGGCCTACCGCGCCGTGCAGTGGATGGCCTTTGGTTCCAACTCGTTTAACGCGCTGGTTCCGCTGTACGCCAACGTCGAGACTATGCCCGAGTACTATGCCGACACGCAGGCTCGCGTGACGTCCGAAAACTTCTACTGGGCCAACCGCCTGATCGGCGCGCTGGCTGACGTCCGCTTCCATGAGTGCGGCCGCGCGGTCGAGGATTATCAGGAGAAGATCGGTGGCATGGGCCACAAGCAGATCCATGACGTCGACGCTGCCGTAGCCGCTCTGCCCGAGGTCGAGGTGCCTGCCGAGCTTGCACGCGCCAACGAGGCCTTTGCCGAGCGTGTTCGCGTGGAGACCGATGCCCTGCTGGGCAAGGTGCTTTACACCACGAGCTGCGCCATGAAGAACTCTTTCGCGATGAATGACAACGTGAGGTAGGGATTTCCCGTCGATCGAATAGCGCTAAAACGCTTTGTCGCTTTCGCTCAATCTTGGGTACAAGAACGCCAATGCAGTTGTTTGTGATTGGAGACAACCATGGTTATGAAACTCGATCAGCTTGTTAACGGCGCCATTAACGTGGGCTTTGGCGCTGCCGCCGTTGCTGTCGAAGGCGGCAAGAAGGTCCTCGACGACCTTAACACCAAAGGCGAGCAGGTCCGCAAGGACACCGCCACCCCCGATATCGCCCGCAGCGTGTCCGACATGTTCGAGCAGGCCGGTGGCACCATCTCCGATCTGACCGAGCGCTTGGGCATACAGGGCGAGACTGCGGCCCAGCGCGTGCTCGACGAGCTCATCCTTGCCCGCGTCCGCGTTATGACCGCCCCTGAGCGCACGGCCTTCCTAGCCCATGTGCGCGACATCGTCGATTCGGTCGAGGACAACGTGACCTCGGTGCCCGTCGAGTCCGTTGAGCCCGACGATGCGAAGGATACCGAAGAGGCCGAGTAGCAGCGCAGATGGCAGATTCCACCACCGATTACAACAATCTAGATCCTTTGGGTGACGAGGCGGCGGTTGTCGATGAGGTCGATGCCGCCGTCTCGGGCGCTCGCAAAAAGCCGCGCGCTGTCGATATGGTGCCCGAAGAGCCCGACGCGATGGCGCCGGACGAGGAATACCAGCTCACGCCGGCGGGTCGTCGCGAACGCATCGGGCAGATTGTTCGCTTGGTCAAAAAGTACCGTGTGTGGGATAACCTCACGCCGGTTCGCTTGCGCCGCCTGCTCGAGGAGCTCGGCCCCATGTTCGTCAAGATGGGGCAGATTCTGGCCAACCGGTCCGAGATTCTGCCGCAGCGCTTTTGCGATGAGCTGCGCCGTCTGCGTTTCGACGTGGAGCCGGTGCCGTACGAGGTAGTGCTCCGCTGCTTGGAAGAGGAATACGGCCTGCGCCTGGGGGAGATGTTCGATGCGATCGACCCCAATCCGCTTGGTAGCGCATCGCTCGCGCAGGTGCACCGCGCTCGTCTGGTGACGGGCGAGGACGTAGCCGTCAAGGTGCAGCGCCCCGGTGCGCAGCAGGTTATGGCGCAGGACATCGATATCATCCGCTCGGTGGTGCGCATTGTTTCCAAGTTCGTCAACACCGATCAATTCGTTGACCTGCACGGCGTAGTCGAGGAGTTGTGGACCTCGTTTCGCGAGGAGACCAACTTTTTGGCCGAGGCCAAAAACCTCAACGACTTCTACGAGTTCCATAAGAGCGTTCATGGCGTGACGTGCCCTAAATCCTATCTGGACCTGTGCACCGAGCACGTGGTGGTTATGGACTACGTCGACGGCATTTCGATCGCCGATCCTGAACACTTGGTGGCCGAGGGCTATGACTTGGAAAAGATCGGTGCTGCAATCGTCGAGGACTACTCGACGCAGGTGCTCGACGACGGCTTTTTCCATGCTGACCCGCATGCGGGAAACATCATCCTCAAGGACGGCATTGTCTACTTTATCGACTTGGGCATGGTCGGACGCATGTCGAGCCACGATCGCGGTATCGTCAAGGACATGATTTTCGCCGTGGCCGAGGGTGACGTGCCCAAGCTCAAGGATTCGCTCATGCGCTTCGCCGTGACGCGTGGCGACTCGGCTGAGCTCGATCATTCGGCCTTTTTGTCCGATCTTGACTTTATCGTGGCTGACTTTGCGGGCCTTGACCTGAAGGATCTGGATATCGGCGAGTTTTTGACCTCGCTGCTAAACTTGGCGCGCAAAAACGACGTTGAGCTGCCGAGCGTGGTGACGATGTTCGCGCGCGGCATGGTGACGCTCGAGGGTCTGCTGACCGAGTACATGCCCAACGTCAACATGATCCAGATCATCCAGACGCACATCAAAAACGAGAAGAGCACCTACGCCCGCATGCGCGAGATGAGCCGCGATCTTGCCGCGAGCAGCTATCGCGCGGCAAAAGGCTCGCTCGAGGCGGCCGAGTATCTGGGCTTGGCTTCGCGCATGCTCACACGCGGCCAGCTTAAGGTGAACACGCAGATCATGAGCAGCGATAAGGCGCTGCGACAGCTGGGTGGAATTATCGACCGCATGTCGATGGCTATTGTTATCGCCGGCTTGTTTATCGGTTCGTCGGTGGTGTACTACGCGCGCATCGAGCCGGTTGTGTTTGGTATCCCGGTCATTGGCTTTATGGGCTACGTGAGCGCGCTGGTGCTGGCGCTTATGCTGGGCCGCAATATCTGGCTCAACAGCCACGGCGGCAAGCGCTAGAGGCTGCGACCGTCACCGCATTTTCCTTTCGCAAACAATAGCTTTTACCTTGGGCTTCGCCTGCGTGCGAGGCCCTTTTGCGTGATAGCATATTGACGGTTTTAATCGATGGCCTAGATGGTGGTGCGGAGACGCACGAATGCGCGGTTTTCCTGCGCGTTTGGGGGAATCGGGGTGCAAGTCCCCGGCTGTACCAGTAACCGTAATTCCTCTTGGCTCGGGATGTTCGCGTCGCAGATCGGACGGCGCGCCTGAGCCGTTAAGGTTAAGTCGGATCGCCTCCCATCTTGCATGCGGCTGCGGCGTATGCCGCCGGTGTGCATAGGGCTCTGGAGGGAAGGGGGACCCCGATGGGGGAACTCGGGCGCAACATGCGCGATGACGTGGGGCAGCTTCAAGGCAACGCTCCAAGTACAGACAATAGGAGACAAATGGATATGTTTGAGGACGAGTGCCAGCGTGCCTCGCTTCGTCGCCGTGGCGTAATCGCGCGCGGCGTGGCAAAGCGCTGCCTGGTGGCATTCCTGGCCTTCGCGATGGCCTTCAGCACCACGCCGGCTCAGCTGTGGGCCGAGGGCGCCGAGGGCATTGCCGAGGCTGTGGCTCAGGCTACGACGCCGGGCGAGGACGCAGCGCTTGCGGGCGGTGCCGCTGAGCAGAGCGGCGCCGAGGTTTCGGATTCTGGGAGCGCGCCTGCAGCTAGTGCCGCCGCATCAAAGGCAGCAACTGGCGACGAAGGCTCGGCGACGGGGGAGAGCCCTGCCGCGAGCGAGCAGTCTTCAGCGGCATCCGCTGGCCAAGCAGGATCTGCCGCCGCGGCTGCCGTTCAGACAGAGAACCCGACAGAAACCGGCGATGTCGCCAAGAAGCAAGTCGAGGTCTCGTTCTCGATTATCGGCACCGATGCCGACGGCAAGGCTCAGACCTGGGTGGCACCCACGCAGCTCAAGCTCGACGAGGGCGCGACGGCTGCGGATGCCTTCGTTAAGCTGCAGCAGAAGACGGGCTTCAAGGCAGACTACGATCCGAACACGGCATACGGTTTCTACCTCAAAAGCATCACATCCCCGAGCGATGGCCGTACGCTTGCCTTCGATCCGACGACTTATGCCTTCTGGCAGCTGTTCGTCGACGGTGCGTCTTCCTCGGTTGGCGCGAGCAGCGTTAAGCTCACCCAGGGGCAGAAGGTTGAGTTTGCCTATACGGCTGGTAGCTCGTCCCCTGTCGTTAAGGACCAGGTTGCCGCAAATGTGACCGTCATTGGTCGCGATGCCCAGGGCAAGACTCAGACTTGGGTCGATAACGCGCAGTATGTGGTGACGTCCGGTTCGAGCGCACTTGACCTTACGAAGGTCGCGCTTGAGGCGAATGACATCGACGCCGTTGCTGCTGGCTCCTTCATTCTGAGCCTTAAGTACAACGGTGTTGAGCTGGGTACGCCCCAAGATTATTCGACCTATTGGCAGCTGTTCATCAACGGCAAGTCGAGCGACTACACGGCAGACAATATCACCATTCATGCTGGCGATACCGTTACGTGGTTCTACGGTGGCTGGGGCGATAAGTTGCCGTCCGATTCCGTCCATGCTTCCGTTCAGGTCCTTGGTAAGGACAAGGACGGCAAGCAGCAGGTTTGGGCTTCGACGGGCCAGACGAGTCTCAAGGCGGGCTCTACTGCCAAGGATCTCCTTGAGCAGACCGGTCTTACTCTCGATGCTGGCGAATCGTCTTGGGGCTGGTTCCTCAACGGCATTACTTCGCCGTTCGATAGTAAGTCCTATGGCTGGGATGCTGCGACTAATAGCTATTGGCGCTTCTATGTAAATGGCAAGTTCGCCGACGTTGGCGCCGGTGCCTATGAGCTCCAAGAGGGCGATGCCGTCACCTTTATGTATGGTGCTGACGCCGATGCCCTTCCTGGCCAGGTTCTTGGGTCTGTCGATGTTATCGGTCCCGATGTCAACGGCAACAATACTCGCTGGGGCTCGGCAAGCAATGTTTCCCTGCCCGAGGGCTCTACGGCTCAGAACCTTATTGAGACGGTCCTGAAGGCCAAGGGCGTTACGTACAACGGCTCCCAGAGTGGTGAGTACTGGTTCCTCAATTCCATCAACTCGCCGTTCGATCACAAGCCGTATGCCTGGGATGCTGCGACCAATAAATATTGGCACCTGTATATCAACGGAGAGCCCTCCTTACTCTGCGCCAATCAGATTACGCTCAAGAGCGGCGATAAGGTTACGCTTGCCTATACCACCGACGATTCGGCCATGCCCGATCCCGACAAGATTGTCGTGGACCCGAGCGCGACGACTCCTGATTGGGATGCCGAGTGGGCCGGCTACGGCAACAGTGGCAACGGTTCGACCGTAACGGATGCCAAGACGCCTGCGCAGGCCGCCGGTCTTAAGTGGGCCTTCGATTGGAAGGCCGAGTCTGGTCAGCAGTATGCCAACTGCAGCGAGCCTGTCATCGCTAACGGCTTTGTGTACATCGCGACCGAGAACGAGCTCATTAAGATCGATTCGTCCACGGGCAAAAAGGTTGCCTCTGCGCCGCTTGCCTCCAAGGTGAGTTATACCTCTCGTCCGATCTACACCAATGGCCTTATCATCGTTCCGCTCAACGGCGGTGCGGTCCAGGCGATTACTGCAGACAAGCTGATCTGCAAGTGGCTGACGCCCGGTTTGACGGACTTGACGCAGAGCTCCTGCACCGTCGTTTCGGACGGCGAGTACGTCTATGTTGGTACGGTCGATATTTCGTATGACGAGAATTACAACGCGACCTACGGCAACGGCTCCTTTATGCGCATTAAGATTGCCACGGGCGAAGTTTCTTGGCAGAACATTGACGCTTCCGAGGGTTATTACTGGACTGGTGCGGCTTTGACGGATAAGTATGCCATCGTTCCTACGAGCGCGGGCACGCTTAAGTGCATTGATAAGACGACGGGCGATGTCGTTTCGACCATGAAGCTCGGCGCTCTCGCGAACGCCGACTGTGTCGCCGATCCGTCCAATGGTTCCACCTTCTATCAGATGACGCACGATGGAAAGCTCCATGTGATTTCGCTTTCGGCGAAGGGCGTACTGAGCGAGCAGAAGACGGTCGACCTGGGTCTTACTAATAACATGAGCGCACCGGCGGTGGCTGGCGAAAACTTGATTGTCGGCGGACAGACGGCTACTGGCTCTGCTCTGGCTCTCTATAATCTGAAGACCGGTAAGACCACGATGGTCACCGCTGCTGACGGTAAAGAACTGCCGGCCGGATTTAACGGTATTGCTGCTACTCCGCTGGTGAGTGTTCAGGGTGGCAAGACCTATGTGTACTTCACCGTTAACAGCGCGGATAGCAAGGATTACGTCAACTACTCTGCTGGTGGTGGCGTGTATCGCTATACGCTCGGTGATGCAGAGGCGACGCAGATTTATGATGCGGCTGGCCATTACCAGCACTGTGACTCTCCGGTCATTGCCGATGCATCTGGCAACCTGTACTACATCAATGACTCGGGCACGCTGTTCAAGCTTGGGGCCGTTGAGTCTTGGACGGTTGTCTTTAATTCCAACGGCGGGTCTGCTTGCAATACTAAGTTTGTTGCTACGGCCGATGGCAAGCTGGTCAAGCCAGCCGATCCGACGCGCGATGGCTACACTTTCGGCGGTTGGTATACCGATGAGACTTGCGCGCAGGCGTATGACTTCAGTACGCCGGTGACGGCCGATCTGACGCTGTATGCCAAGTGGACCAAGAATGCTGTTAACCCTGGCGGCAATGGCGGTTCTGGCTCCAATGGCGGCAATGGTGGCGCTGGCAACGGTTCCGGTGCTGGCGCTGGCACGGGCACGGGTTCCGGCTCCGGCACGAAGGGCCAGCAGGCTGGCGGCGCTGTCGCTCCGGGTCATAAGCCGATGACCAAGACGACGGTGTCGACCAAGACCGAGACCAAGGACAACAAGCCCAGCAAGAAGGACTCCGATAAGTCCGATAAGAAGGACGAGAAGAAGTCTGACAAGAAGTCTGACAGGAAGGACGGCAAGTCCGACAAGAAGTCCGATTCCAAGTCCGATACGGGTGCTGTTTCCACGACCACTGCTAAGAAGTCCTCTAGTGCTTCCGAGCAGGAGACTGGCACCAATCCGCTCGCCATCGTTGGCATCGCCGCCGGCGTGATTGGCCTCGCCATCGTCGGCGTGTTCGTGTTCACCAAACGTCGGTAGGTGAGGGTTGTGTCCAATAAATCCAAGGACGCTGACCCCAAGCAACCAGATTCCTCGTTCATTCAGTTCGACGATGCAAAGCAACAGGGCGCCGCTTTGGCGGCGTCCGCCTCTCGTCGTAAGGCGCTCCTTGGCGTTCTTGCTGCCGCGTGCACCATTCTGATCGTCGTCTCGCTGGGCTTCGTTCATCCTTCCGAGAGCGGCGCCTGGTCCATTGACTGGATCGTTCAGACCGTGACGGGGGAGAGCGTCGTCGCCAAGGACACCAAGGGGTCTGGCTCGTCTGCCGCTTCGGGCGAGGCTAGTTCCAAGGATTCCAAATCTTCGAATGATGCAAAAGACGAGCCCAAGGGTTCGAACGACGCCAAGGACGATTCCGAGTCTTCAAACAAGGAATCGGACAAAAACTCGGATAGCAAGAAGTCCGAGGACCGGGGCGGCAAGAAGTCTGGCGATAAATCCGCTGCCCAAAATACGGGAGCCGGTGATACTTCCAATGTGTCTGGCGGTGCTTCTTCGGGAGGCGGTCAGTCGTCTGATGGAGCCTCCAGCTCCTATGGCGGAAGTGCTCCCTCGGGCGGACAGGGCGGCTCACAGGAGTCCAGCTACGTTACGGTGACGGTTTCGGTCACATCGAGCGCTGTGGGCAATCCTGTGTCCTCTGGCGGCACCTTTACCTTTAACGAAGGCGCTACCGTTTACGATGCCCTGTGCGCGCTGGGCCTTTCTGTCAACGCACACGGCTCATCGTACGGCACGTATGTTTCTGCGATTGGTGGTTTGGCCGAGAAACAGTACGGCGGCACGAGCGGCTGGATGTATTCCGTCAACGGCACAACGCCCATGACGGCCTGTAGTAACTACGTTCTCTCAAACGGCGACAACGTAGTCTGGTATTACGTTACAGACTAGAGGCCTCGACATAGCGCGCCAGACGGGCGGTTCGGACCAACATCCGAGCCGCCCGTTTTTCATGCGAATGGGACTGGATCGCCGGGTCTCTCGGCAAACAAAAAAACCGGTTGGAACGGGAATTCCAACCGGTTATACATTCAAGCAAATAGTGAATCGACTACGACCGTGCGCCCTCGAGGAAGAAGCGGCGGCTGAAGTAGTTGTACCAGGTGACCAGGAACGTGGCGATGGCCTTCATGGCCTGGTAGCCGATGCTCAAAAACGTGACGCCCACAAACATGTACAGGTCGTTGAGGCCCAGGCCGATCACCGACAGGATGGTGAAGATCGTGAACTCGCGCTTGCGGCTCATGCCTTCGCGGTGGTCGAACACGTACTTCATGCTGAGCCAGTAGTTGACCACGACGGACGTGATAAACGAAACCGTGGTGCTCATCAAAAAGTCGAGGTGGAACAGCTCGACGAGCGCAATGAGCATGCCCCAGTCGATGCCAAAGGAGATAAGACCCACGACGGCAAACTTGAGGAACTGCTTGGTATGAGGTTGTGCCAGCGCCTTGCGCACGTAATCACATCCAATGCGTTGATGAATCGAGCAGAGGATACTTTAGAGCTTTTACAAGGGAAACGTAAGGTCTTTGCCAAGAACTATATGAACTCGCCAAATTTTCAAGAGCTAATCCGCAAACGTTGAAAATTTGCCCGTAAACGAGCGACACCCACGGACGATACTGCGCTGAGTGCGCGTCGTCCGTGGGCGCCGTAATGCTACAGGGGTTTCGAGCTATTTTGTCTCGTCGCCCTCCAGGAAGATTTTTCGGGTCACAAAGTTGTAGACCATGACAAGCGCGGTGGCACAGATCTTGGCGATATTGGCCTCGAGTCCCAGGCCGGCGTTGAGCGCCAGCACGATGCCATCGTTGAGCACCAAACCGATCACGGACAGCACGACAAAGATGATGAACTCGCGGCGGCGGCTCATGCCTTCCTTGTGCGCAAACACGTATTTCATGCTTGCGAGGTAGTTAAAGATGAGTGAGATGATAAAGCCGCTGGTGTTGGCGATTAGGATGTTGAGGCCCAGACCGTAGTGGAGCAGATTCATAATGCCAAAGTCGATAACCGTGGCAATGACACCGACGACGCCAAATTTCATAATCTGCGCAAGGAGCTTTTGCATGGTACCTGCCTTAAGCTGGCGCCGAAGCGCCGCGGGGATGACAAACTTAGCAAGTTTAGCCAATCCCCGCGGGTGGTGCTAGGCGCGCTCCTCGATAGCACCGTTTCTATATGCATCGAGCAGCTGGCGCAGGTCCTGGATCTGGCTGCGAATCTTGGCGCCAGTATCGGTGTCGCTCACCATGCGGCGACGGTCTGCTTGGTCAAAACGGTTGGTCTCGCTCTCGATGTCCACGTTGCGCGTGAGTGCCTCGGCAACCGTCGTAAAGGCCCGGTGCGACTTGAGGCGGCAGCCGCGCGAGCTCGAGATGAGCGTATAGCCGGCGATACCCGTCTTGGGATGGTAAGCGCGGCAGAAGCCGCCATCGATGACCAGTAGCTTGCCCTCGGCGCGGATGGGCTGCTCACCCTTGGTGGTTTTAACGGGCGTGTGGCCGTTGATGATGTGGCCGGTCGGCGAGCATGCCATGGCCGCGACGCCAAACTCGCGCATGATGTCATCGCAGACCGAGGGCGACTTGGTAAGCGTAAAGTACGGGTCCATCGGCTCGACCCAGGTGCTCTTATCGGCGATATAGGCGCGCTCAAAGGTACGCACCAGGCGTCCGCTGGCGGGTGAGTTAAAGCCAATCCACAGGTACCACATCCAGTCGAGGGCGTCGCGGTCGCCCACGCGCCAGGCGCGGCGGGCGATGTGGTCGCAAAAATCGAGATAATCGCGCCCGGCGTGCCAGGTGCCCAGACAGTTCATGCTGCTAAAGGTGCCGTCTTCGTTGAGCGGAACGCAGCCGTGGAAGAGCAGGTTGCCGTTGGCGACCTTGTACATCGAGCCGTGGGAATAGAGGAAATCGATATGGCGATGCAGGTGATCGGCGGTGACAAACTCGGACACGAGCTTGTCGATGATGTGCTGCTCCTGGGGCGTGAGCGTATAGGGGTCTGTCGGGTCGACGGTAGGGAAGTCGTTGGTCGTGAGCGGCCACACGCTGCCGTCGGCGAGCGTGACCGTGCCGGTGTCGTGGTCAATCTTGTCGAGCAGCAGGCGGTCGGTCATGTCGAACTCGGGGTGACGCTGGATAATCTGGCCCTCAAGCTTAAAGAGCAGCACGTTGATGGCCTTGATCAGCGGGGTGATGGACTCACCGGCGGTATAGGTGGCGTCTGCGAAGGCGACAAGCTCACGCAGCGAGATGCCGTAGTCGTTCTCGAGGATCTCGTAATTGTCGTAACGCAGGTTGTTGCGCAGCACCGTGGCGATGCATGCAGGCTCACCGGCCGCAGCGCCCATCCACAGCAGGTCGTGGTTGCCCCACTGGATGTCGAGCGAATGATAGGTGAGCAGGCGGTCCATAATCTTGGCAGCGCCGCCGCCACGGTCGAAGATATCGCCCACCAGGTGCAGGTGGTCGACGGCCAGGCGCTTGATGAGCGAAGCGAGCGACTCGATAAAGTCGTCGGCGCTGGCGGTCTCCAGGATGGACTCCACGATGCGCTCGTGATAGCGCACGCGATAGTTGTTCTCGTCCGGGTGCGTGTGCAACAACTCGTCGATGATATAGGCGTAGTCGCGCGGGATGGCCTTACGCACCTTGGAGCGCGTGTAGCGGCTTGAAAGCGAGCGAGCGACCATGATGAGCTGGTCAAGCATCGTCTTGTACCAAGTTGGCGAGTCCTCGCGCTGTCTGCGGACCAGCTCAATCTTCTCGCGCGGGTAGTAAATGAGCGTGCACAGCTCGCCCTTTTCGTCAAAGGAGAGCGTGTCGCCAAAAATCTCGTCGACATGCTCGCGCACGACGCCCGAGCAGTTGTTGAGGATGTGCATAAAGGCTTCGTACTCGCCGTGCACGTCGCTCATAAAATGCTCGGTGCCCTTGGGTAGGTTGAGGATGGCCGAGAGGTTGATAATCTCGGTAAATGCGGATTGTTCGGTGGGGAACTGTCTCGACAGCAGGCGCAGATACTTGAAGTCTTGCGGGTTGCGACCGAATGCGACCATGAAACACCTTCCGATGGGGCTGGTAAAACTGATAAACGGCGTCAAACGTTTATCAGTATGCGCCGCTTTTGTTTCGATTTTGCGCCAGCGGCTGAATTGTCGGCTGAACGGTTTGGTAAATCGATTTAGTTGAGGTAGATATGGCGGTTGAGTGGAGACGACAGAGGGTGTTTTCTCAGATATTTATGCGTGGGGTCGGTGGAGACGATGGTGGTAAAGATGTTCGCTATTTTTGGTTCGATTTGGTAAATAGTGGACATATGTACCGTATGTAGGCTCACTGTGCGATAATTTGCGCAGCAATACGTAAGGAGCCTCATATGAGTGATTTTGTCCTGACCTGTGAATCTGCCGCCGACCGAACTCGGGAGTTCTTTGACTCGCGCAATATTCCTGTCGCGTATTTTCATTACGAGATCGACGATGTTGTCTATACGGACGATCTGTATCAGTCGATTACGCCGGACAAGTTTTTTGCCCAGATTGCCGCGGGCGCCATGCCCAAGACGTCTCAGGTGAGCGTGGGTGAGTACGAGGAGTTTTGGGAGCCGTTTGTTGCCGAGGGTAAAGACGTGCTGCACCTGACGTTGTCGTCGGGTATTTCGGGCACGTATGGATCGGCCTGCGTCGCGGCGCAGATGCTTGCGGATCGCTATCCCGAGGGCGGCAAGGTGCGCGTCATCGATTCGCTGGCGGCGTCTTCGGGCTTTGGCCTGTTGCTGGAATATGCCGCCGACGTGCGCGATAGCGGGGCTTCACTCGACGAGACGGCTGCCTGGATCGAGGAGCACAAACTCAACCTGCACCACTGGTTCTTCTCGACCGATCTGTCGAGCTACCTACGAGGCGGTCGCATTTCGGCTGCGAGCGCGATCATCGGCACGGCGCTTAAGATTTGCCCGCTTATGACGGTCGATTGCGACGGCAAGCTGTCGCCACGTGAGAAGATTCGCACTAAGAAGCGCGCGATTTCCGAGATGGCTAAGACCATGATGGCACACGTGCAGGACGGTGCGGATTATTCGGGTAAGTGCATCATGTCGCACTCGGCGTGCCGCGAGGATGCCGAGGCAGTTGCGGCGCTGATTGAGGAACAGGTTCCGCAGCTTAAAGGCAAGATTGAGATCAATGACATCGGTACTCTGATTGGCTCGCATACCGGACCTGGTACGGTGGCGCTCTTCTTTATGGGCGACAAGCGCGTGGATTAATTTGCCCCATCACGTCGCTGCATGTTTGTTCAAGCGAAAACGGCCCGCCTCACGTTTGTGGGGCGGGCCTTGCTGTTGCGGCTAGCGTTTCTTTCCGCGGAAGAAGAAGCCGTGCAGTGATGGCTTGAGGCCGCGATTGGCGCGATGCTCCTCGACGCGCTCGTGGATCGAAGCGACGCGCTCGATGACTTCGTCGGGAATCGGCACGTCGGGATTCATGTTCTCGACTTGGCTGACCTCGGCGGCGGCGACCTGGTCGATAATGGGCACATCGTCGCGCGAGATGACAGGTGTGGCGTCTTCCTTCATCTTGCGATAACGCTGCATCATGTCGGTCTGTAGCTGCTGGGCCGAAGGCGGCGTCCAGATGATGGCGTTGGCTCCGGCGGCGATGGTTTCACGGATGCTCTCGGGCGTCTTGCCGCCCGGTGCGATGAGCGGCAGGTTGGGATAGTGCTCGCGCAGCTCGCGTAGGACCTGGGGCGTGTTCTTGCCGGCGGCGATGTTGAGAATCTTGGCTCCGGCGCGCACCTTGGCGTGAGCATCGTCGTCGCAGCGAACGACCGTGGCGATGACGGGGATGTCGGCGATGTTGGTGATGTGCTCGACCATCTCGGCAGTGGCGGGGGAGTTGACCACGCAGCCCGCCGCGCCCTGCATCTCGGAGACGGCTGCCATCTGCACGGAGCGCTTACCGGTCGTAGTTCCGCCGCCCACGCCTACAAAGACCGGGCACTCGGCGACGGTCAGCAGCGCTTGCGTAATGGCGGGCTGCGGCGTGAAAGGGTAGACCGCAAAAACGGCATCGGCGTTGGAGTTGCGGATAACCGCGACATCGGTGGTGTAAATGAGCGACTTGATGCGGCGGCCGAAGAGCGTGAAGCCGCTGGCCTCCTCGATCTCGTCGGGCATGCGAAGAGCAGCCTTGCGCAGACGTCCGTCGATGGGCAGGGGCTCCATGGGGAGCAGTCCGTTGGGGGTCACGGCTACCTGGGGCTCGGTGAACTCGTCTGCGAGCTCGACCTCGGAGAAATCGACCGAGGCGACGATGTCCTCGTGAACCTCGGCGGGTACATCGATGGGAGCTTGGTCGTTTGCCGCGGCAGGCGTGTCGAAGGAGCTGGTGCCGACAAAGGCGTCGACGCGTTCGTTTAGGTCGTTGAGGGTATCCATGGAGGCTCGATTCTATGCGATGGTGGCCGGCGCGATGCAGCCGGAATTGCGAATGCTAAATCGTTTGACGAGTTGATTTTTCCCCGCCGCACCATCCGTTAGACCGAAGGGCGGGAGAACGTGAAGGAGCTGTGGTGGCGAGGATCGAGGTGCTATCTTGAAAGTCCCGTTTAAAAGAGAGGTGACGCGGTATGGAATTGACAGCAATGTTTGGCTCGATTGGCCTGTGCGTGGGCGCAATCGTTGCCGCCGCGGTCATCTACTTTGTGGTCACGGCCATTAAGGGCAAAAGGGCCGAACGCAAGGAGCGCGCGATGCTTAAACAGCATCGCGACCAGCAGGGCAAACGCGCACAGAGATAGCTTGTTGAGTTTTTGATCCGTGCGCTAGCTGCGTTTTCGGATCAGGGCAATGTAGAAGCCCTCAAAATCGCGGCTAGGCGGAATGGTCAGCGTGCCGGGCATACCGTTGGCGATGGCCGAGACATGGCCGGCGGCGATGGCCTCGGTGAGGGCGTTGCACTCGATATGCGGCTCCTCGCCGGCATCCTGGGCGCGACGCGCTTCACTTTCGCTCGGTGTGCCGTCGAGGGGGATAAGCTCGCAATCCATGTGCTTGTCGAGGGCCTCTTGCAGGGCGTCCTCGTTTTCCTGCGGCATGATCGAACAGGTGGAATAGACGAGCGTGCCGCCCGGTTTGAGGGCTCCCATGGCGCGGTCCAGAAGCGCGCGCTGCGAGCGGGCGCACTTGACGAGCAGCTGCTCGGTGAGGCCGCGCAGGCTTTTCTCGTTGCCACTGATGACGGTGCCCGTGCCGGTGCAGGGAGCGTCGAGCAGGATGCGGTCAAAGCGGAAGAACTCGTCGAGCTCGCGTGCGTCGATGCGCATGACGGGCACGTTTTTGGCACCTTGGCGGTGGAGGTTGGACTCAAGCTTTTCGGCGCGGGGAATGCTCATCTCGCAGGCCGTGAGGTGTGCCTGGCCCTGGGTGAGGGCGGCGATCTGCGTCGTCTTGCCGCCAGGGGCTGCGCACATGTCCAGGATGTCCTCGCCTGCCTGGGCGCCCAACACCAAAGGCGGCATCATGGACGACAGGCTCTGTAGGTAGATCTTGCCGTCGCGGTAGATGTCGAGGTCCCATAGGTCGGAAACCTGGGCCTCGGGCAGGATAAAGGCGTCCGGATACCAAGCGACGGGGTTGTGGGCGATGCCGGCGGCACCGAGCGCCGCAGCGATGTCCTCGGCGGTCGCCTTGAGCGTGTTGGCGCGCAGCGTGACCGGGCGTGTGGCCGCGGCGCCGAAGCCCTCGATCATGAGCTCGGCATCGGCGGGCGCATAGGCGCCGGCGACCGTGTCGACCATAAAGCGCGGCAGGTCGGCGGCGCAGGGAAGGGCGGCAAGCTGGTCGGAAAGCTCGGTAGCGGCAAACTGCCTGAGCTTGAGCTCGGGCTTAACCTGCTTTTTCTGCTTACGACGACGCTGCTTGGACATCCGTCTTTCCTTCCACCTAAATGATTATTCTGGGACGGGGATTAAATAATCATTCCATGACTCCCGTCACAAAAAGACTGTACTGTGGCGCCCGGGAATGATTTTTTAATCCCCGTCCCAGAATAATCATTCCCGGGCGCGTTGCTACTAGCGTGCTTTAGTACTGGCTCTCGTGCTTGCTGAAGAAGTCGAAGCGCGGGGGCAGCGGCTTCACGCGGTGGTCGCCGGGCTTCTCGCCCAGGCTCTCTACGAACTCGTCCGTGGAGGCAAAGATGTTATCCCAGCTAAAGAAGGCGACCGGATCGACGTCGAAGTACTCGCAGATGAGTTCGCAGCCGGCCGGGACGATACCGTGCATCAGGACGGTCGCCACGCGCAGCTCGGTAAAGGCATCAACCAGGGCCTGCGTCATCGCTGCGTTTGCTTCGTCGCCCTCGAGCTTGTTGGCGGCCTTGGAGGCGTCGCTCCAGCGCTTGTTGGCGGCGCGCAGGTAGTCGTCGCACACGGCAAGCGCGCGGTGCGTCTCGAACTTGTACATGGCCTGCTCAAAGGCAAGAGCTGCCTGCTCGGCAGCCTCGACCACGGCGGCAGAGGCGGCACCGGCGGGGATGCAGCCGTTGCGATAGGGGCTCTCGTCGCCTTCCTTGACGGCGACGCCGTAGAAGCAGCTGCGGGCCAGACGGTTGAATACGCCGGTCAAAAGGGCGCTCTCCTTAAGGGCCGGATCGATAACGCGCTTGTCGTCGCAGGCGCGCACCTCGTTGCCGTCCTTGTCCTTGCCGGTCACACGCGTGTCGTATGCCTTGGGGCTAAAGCTCACCGGCTTTTCGGACAGGCCGAGCGACAGCCAGTGCGCGCGCATCTGCTCGCAGGTGTAGTGGTTGAGTAGGTCGTCTGCCGGCGGGGGAGGCGTCTGCGAGGACGAGCTGGCCTTTTTGCCCATGTAGAGCAGGTGGTAGCAGGCGCTGACGGTGCTCTGCGTGAGGTCCCAGCCCAGGGCCTCCCACATGGCGGTCTGCGCGATGCAGTAGAAGTAGATGTTGTCCTGACCGATAAACTGGTAGATCTGTGCGTCGTCCGAGCACCACCAGTCGCGCCAGTCGAGCGAGCTGTGCTGGTAGGTGGGCGCGGGCACCTGTGTGGAGTCGGCAGCGGGCTCGCCCATGAGGGCGGCATCCTGGGCGGCGACGCCCTCGGTCACGCCGGCGGCCTTGGCATCGTGCGCGAGCACGGTACGCGTATAGCTGATGGGCGCCCACAGGCTCTCTGGCCAGCACCAGCAGGTGACGTCGGAAACGCCGTCGACCTGGGGCACCGGAACGCCCCAGTCGATGTTGCCGGTGATGCGGAAAGGCACGAGCGCTTTGCCGCTGCGGAAGCGCACGCCGCCGTTGGCGAGCACCGCATGGGCGTCGTCGCGCTCCTTCCAGCTGGGGAAGGTGACGGTAAAGCTGCTCTTGTTTCCCTCGGGCTCCAGCACGGTGTGCTCGGGCAGCTGGTCCTCGACGGCATCGAAGGCCTCGCGGAACTTGTTTTGGATATAGAGCTGGGCCGGCAGCAGCCACTCCTCCATGGTCTTGGAGACCACGGAACGAACCTGCGGGTTCTGGGCGAGCTTGGCGGTGTAGGTCTTCATAAAGTCGAGGTAGGCCGGCAGGTCGAAGTAGAGGTTGTCGACCGGGCGCAGCTCGGGCACCTCGCCGGTGAGCTGGCTCTTGGGTGCGATGAGCTCCTCGGGCTCAAACTGGTGACCCAGGTCGCACTCGTCGGCATAGGCCTTCTCGGACTTGCAGCCCTGGATGGGGCAGCGGCCGATCACTTGGCGGCCGTTGAGGAACGTGCCGGCCTTGGCGTCGTAGAACTGCAGCGTGGAGCGCTTGGAGATGGTGCCCTGCTCATGCAGGCGCTCGATAATCTCGGCGGTCACTTCGTTGTGAATCTGCGCAGCCGGCTCAAGGCCCGAGCCGCCGTAGATATCGCAGCTGATGTTGTAGTTGTTGAGGGTCGCTGCTTGGCGGGAGTGATTGGACTCGACGTACTCGTTAATGGACTTGTCGTAGCCCTCGTTCTCCTTGAGCTTGCGGTAGCTCTCCATGATGGGCGAGCCGTAGCAGTCGGTGCCCGAGGTGAAGATGACGTTCTCGCGGCCCAGACGGTCGCGCAGGAAGCGGGCGAAGAAGTCGGCCGGGACAAAGACGCCGCCGACGTGGCCAAAGTGAAGGCCCTTGTTGCCGTAGGGCTCGCCGGCGGTAACGATGGCGCGGCGAGGCCAGCTGGGACGGTCGTTCATGGAGTATTTTGATGCCATGGGACTCCTTCGCATATGGTGAGAGCGCGGCCGGGCGCAAGGCTTGGCGACGCGGTGGTCAATTCGTGCATATCGTTCGACATTATCGCACATGCGGACGGGTACGTGGCAGGGGCGCTATCCTAAGATGCTATGAATGAGATTTCCAACATACATGCGTTTGAGGACGAGGATTTTCTGCACGCTTGCTTCGTGTGGGGGATGGTCGTAGTCGGCGTGTTTGCCGTGTGCTTGGTGCCGGTGTTTATGCTGCTGGGTGGGCCTGCGGACTTGGATGCGGCTGACGCGGGCGGCTGGATGGCTGTCGTGGGCTGGATAGTCGGCTTGGCTGCGATCTCAATGGCGTCGTTCGCCGTGCACGAGCTGGTGCACGGTGTGTTTTTTAAGCTGCTGGCGCCTGCGGGCGCGAAGGTGACCTTTGGGGCGAATCGCGAGACGGCGATGATCTATGCCTGCGCCGAGGGCGTTGTGTATTCGCGCCGGCGGTACATGGCGGTTTGCCTGGCGCCGACGGTTGTTGTGACGGCGGCGTTTGCCCTGGGATTTGCGTTCTCGGGCTATCCGCTGCTGTGCTACCTGGCGGCCGGCTTGCATTTGTCGGGTTGTGTGGGCGATTGGTATTACGTGCGGACCATTTTGCGCGACCGCCGCATTGTCGCCTGCGAGGATACGTCCTTTGGCGTGCGCTTTTTTGGGTGAGGAGATGTCGATGAAGTCGTTGTTGCTGCATGCGTGCTGTGCACCATGCTCGCTTGAGCCGGTTCGCCTGCTGCGCGAGGAGGGGTTTGAGCCCACGATTTGCTGGACCAACCCCAATATTCAACCGCGCGATGAATGGCAGCGCCGCTTGGACGAGCTGCGCCGGTGGTGTGCCGATGGCGACATCGAGCTCATCGAGGCAGGGGAGGACCGCGATCGCTGGGAGACCGGCGTGGCGCCGCTGGGTGCCGACCGAGCCCGTCGCTGTCGCGCGTGCTATGCCCTGCGTCTGGCCGAGGCGTGCCGCGTGGCCCAGGAGCGCGGGTTTGAGTTTGTGGGCACGACGCTCGCCGTCTCGCCGTACCAGTTGTTCGAAACCTGCAATGATGTGTTGGAGCGTCTGGCTGCCGCCCGCGGTCTCACCCCGGTGATTCGCGATTTTCGCCCGTATTACCCCGAGGCGACACGCCGTTCGCGCGAGCTTGGCATGTATCGGCAGAACTACTGTGGTTGCCGCTTCTCGGCTGTCGAGGCGGCCATGGACCGCGCCCGTATCCGCGACGAGCGCAAAGCCGCCAAAAAGTAGTTCATTTGGGCTGGGGCCTTGAGCTGTCTGTGCGGTACGGTCGTTTTTGGGAAAGTCGATTTAATTAAGCGTGTGATCGTGGCTCGCTTGATACCAAACGACGACTCCTATGATTCTAATCCTCCGTTTGTTAAACATCAGATCCGGACTTGCTGTTGCATATGAATGGGACGACAGCACAATCATGTCGTTTCCTTCTGCAAATCGCCTAATTACCGGTGTTTTACCGTCTGCGAGCGCCAATACAGCACAGCCGTTCCAAGGCTTTGCGGTGGTATCGACAAGTAGTAAGCTGCCGGGAGGGTAAATGCGGGACATTTCGTCACCTTTGATTTTAACGAAAACGCTATGTGGGTGACGCTTGGCTACGTCTACGGGCGCGCAAGCATTTTGTTGGCTGTGCGTGATGCGGCGCTTTTGCGATTCGATATCGATGACGGGAAATGCGCCCTCCATTTCGTGGATAGCAGGGTCTTCGTCGGTGACGATTCTTTTATTTGCGAGCTTTACGGCCAAACCGTTTTCCTCGCCAACAAGTTCATCGCGGGTGCAACCGAAGAGCGCTTGTAACTTTTCAATATGGCGCTCACGGGGGGCATACCGACTTTTTTCCCAACGACAAACGGTCTCTTTAGATACCCCCAACATCTCTGCAAGTTGCGCCTGACCAAGATGCTCCATGGTGCGGAGTTTACGAATATTTGCCCCGAAGCCCATGGCTATAGATCCTCTCGCCACAGGGGGAGGCATAGACAGTTTGTGCCACCATAGCCTTTGGTGAGCTCGTCAATGGATAACGGGAATAATTCCATTCCTGCTTTCTCAAGCGCTTCGTTGGTCCAAACGTTTTCTTCATATACGCATAGTTTTCCTGGCGAGAGCGCAAGGATAGACGTTGCGTTGTTCCGGCGCTCTCTTTCGTAGGCGGTTTGATTCCCGCCTCCGCAGTCAATTACTTTTATTGGTTCGCAACAGGCTGCAGAGAGTATTTCCGGAATCGTGCGATCGATAGGAGTGATCGTAAGGCCCTTTCCGGATCGTTTTAGTTGAATGCTGTATGCATCAACGGCATTGCATATCTCACGATCGATGAGGAACGCGTCGTGATCAATTCTACTTATGAACGTATCGAGGTGGATACGCAGCCCGTCAGAGGGGACTCGAATCGCAATTAGCTCGGTGGTCTGGAATTTATTTGAGGTCAGGAGCTCTTTTGCAAGTGACTCGACGGCGGCGGGTTCAGTTCGGTCAGAGATTCCAACTAAAATTGTCTTAGCACTGATAACAAGAATGTCTCCGCCTTCGATATGGTAACTACTCCTGTTCAAATCACATACTGGGGTTTCTCCCATGATCTTGTGGTGGGTGAATATCTGCCGGTATAAGGCGACCTCACGATCACGCTCAGGCCAATACATATGATTTAGGATGATGCCGTCTCCGACTACCACAGCAGGATCACGAGTGAAAAAAAGCGTGTTGAGGGGATTGACCAAGAGCGAGGCGGGGTCAAATTGCTCGTGCACGAGCGCTCGTAGTGTTTCCGACTGGTTTGAACATAGCTCAGTGTCTCCAAAGCGAATGCCGTTAAGTACTATATTCACCAATTCCTGGGTGTTCTTAGCGTTCTCAAACAGCTGGGTTATTGTCTCGAGGAACTCTCTGCCTGTTGCTCCGCTGCAACGGAGGTAGTCATCAATAAAATATTTAAGTGATTGGGGCTCAGTTTCAAGTGAGTCTTCGAGAAGGTCCCTAATTTCAATGGTTTCTACGCCATGCTTCTTAAGCAATTGAACCATGGAATCGTGCTCATATATTGCTTTGTCGAGGTCAAAACGACCGCTCCATTTTCGCAGGGAGAAAACTTGGCTGAAGTCGGCATCAGGGTAGTTTTGTGTTTCAGCTCCAGGTCGATGGACAAGTACGGCTTTTAAATGACCGATTTCATTTGTTATGTGTACGCCTTGCATGTCTGTCTCCTGTCCTGCTGGTTTTTATATAAGGCTAAGGCAGGTTCCTTGTTGTGTTGCGGAAAAGTTAAAAGACGTATGTAATTGATAAATAACATCAATTTTAAAAATCAGATTGATTAATAACGTCACTTTAGCTGCCGTTCATAGGTGAAAAGCGACACGATGGCGATGGTTGGCCGACCAACGCTGAGCAACCTCATACATTTATGGTGCCAGCTGGATAGATGGGAAAAGGAATGAAGGAGGAGAAATGGCAGCGGAAAGTTCGAAAGGCATCAAGCAGTTCAAGGTCCCGCACGTATATGCGATCATCTTTGCACTTATGGTCATCTTCGC
Organism: Collinsella sp.; assembly: GCA_037277825.1. Taxonomy (GTDB): domain Bacteria; phylum Actinomycetota; class Coriobacteriia; order Coriobacteriales; family Coriobacteriaceae; genus Collinsella. The sequence continues at coordinate 81,785 of JAYBEF010000038.1, forward strand.
TGTTCTCACGTGGATTGTTCCCTCTGGGTCCTATCAGCGTCAGGAGGTGAACGGTCGTGAAGTCACTGTCGCAGGTACGTATGAGCAGAGTGAAAAGACATATATTGACGAGGAAACCGGGGATGAAGTAGATCTCAGACAAGGCGTCTTCGATGTTCTTCAGGCTCCAACGCGCGGTATACAAGAGGCAATTGAGGTCGTTGCATTCATCTTGATTGTGGGCGGTTCGTTTCAGGTTATTACTAAAACGGGCGCTATCACGAGCGGAATGGGTCGTGTCGTTCGCCGCTTTAAGAACAAAGACATTCTAATTATTCCTATTGCGATGGTTCTCTTTGCATTGGGCGGAACGAGCTTTGGCATGGCGGAAGAAACTCTTCCGTTCTTTGCGATCTTCATGCCAATTATGATGGCTATGGGCTTCGACTCGATGACGGCGTTCATGGTCGTGTTCGTTGGAGCGCGCACGGGTTACATCGCCTCAACGATTAATCCGTTTAATGTTCTCATTGCGCAAGGTATTCTTGGTATTCAGGGCAACCCCCAGCTGTGGCTGCGTATGATTGCCTGGGTTGTTTTGACCGCCGTTGCAATTACTTGGGTTGTCCTCCATGCACGAAGGGTAAAGAAGAACCCTGAGTCATCGATCACATTTGAGGATGATATCGCCAAGAAAGTCGAGTTCGCTGCCGATGAATCTGCCCTTGACGCGGAATTTACGGGTCGTCAAAAAGGCGTGCTTGCGGTATTTATCGCTGGTATGTGCCTTATCATCTGGGGACTTGTGACCCAGGGCTGGTATATGAACGAGATTTCTGCGGTCTTTTTGGCCATGGGCCTGTTGGCTGGTGTTATTGCGGGCTTTAGTCAGGACGTCATCGCTCAGGAATTTGTTGCGGGTATCGCTGACTTTGCTTTCTCGGCAATTGTCGTTGGACTTGCGCGTGGCATCCTTGTCATTGCCTCTGACGGCATGATCATTGATACCATCCTCAATGCGCTCGCTACTGGTCTGGGCGGCATCCCGGCGGTTCTCTTTACTACGCTTCTTTATGCGGTTGAGAACCTCCTGGCGATTCTGGTTCCCAGCTCATCTGGCCTTGCAGCACTGACCGCTCCCATTTTTGGACCTTTGACCGAACTCATGGGCCTTAATCCCGAGGCTGCCGTGTGGGCTCTCTCCATGGGTAGCGCGACGATGTCTTTGATCTGTCCTACTAGCGCCATTCTTGTAGCGGGTTTGGGCGTGTGTAAGATCAAGCTTGGCCAGTGGTGGAAGACCGTTTGGAAATTCTTCTTGGTCGTGTCGCTCATCAATATCGTATTCGTAGCAATCTCGGGACTTATTGCCCTGTAGGTTTCATGGCTGAAATGGAGTAACAGGAATGTCTAAAGGACTGAATGTACACAGCGAGATTGGTAAGCTCAAGAAAGTTGTGCTTCACCGCCCCGGTCGTGACCTTGTGAACGTAAAGGCGGAAGAGTTCGAGGATGTCTGGATTCACGACTGTTTCTATCTTGATGTGGCTCAAAAGGAGCATGATGCCTTTGCGGATCTTCTGAGGAGCGAAGGTGTTGAGGTTCTCTATATGGAGAAACTCGTTGCTGAGGCGCTGGATGCATGCCCCTCGGCTCGCGCTGAGTTTACCGATACATTTATGGCTGAGAGCGGGATTGTCAATCCTCTGCTTGAGCAGGCTGTTCGTGAAAAGCTCGACGCTATTTCAGATTCGTATCAGTTTGTACTTGAGGCTATGGGGGGGTATCGTTATCGTGACCTTGAGCTGCCTCGCGTCTCGACTACGCTTAGTATGATGGATAATGAGGATGCGAAGCCCGATGATTTGGTGTTGAAGCCTCTTCCGAGCTCGTATTTCTCTCGCGATCCTCTTGCTTCCGTGGGCAAAGGCGTTCTGCTTCACCATATGTATTGGAAACAGCGAGATCGTGAAGTGCCCTTCTATGAAGCGATTTTCAAATACCATCCCGATTATGTAGGGACTCCGATTTGGTACGACCATAAGAATCCCTGGCATATCGAGGGCGGTGATGTGCTTAACATTAACGCTCATACCTTGGCTATTGGAATTAGCCAGCGAACTGAGGCGGCTGCGATTGAGGAGCTTGCAAAGAATTTGTTCTGGGGATCTGGGAATTCTGAGATCGATACCGTTTACGCTATTAAAATCCCCAACGGCTATGCTTACATGCATCTTGACACCGTTTGCACCATGGTGGATTTCGATAAGTTCACAGTTTATCCCGGTATTTTTGAGACCCTTCGTGTTTATCGTCTGACTCGTGGTGACTCTGAGGGAATGGTCGCTGTTCAAGAGATTGATGACACGCTTGAACATATTCTTGAAATGGCTACTGGCGTGGAGAAGGTGCAGCTTATTGAGTGCGGTGCCGGCGATATGGTTGAGGCATCTCGCGAGCAGTGGAACGACGGGTCGAACACTCTTGCCGTTGCTCCTGGTAAAGTCTGTGTTTACGAGCGCAATGTTGTCACAAATGATGAGCTCTACAAGAACGGTTTGGAACTTTTGGTCGTTCCCTCCGAGGAGCTGTCCCGCGGTCGTGGCGGCCCGCGCTGCATGAGCATGCCCTTCTGGCGCGAAGATATTTAGTTGCAAATCCACTGTGATAGGAGATGGCGAATATGGGTGTTAACATCGCTGGGCGCAGTTTTCTGAAGCTGCTTGATTACACGACGGAAGAGATTGAGTATCTGCTTGAGCTTTCTGCTAACTTCAAAAGCATGAAGCGTGCCGGTGTTCCGCATAAATACCTTGAAGGTAAGAATATTGTTTTGCTATTTGAGAAGACTTCCACGCGTACTCGTTGCGCCTTCGAAGTTGGTGCACTTGACCTTGGCATGGGTGTAACTTATTTGGATCCGGGCTCGTCCCAGATGGGCAAAAAGGAGTCGATTGAGGACACGGCTCGCGTCCTTGGCCGCATGTATGACGGAATTGAATACCGCGGCTTTGAGCAGACGAAGGTTGAGGAGCTTGCTGCAAAAGCTGGGGTTCCCGTTTGGAATGGGCTGACTACTGAATTTCACCCGACTCAAGTGCTTGCCGATATTCTGACCATGCGTGAAGAGTTTGGAGAGATTAAGGGCAGGAAACTTACATTTTTTGGTAAGGCGGCCGGAAACGTCGCCGATTCGCTCATGGTCATTTGCGCTAAGCTCGGCATTAACTACTGTTCTTGCGGCCCAATCGGGGGAAATTCGGAGGGGGCTACATCCTATGACCCTGAACTCCTTGCAGAATGTAGTCGTATTGCGGCCGAGCATGGATCGACGATTACCATTACAGAGGATATTGAGGAAGGCGCTCGTGATGCCGATGTAATTTACACGGATGTTTGGGTTGGCATGGGTCAGCCCGCAGAGCTGTGGGAAAGCCGCATTAAGCTAATGTCGCCGTATCGTGTGACCGCTGAGGTGATGTCTATGGCAAAGCCCGAGGCGATTTTCCTCCACTGCCTTCCGAGCTTCCACGATACTAATACTACTGTTGGTGCCGAAATTGCTGAGAAGTTTGGAGTCACCGAAATGGAAGTCACGGACGAGGTTTTTGAGTCCGATAAATCTCGTGTTTTCCAAGAAGCGGAGAATCGCATGCATACGATTAAGGCGGTGATGTACGCAACGCTTAAGTAGCGGGGCGTTGAGAAAACAGTCGCAAATCTGTTTGCCATACTATATTTCTCTCAACAAGCTGATAGGATACAGGGGAGAATGATGCGCGCGTCAGTCGATTTTTTCGACTGACGCGCTTTGTGAAAGAGGCAAAGATGCGTACCGATGATTTTGACTACAACCTTCCTGAGGAACTGATCGCCCAAGCTCCTGCCGAGCCGCGCGACTCCTGCCGCCTACTGGTGGTGGATCGCAAGGGCTCCCAGGCGGGAATGCCGCTGAAGCACGGCGGTACCGTTGAGCACCGCATCTTCCGCGACATCATCGACTATATCGAGCCGGGCGACGTGCTCGTCATCAACCAGACGCGCGTGATGCCGGCTCGCCTGATCGGTCGCAAAGCCGGCTCGGGCGGCGTGGTCGAGACCCTGCTGCTCAAGCGCCGCGAGGACGTGGATCCGCTGGGCCATGTTTGGGAGTGCTTGGTCAAGCCGGGCAAGCGCCTGAAGCCCGGTGCTCATATTGAGTATCGCGCCGGTGGCGCCCATGCGCCCGAGGGGGCTCCCGTGGTGCTGACGGCCGAGGTTGTCGACTTTGTCACCGATAGCCGCGGCGGCCGCCTGGTGCGTTTTGAGCCGGCCGGTTGCAATGCTGCCGGCGATCCGCGCACGCTCGACGAGGCCATTCACGCCGCCGGTCATGTGCCGTTGCCGCCCTACATTACCGATTACGAGGGCGATCCCGAGAAATATCAGACCGTGTACGCCATGAAGGAGGAGCACTCGGCTGCCGCTCCTACGGCGGGTCTGCATTTTACTCCTGAGCTCATGGCCGCTATCGAGGCCAAGGGTGCCAAGTTTGCCGCCGTCGAGCTCGAGGTGGGCATCGATACCTTCCGTTTGGTGGAGGAGGACGACCCTACGCAGCACGTCATGCACACCGAGCGCTACCACGTGTCGCAGGAGGTTGTCGACGCCGTGCATAAGGCCAAGGCCGAGGGTCATCGTGTGATCGCCGTCGGCACTACCGCGGTGCGCTCGCTCGAGAGCGCGTTTGACGCGGACGCGCCGGTGTCCGATCCGGCCGTGACGGCGCGCTATTTTGAAGGCCGCGAGGACGGGGCCGATACGCTTGGCCGCGGTGACATCGTGGTGCGCGAGAACGCCACGACGCAGCTTTACCTCATGCCCGGCTCGACCTATCACGTGGTCGACGCGCTGATCACGAACTTCCACGTGCCGCGCTCCACGCTCATGATGCTCGTAAGCGCGCTTGCCACCCGCGACCAGATCATGGATGCCTACGCCGCTGCCATCGAAGAACGTTATCGCTTCTTCAGCTTTGGCGACGCGATGCTCATTTGTTAGTTACGCGGTTCTACGAACCGCGTAACTACTCGACGCTGCGCGGGCCGCATTTGGACAATCTGACGTTCAACTTCAAGGGCGCGACCAGAAGGTCAGCGCCCTTTCGTTTCACGTCACCTTGTCTCAAATGCGACCCGCTCGCTGTCGTTGCCAAAACATCGGCGTTGCCGTGGTTGTCGCTGTAGTCATTGGGTAGTCATTGGACGTTCTTAAATGACTAGTCAAAGGGGACACTCTTACGGCACTTGGCACTTGGGGACGTTCCTTTTGTGCCGGCACCTGGGGACAGTCCTTATGTCAAGAGATCGGTGCAAGAGGGATAGGTTGCCTTGCGTCGATCTAAATAAGTTGCGGTGAGATAGTTCTTGAATTGGCCTTTTTGGGGCTAAACAGAAACTTTCTCACCGCAACTGAGTTGAGGCGTTTTTTGGCAGCTGGTTTACTTGCTCGCGAACAGCCAGATCAGGATGATTGCCAGAATCACGGCGACGATGCAGACGATGGCGCCAGTGAATTTGATGCGTGAGTCGCGGGTACGCTCGCGCACCGCGTCCTCGGTGGCCTCGAGCTGGGCGACTTCTTGCTCGGTCTCGGCGTGTTCGGCTTTGTCTCGGGCCAAGGATCCTGCAAGCGACTCAGTGATCTCTGGATGGTCATGCACCTCGGTCGCCTGCTCGATGATCGACTGTGCATGTGCGGCATCTGCTTGGGCGTTGGCGATGCTTTGCTCTTGGTCGCGGCGTGCCTTGTCCTCGGCGGCTATCTTCTCGCGCAGTTCGCGCTGGCGCGTCGTGGCGGCAGTTTTCGCCGTCTGCAGCTCGTCGCGCGCGGCATCGGCCTCAGTCGTCACGGCTTGGTGTGCGCGTTTGGCTTCGGCAATGGGGGCTTGAGCCTGCTCGACGGCCTGCTCGGCTGCGGCAAGCGAGTGCTCAAGGTCGGCGGTGATGCGCGGGACATCTTCTTCGGCTTTTCGCAGGGCATCTGCCGTGTCGGAGATCTGCATCGAGAGCTCGCTGGTGCGCACCGTATAGTTGGCGGGATTTGCCGAGGGATTGCGTTGCAGCTCGGCATACTCATGACGCAGCGTCTCGAGCTGGGCGCGCGTGGCGTCGACGGTTTGTTGTGCGGCCGCAATGCCGGCGTCTCGCTCGGCCTTCACCTTGTCGCGGATGCGCTTGGAATCCTCAAGACGTCGAACGAGGCGGTTGCCGGTCTCGCGAGAGCTTGCCTCGCGGGCCTCCACGGCGTCGAGCGCGGCCTTCAGGCGGAGCTCAGTCGCGTCATCCTCTGTCTTCATTTGTTCGAACTGACCCTTGAGCTCTGTCGCTTTGGCGGCGTGGGCATCACGGTCAATCTCGGCTGCCGCGGCGGCCTTTTGCGCTGTAGCAATCGCTTGGCGCTGGTCGGCGACGATCTGGTCGTAGCGGCCTGCGATATCCTGGCGCGTCTCGAGTTCCTCGGCCTGATCGGCAATGCGCTGCTCAAGTTCGGTCAGGTGGGCGCGGGCATCGGCAAGTGCCTTTTTCGCGGCGTTCATCTCGCGCATGGCCGAGGCGCCCTGGGCGATAAAGGTGCCCACGGCGTTCGCGGTGTTCGAGACAGCGGTCCCCAGATCGCGGCTCGCGGCGGGGGAGTGAGGGGCGGTCGGGCGAGTGGTGTCGGCAGCGTCCGCATCGGCAGTCTGCGGCGCGGCGATATTGCCGGTACCGCCCTCGACCACAGAAAAGCCTGCTGCGTGCGGATCGACCGCATCGGCGCCAATCGTGGGGTGCTCGAGCTGGAGAAACGAGGGCATGGTACTGCCCTGGTCGGCAACCGGAGTCTCGCCGGGCACAAAGGTCGAGGCCGCCTCGGCGGCCTCCTCTTCCTCGGCATCAATATCGGCATCGGCGACGGCGTCTTTCATCGCTTTGACGGCATCCATCATGGAGTCCATGACGGCATCGAGCTCTTCTTCCGAAGACACCTCGATGGGGCCTGCCGCCTGTGGCGCGGGGTCTGTGTCGGGTTCGGCATCGCTCGGCTCCGGCTGCTCGCTTTCGTCATGCTCGACAGTATCGTCTGTGTCTGTTGCTTTATCCGCATCGGCGTGCACATCTGCGGCAGCGTGCACATCTGCGGCAGCGGGCGCATCTGCGGTGGCGGGCGCATCGGTGGAGGCGTCGACGCAGGTAGGAGTATCGCAGTCGTCGACGGCGTCTGCGGAATGATCAATATGCTCTTGAGTCTGGGGGTCCAGCTCGTCTGTCATAGGCATGTGCTCCTCATCGTTGTTTGTCACCCTATGATAAGGTCTCGCGCCGACATCCCGCGCGCCGCAGCAAAGTTTCAAAACGTGTTCGATGGCTCGATCTGATAACAATAACTCGGCCGTTTTATCCAGTTTGTACTTGACAATCCCTTCGCCGAACTACGTGGTGCCGTTCGCCTACCGCGGTCTTTTATTTTTGCTTGAACACGCTAAAGTTGCATCTCAGCTTTTGGCGCGTGAAGTTGGATACGCGCAGTCGGCGGGCGTGCCCGTCGCGATTTGAAAGGACTTTGTATGGGACTTTTCACTGGTAAGACCGTGATCGTCACCGGCGGCGGCAAGGCCACACTTAAGGACGGTTCCGCTGGCTCCATCGGCTACGGCATCGATATCGCATTTGCCAAGGAGGGCGCGAACCTCGTCATCACCGGCCGCAACGTCGCCAAGCTCGAGGCCGCCAAGGAGTCTCTCGAGGCCGAGTACGGTGTCAAGGTTCTGCCTGTTCAGGCCGATGTCTCGGCTGGTCAGGACAACGAGGCCGTCGTCCAGAACGTCATCGACAAGGCCATTGAGGAGTTCGGCCGCATCGACGCCGTCGTCAACAATGCTCAGGCTAGCGCCTCGGGCGTGACCATCGCCGATCACACCATGGATCAGTTTAACCTGGCCATTTACTCCGGTCTGTATGCTACCTATCTGTACATGCAGAAGGCCTATCCGCACCTGAAGGAGACCAAGGGCTCCGTGGTCAACTTTGCCTCGGGCGCCGGCCTGTTTGGCAACTATGGCCAGTGCAGCTATGCTGCCGCCAAGGAGGGCATCCGCGGCCTGACCCGCGTTGCCGCCAACGAGTGGGGCAAGGACGGCATCAACGTCAACATCGTGTGCCCGCTTGCTTGGACTGCTGCGCTCGAGAACTTCCAGGATGCCTATCCCGAGGCGTTCAAGGCCAACGTCCACATGCCGCCGGCTGGTCACTACGGCGACGTCGAGAAGGAAATCGGCCGCGTGGTCGTTCAGCTCTGCGGTCCCGACTTTAAGTACATGAACGGCGAGACCGTCACCCTCGAGGGTGGCATGGGCCAGCGGCCGTAGGGGTTACGCGGTTTTACCAAACCGCGTAACAGCTCGACGCTGCGCGGTCACCAGAGCGACAACTTGTCATTCAAAGAGGGCGGCATGACCAGAAGGTCTATGCCGCCCTCTTTTCATGCCAATTTGTTCGCCCTGGCGACCGCTCGCTGGCATTGCCAGAGCATCGGCGTTGCCTTGGCTGTTGGAAATGATCCCAATGACTATGACCCCTTTGCGCCAGTTTCTGTCGAGTCGGTGCTTCTTGCGGGTTGCCCGTATAATGGTTTGCGTATGAACCGCAACCAAGGAGTTCCAGTTTATGGACCAGAGCCTTTTTAAATTCGACCTGATCGCCGAGGACCCGACGACGCATGCGCGTGCCGGCGTGCTGCACACCCCGCACGGCGACATCGAGACGCCAATCTTTATGCCCGTGGGCACCAAGGCAAACGTCAAGGGTGTTCCTACCGAGACCGTCAAGCAGCTCGGCGCCCAGATCGTGCTTGCCAATACCTATCACCTGTCCATGCGTCCCGGCGAGGATACCATCGCCGAGCTGGGCGGCCTGCACAAGTTTATGAACTGGCACGGCCCCATCCTCACCGACTCGGGCGGTTTCCAGGTGTTCAGCCACAACGACGCGGTCAAGCTCACCGATGAGGGCGTGCGCTTTATTGTCAACGATTACGACGGCCGCCACGTGTTCTGGACGCCCGAGGACAACATGGAAATCGCCATGAAACTCGGCTCCGACATCTGCATGCAGCTGGACCAGTGCCCGGGCTATCCCGCCACGCGCGCCTACGTTGAGCGCGCCGTTGAGCTGTCGAGTATGTGGGCCGAGCGCTGCTATAAGGCGCATACCCGCGACGACCAGGCGCTCTTTGGCATTGTTCAGGGCGGCATGCACCTAGATCTGCGCCTGCGCTCGCTGCGCCATTTGGAGGAGTGCGGCGACTTCCCCGGTTACGGCATCGGCGGCTACTCGGTGGGCGAGGACCACGAGACCATGTTCGAGACCCTGGCACCGCTCGTAAGCGAGTACATGCCCAAGCACAAGCCACGCTACCTGATGGGCGTCGGCAACCCCACCACCCTCGTGCGCGGTGTGGGCGTGGGCATCGACATGTTCGACTGCGTGCTGCCGACGCGCACCGGCCGCATGGGCACGGCGTTCTCCAGCGAGGGTCGCCTCAACTTCCGCAACGCGCGTTTTGCGCACGACGACGGCCCTATCGATCCCACCTGCACCTGCCCGGTGTGCACGGGCGGCTACAGCCGCGCGCTCATCCGCCACATGGTCACGCAGAAGGAGATGCTCGGCGGCATTCTGCTGTCGATGCACAACATCTACTACCTGCTCAACCTTATGCAGCGTGCCCGCCAGGCCATTATCGAGGGCCGTTACGGTGCATTCGTGAGCGACTGGATGAACAGTCCTGCTGCGGTGGATTACTAAGGGCGACAGGCACGCTTGCAGAGCGTGGGCAACGGCAAAGGTTGAGCGGCAGCCGCTCGTCACATTCGCTGACGCCGGCTGCGCGACCGCTGACCGATGCCTTGCAAGCGCTTGATGCAACGTGGGTACCATACCGAATAGTTGATGTTCGGGCGGGTGTTTGGCGCATGGCGTCGACCCCGCCCGCTTTTCTTTTTCTCGATAGGAGTACCCATGATTAAGAATGAGAACGTCGAGGGCGAGCCTGCCTACGACGAGACGTACCGACGCGGTCCTGTGGTCATGCGCGGTCCCATGATTCCCAAGGACAACACCTACGCCAACCTGCTGGCGCCCGAGGAGTCGACCGACTGGTTGCATGCCGATCCGTGGCGCGTACTGCGCATTCAGGCTGAGTTTGTCGACGGCTTTGGCGCGCTTGCCGAGCTCGGGCCCGCGGTGACCATCTTCGGTAGCGCCCGCACGCCCAAGACCGATCCGCTCTACAAAGCGGCGCGTACCGTCGGGCGCAAGATCGCGCAACGTGGCGTGGCGGTCATCACCGGTGGCGGCCCCGGCATCATGGAAGCGGCCAACAGGGGAGCGGCGAGTGTCAATGGCAAGTCAGTTGGCCTGGGCATTGAATTGCCGCACGAGCAGGGGCTCAACAAATACGTAAACCTCGGTATGGACTTCCGCTACTTCTTTGTGCGCAAAACCATGTTCGTTAAGTACAGCTCGGGCGCCATCGTGTTTCCCGGCGGCTTTGGCACGCTCGACGAGATGTTCGAGGTGCTCACGCTGGTGCAGACGCACAAGGTCAAGCGCATGCCGCTCGTGCTGGTGGGCAGCGAGTACTGGCAGGGCCTGTTCGACTGGCTCAACGGCCCGGTGATGAGCGCCGGTATGATCAGCCCGCTCGATCCGGATCTGGTACACATTACCGATGACCTCAACGAGTCCGTCGACATTGCGCACAGCGGGTTGATATAGGGCGAGCGTGCCTGTCGTTGTAGTATTGTGAATGGCAGACTGATGCTATTTAACATCAGTCTGCCATCTAAATTGGGTATACTGATGCAAAAGACGAGGCGAGGAGGTCGCGTATGTCCACTGCAACGGTTAAGCCTACGACGGTTCGCATCGAAGAGGGGCTCAAGGAGCAGGCGACTGAGTTCTTGGATACGGTTGGTCTAAGTCTCAATTCGTATCTCAACCTTGCTGTTCGGCAGCTGGTAAATCAGCGAAAGATTCCTTTTGAGATCGTAGGAAGGGCAGAGGTGCCCAACGAGGCGACGAGACGCGCCATGGTGATCGCCGAGGCTCATGAGTTGGGGATTTTGACGGACGACAGCCCGTCATTCAATAACGCTGATGAGCTTATATCGTTCCTCGATGAGGACTAGCGATGTTTGAGATTAAAGTCGAGGCTCAGTTTAAGGCGGATTACAAACGGACGATGCGCATCCATCCGCAGCTAAAAACCGAGTTTAGGGCGGCGGTCGCAGAGCTTGCAGCTCACGGCTCGCTTCCCGCGGAATATGGCGCCAATGAGCTTTCAAACCCGGGCGGCAACTACAACGGCCACATCGATTTCCATCTATCCGATGGCTTGGTCGACGTGGTCGTTCTCTACTTGCCGCATAAGACTAATCCTGTGATCCGGCTGGTCAGAATGGGCTCTCATGAGGAGCTGTTCCAGGGTCCGCAGGGCTGATTGCCGATTTCTAAGTTGCGGTGGAATAGGGATTGATTGGCGGCTAATAAGCCAAAAACAGTCCCTATTCCACCGCAACTGATGTGGGCGTCCCTAGTGAGTTGGCTGGTAGCGGGGGCAGTAGCTGATGGCGATGGCGTCGACGCCTACGTGGGTGGCGATGGTGCAGCCGATGGGGCCGGTGCCGGCGTCTACGTAATCCTGACCCGCGAGTGCCTCGTTGACAAGCTCCTGCTCCTCGGCGGCGCCGGTCGTGAGCACGCGCACGCTGGAGCCCGGATACTCGGCCAAAAATGCGAGGCAATCGGCCATGGTGTTGGTAACGATGCGCTTGGCACCGCGGCCCTTTTTTATGGCCTTGATCTCGCCCGATTTCCACTCCGGCGAAACGGCCAGGCGAATGTTGAGCATTTGCGTGAGCTGGCCGGCGAGCTTGGGCGCGCGGCCGTTCTTAACGAGATTCTCGAGCGTGCGGGGAATCAGCAGCAGGTGGGCGTCGGGCAGCGTCGCGCGGATCTGCGCCTCGGTCTCGTCCAGGCTGCGGCCGTCCTCGCGCATGGCCAGCGCGTACTCCACCAGCAGGCCCTCGGCGCCCGAGCCGGTGCGCGAGTCGATGCAGCGCACGTCGAGCTCGTGCGTCTCGGCCGTCAGGCTGGCGTTGGCGTAGCAGGCGGACCACTCGCTGCACAGCGAGATAAAGATGGCGCTATCGTGGCCGTCGGCGCGCACGCGGTCAAAGAGTTCCTTGAACTCGCCGGCACTCGGCTGCGAGGTGTGCGGCAGCTGCTCGGAGCCGGCCATGCGGGCGACGTACTCTTGGGCGGTAATCTGCACCTGGTCGAGCAGGTCCTCGCCCTCGATAATCACATGCAGCGGAATCACGTAAATGCCGAGCTCTTGGGCGCGGGCGGGGGAGATGTCCGACGTGGAGTCGGTTATGATGGCAAAAGACATAATTGCACCTTTCGTTGGGGCGCGACGGCGCCGCCTTCTGAGAGCAAAGTGCGACAAGTATAGTGGAGTCGTTCCACATTTCTAGGTTCAATTGTTGAATAGTCAACAGTTTGAAGAGTCGGTGTGGAAATCGTCAACTGGGGAAGAGGGATGCCGATGGAGGCGCTGGAGATATGCAAACGGCCGGTCGTGCTGTTTGATTTTGATGGCACGGTGGCCGATACGGGTCGGGCGGTGATGACCTCGACGCGCAAGACGCTGGCTGCACGCGGGTTTTCGGAGGCGCAGATGGGTGACCTGCGTCGCATGATCGGGCCGCCCCTGTGGAAGAGTTTTCACGACTTTTATGGCTTCTCCCGCGAGGAGTCGCTTGTGGTGGCCGACGAGTACCGCGCCTTTTTTGACGAGCTGGGACCGGAGGAGTATCCCGTGTTTGACGGGATCCCCGAGCTGCTGGATGGGTTGGTCGCCCAGGGCAAGCGCTTGGCCGTGGCGACGTCGCGCATGGAGGCAAAGTGCGTTGACATGGTGGGAGAGCTGGGACTTTCTCAGTTTGAGGCGGTGGTTGGCATGAATCCGCCGCAGGGGCGCGAGACCAAGGCCGATTCGGTCCGCGACGCGTTGGCGGCCTTGGGTGCGGCCGCGGGCGATGCCGTGATGATCGGCGATCGCTTTAACGACGTCGAGGGCGCGCACGCGATGAGCGTGCCGTGCATTGGTATCTATTCGGGCGCGGCGGCGCCGGGCGAGCACGAGGCGGCGGGTGCCGATGCAGTGGTGCACTCGGCGGCCGAGCTTGCTAAACTTTTCGCTATATAGGTATTTGATGTGAGGGGCGGGCACGCTCGCCGCTCATTGGTAAGGAGGTCGTCCATGAATCAGGTGGAGCAGAGCGTTGCCGAGTATGTCGACGAGGTCTGGGAGGATGTCGTCGCCGATATCGAGCAGCTGGTGAGTTATCCGTCCGTGGCAGTTTCTGCCGATGCGGAGCCCGGCGCGCCGTTTGGCCGCCCGGTCCGTGACGCGCTCGATTGCGCGCTCGGCATCGCGCAGAAGCTCGGCTATCAGACGAGCGACGACGAGGGCTATGTGGGAATCGCCGATATCCCGGGCCGCGGCGACAAACAGCTCGCGACTATCTGCCACGTGGACGTGGTTCCCGCCGGCCCTGGCTGGAACACCGACCCGTTCACCATGGAGCGCCGCGAGGGCTGGCTGCTCGGTCGCGGCGTGATTGACGACAAGGGCCCGGCGGTATTGTCACTCTACGCCGGCGCCTACTTGCTCAAGCACGGCATTGTTCCGCGCTACACCTTCCGCGCGCTGCTGGGCTGCGATGAGGAAGTGGGCATGTCCGACGTTCACCATTATCTGGAGAACAACGCAGACCCCGACTTTTTGTTTACGCCCGATGCCGAGTTCCCGGTCTGCAATGCTGAGAAGGGCCAGTTTGGGGCGACGTTCGTGAGCCCCAAGATCGACGGCGGGCGCATTGTGTCCTGGAGCGGTGCCGAGGCGAGCAACGCCATTCCGTCGCAGTCTATCTGCGAGCTCGCGATTGCCGCCGATGAGCTGCCGGCGCCGGTCGAGAATGCTGACCGCCTGGAGATCACGGCTCTCGACAATGGTCATGTGCAGATTTTCGCCCACGGTATTGGCGGTCACGCCTCGATGCCCGAGGGGACGATCAATGCCGTCGGCCTGATCGTGTCGTATCTGCGCGAGGCCGAGGACGCGTTTGGTGCACGCGACGAGCGCCTGCTGACGCCTGCCGAGCACGAGTTCGTCAAGTTCCTGGCCTTTGTGCATGCGGATGCCTATGGTCGCGGCCTGGGTATCGACGCGACGAGCCCAGCGTTTGGCCCGCTTACCTGCAACGCTGGCGTCATCCGTGTGGCGGATGGCCATATCGAGCAGGTCATCGACGTGCGCTTCCCCGACAGCACGAGTGCCGATACCATCCGCGAGCAGCTCGAGCCGCTCGTGGGCCGTTTTGGCGTGACGTGCCGTGTGGGTCGTGCGAAGGTGCCGTTCTCGGTGTCTGCCGACGATCCGGCCGTGAAGGCGCTTATCGATACCTATAACGAGTTCACCGGCAAGCATGCCGAGCCCTTTGCCATGGGCGGCGGCACGTACGCGCGCAACTTTGCCCGCGCCGTCTCGTTTGGCCCCGAGGAGACCGGCCTGGAGCTGCCCGCATGGGGCGGCCAGATGCACGGCCCCAACGAGTGCGCCAACGAGGAACAGCTCAAGCAGGCGCTCAAGATCTATATTGTTGCGATCCTCCGTTTGAATGAATTAGAGCTTTAGGGTTACGCGGTTTTACCAAACCGCGTAACAGCTCGACGCTGCAAACGCCCCCAAGCGGCAATCTGACGTTCAATCGTCGGTCGCGTACAAAAGTACGCTTCCCTCCTCTTTCACGTCACCTTGCTCGCTTAGGGGCGTTTTCGCTCATATGACCCAATCCGCTGTCAAGAGCCACA